>ONRL01000054.1 GCA_900320225.1 uncultured Lentisphaerota bacterium
CTTGCTCATGGCTGTTTTCCTTTCTTTTGTGGTTGATTGCGTGAGCACACATATCATACCACCTTTTGAGGGTTAACAGCCTCTCATTTTACTTACGGTGCGGAATGATCTTGAGGTCGGGTCGCGGTTGGCGTGAGTTCGCGAAAAGCGTGAATTTCCGCGCGAAATCGCGATTTTCTCCCGGCCTACGTCTGAAGTCTTACGTCCAAAGTCCTCCGAGCGCACGGTTGGCACGGCTCATGCTAATGTGACTGCGCCGCCGAAAGGGGGTATGCTCTTTGACAAGTCGATTGTTCCTTCTTTGATCTTGTGTCTTGAGGTGCTCGGCTGGTTTCAACTTTGGTTTAGGTGGGTTCGATTCCCGCACCGTGTTCCCAACACGGTAGTAGCCAGCCTACCCTTATTCCTCATCACGCAATCCGCAAAGGGATAACCGAACTGTCGAAGAACAATGGAGAACTATAAATGAAGACGCTGAAAGAGAACCTGAAGACGGTGGCGACGTACGCCTCCGCAGACACGACCAACGCAGAGGGCTTCGCAGCCTGGACGCCGTCGGACGCCGCGCTCCTGGAGCAGCTGGCGATGACGGGCACGCTCGGCAATTCCTTCTACGCGAACGCGAAGGAGGCCGCGAAGGAGGCCGTTGCGCTCCTTGAGCGGGCGGACGCGCAGGCGCTCGCCGCCGCGATCGTGCGCGGACGCAACGAGGGTTTCATCCGCGCCTTCCCGATCCTGGGTCTCGTCTATCTCTCCAAGAAGAACGCGCATCTCTTCCAGGACACTTTCAAGAAGGTCATCCTCACCGGCAATGACCTCGTGGACTTCATTGAGGTCGCGAAGACGGTGCGCGGCTTCGGCCGCTCCCTCAAGACCGCCATCGCGGACTGGATCGCGTCCAACACGAACCCCTACTACGCGCAGAAGTACCGCAAGCAGATTGCGGACGCGATCCGTCTCTCCCGCTTCAAGGGCGAGGATTCGATCTACGCCTACATCCTCAACGCCTATTCGGACGTGAAGGGCAACTCCGCGGAGAAGCTGGAGAAGGCGTATGCGGAGTATCCCGACCTCGCCGCACACCGCGACTTCGTTGCGGCGGTCGAGGCGGGCGACCTCGCGTCCGCGGCGCGCATCCTCGATGCGCACAACCTGGATGTCAACTCGCTCACGGCCTACTACGGCAAGTTCGACAAGGCGCTCTGGGCGGCCGTTGCGAAGCGTTCGCCCGTGATGCGCTTCGTGAAGTACCTCGCGAAGTTCCTGCGCGAAGGCGTGCTGACGCCCGAGCTGCTTAAGGCCAAGGTGAACGTGGAGGCGCTCAAGAAGGCGAAGGTGTTCCCGTTCCGCCTCTACACGGCGTATCTGGCGTTTACGTTGGAGCTGGCGCACACCAAGAGGGCTGCGTCTGGCGCTGACGTGGGGAATAAGCCGTTTGCGGATGCATTCGCCTCGGGGAACGAGGCGTCTCTGGACTTTCCTGTTGAAGAGAAGTTCCTCATTGATCACCTCGCTGACGTGATGAACGAGTACGCGCAGTCCTACGACTGGAGCGCGTTCGCGGGCAAGCGGTGGGTCATCGCGCCGGATGTGTCCGGTTCCATGTCTTCGCGCATCGGTGACTCCACCGTCCTCACCTACGCGACCGTGAGCGCGATGTTCGTGGGCTTCTTCGTAAAGGGGCTCGAGAACGTGACGGTGCTGCCGTGGGACGAAGAGGTGAAGCCCTACCGCGTGCCGCGTGCCGACTCGGTGATGACGCACATCAACGCGATTACGCGCATGGTCGATGGCTGCACGTACATGGAGACGGCCGTGAACTACATGCTCAAGAAGGGCATCGACACGGACTACGCCGTGTTCCTCACGGACACGATGGAGTACGGCACCGGCTGGCTGAAGGCATGGAAGAACTACCACAAGCGCCATCCGAAGGCGGTTGCGTTCGTCCTCCGCGGCGACAGCTACATGACCTCTCCTATCCCCGAGGCCGAGGCGAAGAGGCTGAACGTGTACCAGATCTTCGGCTGGAACGACTCCGTGATCGACTACATGAAGTTCGCGCTGGAGAAGCGGAAAGGGGTAGCAGCATAGGAAGAAGAACATTTCGTGCCCCGGGAACTGCGTTTCGGACGTTTGTCGGGGGAATCATCCGACAGGTTCCCATTCTGGGGCACGATTTTTTGTTTCAACTTTGGGAATGTTACTCGCGGGCCGCCATCCGCGTTGAATTGCTTTGCCAATCATTTGCGTCTACGGTCGCCTCGGCGAGGCGACCCTACCATTTGAGCGGACGTTTCGTACCTCCAGCACGATTCGCGGATGCGCTCTTACTCCCGCGGTGGTTGCGGCCGGAGAGTTGACGGCGGGGAAGGATAATGGTAAACTCTCTGCCGTGGACCAAAAACGGCTGACTGCGGTGATGCGCGGGCTGGGGACCGGCGAGCTGAAGCATCCGCGCTTCACCAAGGAAGAAGCCGCCGCCTCAGGAGAAGTTGTACATGAAAGACTATGGAACTACATCCTATCGCTGGAATCCCCCGACGTTTACGCCGGAGGAACGGAAGCGGTCGGCAGAAGCGAGGGCGGAACGCATTCGCAGGGCGGCGGCTGGTTGGGATACCTCCGGCGAATGGCAACGCGCTATGAGGGTGACCCCAAAGAAATAGCGGCAGGGGAACACAAGTATTTCGATCGGGGTGCCGAGAGCAGTGTCTATGCTGCGGGCGACGGTACGGTTGTAAAGGTCCGTAAGCTTTCCGCATACAGTCTGGATGGTGTCAAGTCCGAGTTGGCAAAACTCGTCTATCACAACTATCTTTTTCCGAAGGACGCATACATCCTTCGTGATATCGCCGTATGGGACAACAACGAGTATGACCAGTTCTATCTAATTCTCGAACAGCCGCTCGTGACGCCGAAGACGGATGCGGAAGGGCACATCATCGCGCCGAGCGAGGGGCAGATAGTTGAGGCGCTGAACAAGGCGAATCGGCATTTCAAGATTTACGACGAGGCGTGGGACCGACAAAGTGCGGATGATTTCGATACAACCGAGAGCGACGATTCCAGCGCGGCCTTCGCGCCGTCGGCGCGGAAGATCGCCTACGACGACCAGTACATGGTCTATGACTTCAAGCCTGGCCGCAACACCTTCATCGACGCAACAACGGGGGAGGTGAGGTTCATTGATCCGCGTGTGGACATCAACGATCCGGGTGCGGGATTCTCTGTGTCGAAATTCGGGAAGCGGAAGATCGATAACAGTCCGATGGTCTGCGTTTGGCACAAGAGTATTGTTGAGGATTTCTTTTTGACAGGATTGACATGATTATCACAGGATTGACATGATTATTAGGAGAGGTAGTTGCAAGAAAATTCTTTGTTTTCGCTGCTGGGATGTTCGGAGTTTTGGAGGTTGGGGGAAAGCTTCAACAAAGACTCCCAAACTCCAAGTCTCCCTATCTCCAAGTAGCGAAAGCAAAAAGAAACAGGTAACGTGAAAGTTATAGGCAGGCCCGCTGCCCTCGCTTCGCACGGGAATGTAAATGAGGATAACTTTAAGAATGTTGCCAATGTGGAAATGTTGCCAATGCCAATGTTGCCAGTTCCAATTGAAATTGAAGATTGGGAATGGCAACATTGGATATTGGCAACATTTGATCAAGTTATAGGAAAGAATATGACCTATCCTAAAAGATAGCAATTCTTGATTGGGTGTTCATTCCTTTGAAAATGAGATTATGGTGCGGAACGAATCGAAATTGGATTGCAATCGGCGATAATGCGCGAAAAGTAATGATATGTGAGCGAAAACTGTTGATTCCTCTGTCCTACGTCTGAAGTCTTACGTCTTAAGTCCTCGAATCTTTTCGTTGGCATGAATCTTGCTAATAAAGTTACGCCGTCTCACGGCGGCATCGGTCTTTGAAAGCTTGTCGTTCCTTTGCGCATTTCCCGCGAGGTGTTGGTTCTGGTTTCAACCTCATGACTGCAAATCATCACGGCCAGGACGAATTCATTCCTCGCTTCTGCTTTGTGTCTTGAGGTGTTAGGCTGGTTTCAACTACTCCTTACAAAATAGGGCCTGGTAGTGAGGCCCGGACCGGATGTGTCTCCGGATTTACGCCAGCCGTCCTCATTCCTCATCACGCATTCACAAAGGGACGAGAGGTTGTTTGAAGAGATTTGAAAGGAGTATGCTGGTATGAGCCGTTCTTTCAGACATCGCGGCTGGTTGACGGATCAGTCGGGTAGGAAATTTGGCAAAAGATATGCCAATCATGTTGTACGGCGGGCGGCTGACGTTCCGTCTGGGCGGTGTTATCGAAAGTTCTATTGCAGCTACAACATCTGCGATTATGTCATTTGGGCACGGCCCAAAGGTTCATGTCCAGACGCTTATGAAGATTGGATAAAGTGAGGAAGGGAGTTGATAGATGAATGTGGTTCAGAAAATGGAGGCGCTGGCCGATGAATGGCATTGCGGCGTGGAGCGGAAGGGCAAGGGGCACGTGCCCTACATCGCGCATCCGCGCGCTGTGGTGGCCCAGTTGAAGGCATGGGGCATGACGGAGGAGGCGAATCCCGTGCCGCTGGCTGTCGCCTGGGGGCACGACCTCGTGGAGGATACGCGCGTGCCGGCCATTTCGATTCTCAATGCCGCCGGCGAGCATGGCCTCAAGGTGTTCGAGGGCATCCTTTATCTCACGTTCAGCCGCCCCGAGTATCCATCCGCAAAAGACCACGACGATGCGGACCGTCTCTATATGGAACGGCTGGCCCGCGAGGCGCCGCCGGAAATCCTGATGGTGAAGCTGGCGGATCGCGTTTGCAACGCACGCGACTTCATGAAGGACCCGCCCCAGGACGAGCCGACCAAGCCGGCGCGCTATCTCCACGAGGCCGATCCAATCCTCGCGGCCGTCTCGCGCGTACCGAGCGCGTTCGTGGAGGCCGTCAAGGCGACGATCGAGGAATTGAAGCGCCAGGTCGGGTATGCGGACTGGACGCGGAAAGAGGAACGACAATGACAAAACAAGATTTGAAAATCGTGTCTGGCGGACAGACCGGTGTTGACCAAGGGGCGCTTGAGGCGGCCCTTGGTCTCGGCCTTGTTTGGGGTGGTTGGGTACCGAAGGGCTGGCGTGCGGAGAACGGGACCGTCCCCGAGCATTTCCGCGCGCGCATGCAGGAGCACGCGAGCGCGAACTACATCGTGCGGACGCGGCAGAACGTCGCCGACTCCCACGCGACGTTGATCCTGACCGATGCCTATCCGCTATCAGGCGGCACGTTGCGTACGCGCGACTTCTGCATGAACATGATGAAGTCGCATTTCGTCGTTTCGTTCGGCGAGGCGGATGCCGTCGGCAAGGTGCGCAAGTGGCTCGGGCAGTTCTTCGCCGTCGAGCATCCCGTGCCGTTCATCCTCAACGTCGCCGGCCCGCGCGAAAGCAAATCCCCCGGCATCCAGTCCCGCACCCGCCTCTTCCTCTCCGAGGTGCTGGGCGGAATGTTGGAAGTGTGAAGGGATGGTAAGCATGTCCGAAGAGGCGGTTGCAAAACTCGGTAGGGACGGCGTTCCATCGCCGTCCGCGGCGACGGTCGGCGGTGGAACGCCGCCCCTACCGGAATGTCGGGGATTTACAACAGCCGCCGAATTCATCGTTGTGTTGATGATTGGAATACCCGGAAGCGGCAAGACGACGTTTTGCCGCGAGCGGTTGTTTCCGCATCACTTGTATATCTCGCTGGACCAGCTGCGGACGCGGTCCGCCGAGGCGGAGCTGTTTGCCTTTGCGTTGAGGCGGCGGAAGAATTGCGTGATCGACAACACGAACATCAACGCGCTTGAACGGTCGCGCTACATCCCTGCCGCAAAGAGGGAAGGTGCGCGCGTGGTTGGCTATTTCTTCGCGCCCGACCTGGAGGCATGTGTCGCGCGGAACGCGAAGCGCCTCGGCAAGGCTCGCGTTCCGGAACACGTGATCTGGCAGAAACTGTCGCGGTTTGAGCGTCCGAGTCCGCACGAGGGCTTTGACGCACTCTATCGCGTGAAGATTACGGACAAAGGATTTGATGTGGAGGTGTTGGATGCGAAAGAATAATCTTGGCGAACGGATGAAGGAATACGAGCGCGCGAGCGACGTGAAACTCACGCGTCGGCTGCCGATGATCATCCGTCTGGACGGCAAGGCGTTCCATTCTTGGACGAAGAAGTCGGGATGCGTACGTCCGTTTGACCACAGGCTGATGGACATGATGGCCGCGTTGACGCAGTATCTGTGCGAGAACATCGGCGGCGCGGAACTTGGGTACACGCAGTCGGACGAAATATCGATCCTCGTCCGTGATGACCAGAACATTGACACGGATGCTTGGTTCGACAAGCGGCTCCAGAAGGTCGTGTCGGTTGCGGCGTCCTTGGCGACGTATTGGTTCAATGCCAACAACATGTTCGAAAAGAAGGAGCCTGCGTTTTTTGATGCGAGGGCATTCGTGTTGCCGGAGAGCGAGGTACGGAATTACTTCATCTGGCGACAGGAAGACGCCACGACGAACAGCCTGTCGATGCTGGCGCAGAGTTTGTGTCGCCACAATGAGCTTCAGAACAAGAAATGGGCCGAGCTACAGGAGATGTGCTGGCAAAAAGGGCGGAACTGGAATGACCTTGAGGTTGTCGAGAAACGCGGCGCATGCATCTATCGCCACGAGGTCGAAGTCAGCGGCCGCGATGGTCCCGTGAAGCGGATGAAGTTCTTCATCGACCGGAACATCCCTATTTTCACGTCACCTGACGCCGATGCCTGGTGGAGCGCTCTTGTGACTCCCGATATCCTTCGGAAAACCAGTGCCGCGAAACAACTTGCCGCGCTGCGGAGCGTCGCCGGACGATGGGAAGACGACAGGTCCGCTGCGGAAATCATCGCCGAGATTGAAGGCGCGCGCAGGTGAATGTTTCCTTAAACGAAGGAAGAAATACGATAATGTTTCCTTGAACCAAGGAAATAATGTGGGAAAGTTTCCTTGGATGACGGAAAGAATGTCGATTTTTTTCCTTCGTTCGAGGAAATGTCGCGTTGTCGAATCGAGAGCAAGAAGATTCAGCATGTCTGTACATGGCGGGATTGGCACGGTTGTTGCGCAGTGATGGGCGCTGATCGGCACGTATTTTTGGTATAATACTCGCCACTTGAAAAGTGAGAATTCTCGGCGAGAATGGAAAGACCTGGCAAATGCGAAAAGCGGCGTCTTCGAATGCTGATTCTCCTGCCAGATGGCAGGATACATCGGCTTACGTTGCCATTCCTTCGCATATCCTTCCGCGAGGCGCCGCTCACCGCCACGCTCCTTGCCGCATTGACGCCCCCGGAACTCGGCTTCGACATCCGCATCTGCGATGCAAGCGTCTCCGATGTGCCGATGGACGGAACCTTTGACCTCGTGGCCATCAGCATCATCACGGGAACGGCCATCGAAGGCTACAGGCTTGCCGACCATTTCCGCGCGAAGGGCGCGACCGTCGTCATTGGCGGCGTCCACGCCACCTTGCTGCCAGAGGAGGCATCCGCCCATGCTGATTCCCTAATGACGGGATTCGCCGAGGGAACTTGGCCCGAGATGTGCCGCGACTTCTGCAACGGCGCGTTGAAGCCGCGCTACGACGGTGGTTCGCCCGACCTCGTCGGGATTCCCTGGCCGCGCCGCGATCTCCAGAAACGCTTCGGCTACATGATGCCGCAAACCGTCTTCGCCACGCGGGGTTGTCGAAATACGTGCGATTTCTGCGCTGTCGTAGGCGCGAAGTTCGGCTGGCACACGCGTCCCGTTGAAGAGGTGGCCGCTGAAATAGCGTCCCTTCCCGGAAAGCGTTTTGCGTTCAACGACGTGAGCCTCTGCGAAGACCGTGAATACGCCCTTGCGTTGTGCCGGGCGATCAAGCCGCTGCGCAAGAAGTGGGGCGGACTCATGACGCTCAAGGCCGCGTCGGACGAGTTGATGCTCGATGCGCTCGCCGATGCCGGATGCTGTTACATGCTGCTCGGATTCGAGTCCGCCTCCGGGCGTTCATTGACGGGGATCCGCAAGGCGTTCAACGCGCCGGACGAATACAAGCGGATCATCTCGAACATGCATGCGCGCGGGATGATGATCCAGGGCTGCTTCATCTTCGGACTCGACGACGACACGACGGACGTGTTCGACGCGACGGCGGACATGATTGACGAGCTTGAGATCGACATTCCGCGTTATGCGGTCTACACGCCGTTTCCCGGCACGGATTGCTACCGTCGCATGGCAGCGGAGAAACGACTCCTCCCGGGCGTGAACTGGTCCTGGTACGACACGCAGCACGTCGTCATCCGCCCGAAACAAATGACGCCCGAGGAGCTGGATGCGGGATTCATCCGCGCCTGGCAGCGCACGTTCTCGATGAAGTCCATCCTGCGCCGCCTCTCGCTGCAGCGGAGTCAGTTCCCCGTGGCGTTCATCGGCAATCTCGCCTATCGGCTCTACCGCCGCAGGCTTGCCCGCGACAACCACCGCTTCGCGCTTTCTCCGGAGGACGTGGTATGATGCGTCTGCCCTGGTATGGAAAGACCGTGCCTCACGCGGTGCTGGACATCCTGCGCGGATGCAATTGCCGCTGTGCAAACTGCTACAACTCTGCACAGCCGTGCGCGAAGTCGCTTGATACGCTGAAATCGGAACTGGCCGTCATCCGCGCCGCGCGCAATGTCACGACCATCTCGCTTAGCGGCGGCGAACCGCTGATGCATCCGCAGATACTCGACATCATCGCGTGGCTCCGCTCTGAAGGACTGAAGGCGAGCATGTTGACGAACGGGATTCTTTTCGACGAGGCGCTGGCTGGGAAGCTGCATGCCGCTGGACTCGATTTCGTCACCTTTCACATACAGAAGGGGCAGGTTCGCCCCGACTGTGATGATGAATGCGTGGATGCGGTACGCTGCGAGAAAGGGCGCATCGCCCGTGCACACGGAATCTATCCGGCCATCGTGGAGACGATCCGCGCGGATGACGCTGAAGGCTTCGTCGCGCTGGGGCGTTTCCTCCGTGCTGCGCCGGAGTTCGAGTATGCGCTCGTCACGGTCGCGCGCGATTTCGCGGCAATCAATCCGGACGTCGCGGAATCCGAACCCGATCGCGACCCCATGCTTGCAGCGCTGGCGCGCGAGGGATATCGTCCGGGGGTATTCGTCGGCGGAAGCGTCCGCCGCGACCGCCCCCGCTGGTATGTTCTGCAAAGCGCGCAGGCCGTCGGTGCGGACGGACGCGAACGCGCATGGAACATGGTGCGTCCGGGACTCGTCGAGCGACTGTTCCTCTGGGGGTATGCGATTCTTTGCCGCCGTTCGGTCCATTGGGTGCGTTCGACGTCTGCCAAGGCAAAGGTGCGTCTGCTGCTGAACGGATTGTTCGGCGGACGCTTCTCGACGCTTGTATTCGCCTTGCGCGCGATTGCCGCGGGCTGGACGGTATGCGAGAAGCATATCGTGGTGCAGTATCCCCCGCGTCCGCTTGGCGGCGGACGCATCGAGGTCTGCGACAACTGTCCGGACGCAACGGTACGTGGCGGAAGACTTCGTCCGCTCTGCCTTGCCGATACTGGTGCGGAGGAGGGGTGCGGATGAGTGGCTTTCACGAGCGGACGCGCGTCTGGTGCTTTACATGCAAAGCGGAACATCCGGCTGAGGCGTTTGAGGCGGACGGCGCGGTGATGTGCCGGGTGGAGTGTCCGCACGCGCCAGGCACCGTATTCTCGCTGAGCTCCGACGTGGAGCTGTTCACGCATTTTCGTTCTTTCCCCCAGTCGCCTGCCGCGCGACGTTACCAGTTCGCGCTTCTGCACGTGACTGACAGGTGCTCGATGAAATGCCCCATCTGCTTTGCGTCGTCCGGTGACGGATCCCCGGCGTCTGTTGAGGAGGTCTTGGAGAAGGCGCGTATCGCGAAAGACGCGGGCGTGAAGGCTGTGTCTCTAACCGGGGGCGAGCCGACCGAGCATCCTGCCCTTGAGGAGATGATTCGACGCCTGAAGCGTGAGATCGGGCTCAAGGTCGTGCTCATCACGAACGGTCTCGCCTTCTCGCGTGACGCGTCCCTTGCCGCACGACTGCGCAGGACGGGGCTGTCGAAGGTTGTGATCTCCTTTGACACCCTGTCTCCCGAGACGAGCCGTCTGATGAGGGGCGATGACTATGTGGAGGCAAAGCTCTCCGCCTTTGAGCGGGCTGCTGCGGCGGGACTCGGACTTGCGGCGAACATGACGGTCTGCGAGCGGAACATCTGCGAAGTCGGGTCCGTGTTCCGGTTGCTTGCAACCCGGTTTCCCGCGTTGACGCACGTCCTGTTCCAGCCGTTTGCTGATTTCGGACGGCGAAGTCTTCATGACCGAATTGACCGCGAGCGAATCGTGCGCGCGCTCTGCGAGAGTCGCGAGTTCCCCGTCGAGGCCTTCGATTCGTTCGTCCCAGCGCCCAACGTCCCGGCATTCGGCATCGGGGTCCACCCGGATTGCTGTGCTGTTTGCGCCGTCTCCGCACGGGGGACGGGAGTGCGTGCGCGGCTGTCGCCTCTTGCGTCCTCCGCAGCCATGCGTCGGCTATGCGAACGCCTTGCCACCATTGATGGCAGCGGGCTGTTGCCGCCCTCGCTGCAGGCGGCGCTCGCGTGGGTCCGGTTCGCCGGCATGAGGTGCCTGCCGCTTTTCGCGCATCGGTGGCTGTGCGGGTTCGGTGGGCGTGCCGTGCTTGCGGTCGTGGACAATCTTCCGAATCGAGAATTCATGCTTTCGGAGAGAATCGAGCGGTGTGGCTCGGCGCTTGCGTGCGCCGATGGAAGCCTGTATCCGGTGTGTGCGGCCTACCGCATGGGGAAGGAGAGGAAAAGATGAAGCCGATTCGACTGCCCTGGCGTGGGAAGGATGTTCCGAGTGCCATCATCGACGTGGTGCGCGGATGCAACTGCGTCTGCAAGGCGTGTTTCAACCGCCGTCCTCCATCCGTCAAGCCGCTTGAGGAGATCCGGACGGAGCTTTCTGTCCTTCGGCGGCTGAGGAACGTAGCAACTGTGGGCATCAGCGGCGGTGAGCCGTTGCTCCATCCGCAAATCGCCGAAATCGTTCGCCTTGTTCACGACGAGGGGTTGAGCCCTTCGCTTCTCACCAACGGCATCCTCTGGGACGAATCGGCTGCGCGCGAATTGGCGAGCGCGGGGCTTGAATTTGTCATGTTACACGTCCAGCCCGGGCAGAAGCGTCCCGATCTCCCCCAAGACGCCACGGCCGATGACGCATTTTCAATTATCAAATCGAAATGCACGATTGCGAACGCCTGCGGGATTGAGGGCGTGGCTGTCGCGACGGTGAACGTCCGGCGGCGCGCGGAGGTAGATTCCATCCTGGAGGCCTTTTTGCGGTGTGAAGGGTGTCAGTACCTCTGGTTGACGCTTGAGCGCGACATGCGGACGTTTGATGAAGCCTGCGAGCGCGCCTCCGCGGGGAACGGCGTCCAGGAGATGTCCGCGCTCGTGGCGGAGCATGGCTGGCGTCCATTCGCCGGAATCGGCGGGTTTCGGAATTCGCGGAAATGGCGGTGGATGACCTACCACGGATTTGAACGCGTTGGCGCGGACGGGCGTACGACCGGTTTTGCCGTCGTGCCGCCGTCGCTTCTCGAACGCGCCGTGTTCGCGGTTTTCCGCATGTTTCGCATCCAGTTGCCCTATCGCGTCCGCGCGGGGAAGTGGGGGACGCTTGCGCGCATTGCGTTGAATGCGCTTTCAGGTGGGCCGCTGCGCAACCTCGCATTCGTTTTTGCGGCGATCTTCCGCCGCGAGCGCGTACGCCCGAAGCACCTTGTCGTCGAGGCGCTCCCGGAGTTTTCCGAAGACGGCAAGGTTGAGCACTGCGACCCGTGCGTCGACGCGACGGTGTGCGGGGACAGGCTCGTTCCGGCCTGCCTTGTGGACACGGAATTCGCAAAGCGGGGATGCGAATGACCATCCTCTTCGTCCAGCCGGCGGTGGGGCACAAGGGCGGAGGCGCCACGTATCCGAAGACGTGGATCATGGAGCCGCTGTCGCTCGCGGTGATATCGGCGCTGACGCCGAAGGGGATTGACCGCCTGTTCATGGACGACCGTCTTGACGAGGTGGACTATTCCGCACGGCCGGACATCGTGGCGATGCCCGTCGAGTGCTATACCGCCGCGCGGAGCTACGAGATCGCGGACAGGTTTCGCGCACAGGGCGCGAAGGTGCTCCTCGGCGGATTTCATGCGACGATGAACTCGGACGAGGCCGCCGCACACGCCGACGCCGTCGTGTGTGGCGATGCGGAAACGACATGGGCCGGCATCCTTGCCGATCTGCGCGCCGGTTCTTTGCGCCGTAGGTATTTTGGACAGGGCGGCGTGTTCTGTCCGATCCCCGACCGTTCGCTCTACCGAGGCCGTCGCTATGGGCCGCTCAACCTGGTCGAAACCTCGCGCGGCTGCACGTTCAACTGCGAGTTCTGCTCGGTGCAGAAGTTCTTCGGCCGCCGCTACACGCCGCGTCCGCTCGACGAGGTCATGGCCGAGGTCGAGTCCCTGGACAAGAACATCGTCTTCTTCGTCGACGACAATCTCGCGATGGACGTTCCGCGCCTCAAAGAACTCTGCCGCCGCATGGAGCCGACGCGCAAGCGGTGGGTGGGGCAGCTGAGCATACACAGCGCGAAAGACGACGAGCTTCTCGCCCTGATGGCGCGCAGCGGCTGCGCGGGCGTGCTGATCGGTTTCGAGTCGCTGGACGCCACCACGCTTGCGGCGATGGGCAAGCGCGTGAACACGGCGAACTCCGACTATGCCGCCGCGATCGAGAACCTGCGCCGCCACCATCTCTCGATCTATGCGACGTTCGTGTTCGGCTACGACGGTGACACGCACGAGACGTTCCGCCGCACATACGATTTCGCGATGGAGAGCAGGTTCTTCTTCGCGGCGTTCAATCATCTTGTCCCGTTTCCCGGAACGGACGTTTATGCGCGCTTTGTGCGCGAGGGGCGGATGCTCCATGAAAAATGGTGGCTCGACAAGTCCGTGCACTTCGGTGACGTCGTCTTCCGTCCCCGCAACTTCACACCGGACGAGTTGGCTGCGACGTGCGAAAAATACCGGCTGAAGTTCTACTCGCTGCCGTCCATCCTGAAAAGGGGAATGGACTTCCGCGCGAACACGCACGAGCTTTTGAAGGCGCTTTACTTTTTCGCCTCCAACCTGACGCAGGAGAAGGAGGTCCTGCGGCGGAAGGGCCTTCCAAACGGGGGCGAGCCGTGATTCGCGCGCGGATCTATCGCCCAGAAGACGAGCCGCAACTCCAGGATCTCGCGGCCGCGCCGATGCCTGGCTGGGCGCGGCTTTCATACCGCTACGTGAACGGCTATGCGGCCGGCGAGGGACTGAAGGGCGGCGAGACGGAGATTTTCGTAGTCGAGGAGCCGGGGCGTGGCATCTTGGGGTGTGGCACGCGGTCTGTTCGCCTTGTCTGGCTAGACGGTCAACCGACCCGTGTGGCGTACCTGAGCGGACTGCGCAGCTTCCCTTCATGGCGCGGCGGGCATGGTTTTTTCAGGGGGCTTGCCGCGCTGCGGCGTAGGATGTCCGAAGATCCCGTGTCCGTCACGTTCACCACGATCCTTTCCGACAATCCGCGTGCCCGCACGCTGCTCACGTCGGGAAGGGCGGGGCTTCCACGTTACGTGCCCTGCGGGAGGGTGTTCACGTTCATGCTCGCCGGACGTGCGTCTTCGCAAGCGCGGTCTAGCGATACTGCCACTGCCGAAACGCTGCGCACGTTCTACGAACGAGAGGCGCCGCGGCGGCAACTCTTCCCCGTATTCGGGGAAGGAATGCATCCGTCGCTCTCGCTATCCGATTTCTTCGTGTTGAAACGCGGCGGAGAGGTCGTTGGCGCGGCGGCAGTGTGGAATCATGGTGATTTCCGTCGGATCGCGGTCGATGGTTATGGACGTACGGGCTTTCTGCGTGGCGCGGCCAACCTCTGGGCGCGCGCGACAGGATGTCCGCCGCTGCCGCCTCCGGGCGCTGAACTTGTCTGCTCGTATCTTGCATACGCCCTCGTCAAGGGTGATGACCCGCAATTGTTTGCGGAGCTTGTGCGCGAGGCGTCTGCCCGCACATGCGGACGCGCCTTGGTCTTCTCCCTCCATGATGGCGATCCGCTCGTCGACACTGCGCGCCACATGGCAGCGTGGCGGTACGAGAGCGAATTCATGATCGTCACATACGGCGCCGATCCGAACGGGTTCACAGGCGTGCCGTACATTGAAGCGGGGGCGCTATGACTGCGGACGTGAAGGTTGAGATTTGGAGCCGAAGCCTGCTCCGCGAAGCGGACATCGCTGCGATGGAACGCCTTTACCGGGAGTTCTACGTCGGTGCGGACGAGGCGGACTTCCGTCGCGATCTTGCGGAAAAGGATTACGCGATTCTTCTGCGTGGAACGGGCGTATGCGGATTCTCCACGATGAAGCTCGTCGAAATGGCGGAGATGCGCGTTCTCTTCAGTGGGGACACGGTGGTCGAGACGTCCCAGCGCGGACAATGGGGCCTCGCGGGCGGGTTCGGCCACATGATTAAGTTTGTGGAGGGCATGTTCCCTGATGAGACGGCGTACTGGTTTCTCATCAGCAAGGGCGCGCGTACGTACCGCTTCCTCCCGACCTTCTTCAGACGTTACGTACCGGGGCCTGTTGCGGATGCCGACCTTTCAGCGCGTCTCGCGCGCGTTGCGTCCGCGCTATACCCGCGCGAATACAATCCAGCGACTGGAGTACTGCATTTCGTGGGAAAGAAGGATCGACTTCGTGGCGACCTGCTGCGCATGGACACGGAGTCCGTCCGTTTCCGCGCGTTGAATCCGGGATGGATGAACGGTGACGAGCTGTGTTGCATTGCGCCGCTTGCGACGGACAACCTCAACCGGTTGGGTTTGCGCGTGATCGAGGCGACGGATCCGGAATGGCATCTGGAACGTACACAATGAAAGTGTTCCTCTCCAACTTGCTCTGGTTCGCCTCGACCTTGCCGGACACCATCCGTTTTGCGCTGGCGCTGCGCAACCCGACGCATGCGCAGGCGGTCGTGGCGCGGCGGCGGAGACCGACAAGGGAAGAAGATGTCATCCTCTACGAACCCACCAGCGGATCGACCGGCGCGAACAAGCTGATACCGTACACCGAACAGCTCCGTCGCGAGTTCATGCGCGCGGTGAATCCGTGGATGGCTTCGCTCTATCTCCGCCATCCCGAGCTTTTCTTTTGCACGCACTATTGGGCGATTTCGCCGACCACCGAGGTGCGCGGCGCGGACGGTGATGCGCGTTGCGGGTTCGCAGAGGACCGCGAGTATCTTGGCTCGTTGAGATGTCGGATCACGCGGACGCTGTTTCCCGTGTCGGACATCGTGTGTGGTGTGCGCGACCCTGCGTGCCATCTGCGCCTCACCGCGCTCGGCCTTCTCGCCTCACGCCGTCTGGGAATCGTCTCGGTGTGGCATCCGTCGTTCTTCATCCGTATCCTTGAGTACATGACGGAGCATGCGGCTGAACTTGCGCATGCGCTGGCAACGGGAGACTGGGGCGAAGGACTTCGCAAGACCCCAATACGGGAAGGTGCGCAACTGGGAGAGCGGCTCGCAGCGCGGAACTATGCGGCGGTATGGCCACATCTCAAGGTAATCAGCTGTTGGGACGCTGCGTTCGCGAAGGGCGACGCCGACCGCTTGCGGCGGATATTCCCTCGCGTTGAGGTCGAGGGCAAGGGGCTTCTCGCGACGGAGGGTGTCGTCACGATTCCGTGGTTCGGGAAGCGTGTCGCGGCTGTGACGTCGCACACGTTGGCGTTCGAGACGGTCGATCCGGAGACGTCGGGACCAATTCCCGGAACGGCTGTCGGGATTGAACGACTTGAAGTTGGAAGACGTTACGGTGTTGTCCTCACGACGGGGAACGGTTTCACGGACTACAGGCTGGGGGACGTGGTGGAGTGTGTCGGATTTGTCGGACGGACGCCGCGCCTTGAGTTTTTGTGCCGCAGCGGGGGTGTGTCGGATCTGTGCGGGGAGAAACTACATCCGGCATTTGTCGGTACCGTCATCAACGCGCTGTCGGAAAGGCATGGCGCGCCACGGTTCGCCGTTTTGGCGCCGAATATCAACCGTGCTGGCTATACGCTCTGGTGGGAACTTGCGGAAGACGGCGAATTGCCATCCGCTGACGAACTCGAGTGGCGGTTATGCGAGAGCTACTACTACGCAAATGCGGTGGAACTGGGCCAGATTCGTCCTGCCGTCGTGAAGGAAATCTGCAACGGACTTGCCAGATGGTGCCGATGTTTTGGTCTTTCAGCGTCCGCCGCAAAGATTCCGCCTCTCACCCGCCACGCGATAGATTTATATCGCCTATAAGACCATATAGGTTTTGTAAGGCAATTGGCAAGGTAATTGGCAATGAATGGCGTTGGCACGGTTATTGCTTGTAAGTTTTTTGTGAAAACTGGTGTAACGCTTTCTGGTTGAATGCGTTTATGCTGGTGAAAGCGAGAAGGAAAAGAGTTTTCAAATGAAGAAGAGCCTAGAGTTATTGCGCGCGGAGCGGCAGATGTTGAATCTGCTGCTTGGACGCTATTGCTCGGGGTTCATCAATTGAAGCCTGCTGGAATCGTCAGCAGTCGGAAGGAGAGGCCGGCCCCGCGCACGCGGAGCCGGCCTCTTTGCATACCTTGATCTTTCACAACGCACGGAACCGTAGCCCAACTGGCAGGAGGCGCTTGCTTGAGGTGCAAGACAGTGCGGGTTCGAATCCCGCCGGTTCCACCAACGCTCCCGTGATGCAACAGGCAGACATCGGATGCCCAA
>ONRL01000182.1 GCA_900320225.1 uncultured Lentisphaerota bacterium
GGGATGCGCGCGAGGCGGTCGCCGTCGATGCCGCATTCGCGCAGCATCTTCCGCACGAGCGCGGGATCGTCGATGTCGTCCCGGAACGCGACGCCGTCCTTGCCGCGCTGGCGCGAATACGCCGCGACGTAGAGGGTGAGGTCGGGACGCCGCGCGGCGAGGCGGGCGGCGAAGCGCGCGTAGAGGTCGGCCACGACGTCGCAGCGCCAGTCGAGCCACGCCTCCCAGGCGTTCGCCCGGAGCCACTTCGCGTAGTCCCGCCCGCGGAACGCCCCCGTGAACTTCGGCACGTCCACGTTCTCCGCCTTGCGGAACATGTCGACCGAGTAGTCGTTGTAGCCCGCCCTGTCGGAGCCCCACCACATCACGTTGATCTGGTTGAAGAGGTCGATCGACACGCCCTTGAAGCTCCGGAACTCCGCGCACTCGTCGAGGATCTGGTCGAACTCCTCGAGCAGGCGGCGCTGGACGTCGGGATGCGAGATGTTGTAGTAGGTCGGCGAATAGTGCCAGCCGCCCATGTTGGGCAGTCCGGTGCTGAGAATCGAAATCGGCGTCGCGTGCAGCGAGCCGTCGTAGAGCGACTTCACGTCCTTCGGGTCACGGAAGTCGATGAACCACTGCTGGTTGACCGTCGGCACGAGCGAAAGGCCGTCGCGCTCGAACCGCGCGCACATTTCCTTGAGATAGTGCGGGACGTGCGTCCGGGGCATGTAGTTGTCGTTGATGTTTCCCCTGTACCAGACCGCCGGGTACATCAGGGTGTCCGCGCCCGTGAACTTCATGTAGGCGGCGAGCCGGTCGAACTCGAGCCGGGCCGATGCCGGCGTGTCCTGTCCCACGCCGAGGTCGTACATCACGGCCGGATCCTCGAAGCGCAGCGTGAACGACCGACGGCGTCCGGCGACCGGCGCGGCGTCGCGGATCCGCGCGTCCGGCAGCTTGCCGGACCTGACGGAGTAGAGCCGCACCCTCGAAACCGCGGCCGGTTCGTCGTGCCAGGTCGACATCACCACGAAGGCGAGGTCCGCCTGCGGCGTCTTGCGGTCGGCGGCGGAGGTCCAGTAGAGGAAGCGCTGGACGATGTTCGTGCGCGTGTGCGGATGCTCGATGCCGGTCTCGTAGCCGTGGTTGAGGGAATAATTGCCGGCTCCCGTCCGCGCGTTCTGGACGCTGATGTCGGCCGAGCGCGCGACGTCGTCGGGGAAGGTGACCTCGAAGACCCAGAGCGGGACCTCCGACGGCACGGTGAAGCGGATCGCGTAGCGGTCGTTCATCCCCTTGCCGGTCTCCAGGTACTCGAGTCCGTCGAAGACGCCGGTCTTCCACTGCCCGGCGGAGCGGAAACGGCTTCCGTCGCCGCTTTTCGCAAGCGCGGCGGGCGACACTTCCTCGAAGAGCTCCATGCCTTCCGGCACGCCCCGGCCGTCCGCGTCGCCGCCGAGGATCGCGGCGTTCTCCGGCAACGGCGACTCGGCCGCCCAGGGGAGAATCCAGCCGTTGAAGGACTTCTCCTGCCCGCCGCTGTCCGCGTTGTAGAGACGCCGCACCTCGTCTGCGCTCATCGGCGCGGAATAGACGCGGAACTCGTCGATCAGCCCGTCGACGCAGCCGCCGGGGCCGGACCCGACGAAGAACGAGCCGAGCTTCCGGTGCGATTCCGGCGCGAAGACGAGACGGTCGGGCATCTGGCTCACGCGCATGTAGGGATTCGCGTTGTCGCCGGTCGTGCCGCGGACGTCCTTGCCGTCGAGGTAGACACGTTGTCCGAAGGCGTCCCAGGTGATGACGTAATGGCACCAGTCGCGGCTGCCGAGCCGGCTGAGGTAGGGAATGCCGCGGATGACCCTGTTGAGGGTGGCGTCGCCCCGGGTGAACGACAGGTACTGTCCGTTCCAGCTGAACCAGAGCGACGCGTCTCCGTGCTGCGGCGCGCGCGCATGCGCCTTCACGGCCGGGTCGGACGGCAGGGCGAAGAAGGGGTGGTAGAGGCTTTTGCCGTCGATGCCGAGTCCGGGGTTCTCCTTGCCGAACGCGCGTTTCGCCCAGAAGGCGATGGTGCCGCGGCGCCAGTCGACGTGCCCCTGGGCGGCGTATCGGAGCGAGCTCTTCGCCGCCTTCGACAGCTTGACCGCCTGGCCCTTGCGTCCGGGGACGAACTCGAGCCCGGAAGACGCCAGGGGTTCGACCTTTCCCGACGCCGTGTCGGCGGCGGCGCCGTCCTCGAACGACGCGGAGAAGAGCGGGCGGGGCGGGGCGTCGTCGTCCGCGGCGTCCGACACGAGGATGTCCGCATGTCCGTGCCGGTACCCGTAGAACCGGACCAAACCCTCGCCGGGGGCGGTGAAGTCGAAGTTCACGTACAGCTTCTTGAGGGCGCGCGGGCCTGACGGACGCGACTCGAGCATCGCGGGCTTGCCGAGCGCGCCCGACCACTCGCCGACGAGGGCGAAGTCGCGTCCGCGGTATTCTTTGAGCGGGAAGGGGCGGCTGGTGAGGCGCACCTTGTCCGCCCCGGCGGCGAAGGCGCGGCGGAAATCGAAGTCGATCGTACCGTCGGGATTGTCCGTGCGCGTGACGAGCGACTTGTCGAGCCGTTTCCGGCCGGCGTACGGAGCGACGTCGACAAAAGGGTCCTCGGTTGCGGCCGCCGCCGGGAACGCGCCCAGCGCGGCGGCGAGAATCGCGATAGAGAGGTGTTTCATGCCGCTTAGTATACCACAGATCGGCAGAAGACGGACGCAATCGTTATGGTTTAAAGAAAGGGCCGCACGGGCGCGGCCGTCCGCCGCCAAGATGGCGGCTCTCCCGGCAAGTCCCACAAACCCGTCGAATTGTGATATACTTACAGCCGTGGTAGAAATGTTCACGTCCAGAAGGAGCATAACATGAAGCAGTTGATGCGCGTTGCGGCGGTGGGAATCGCCGGTTTGGTGGCTTTGTCGGCGTTCGGCGACGACGTCTACGCCAAGGCGTTCTACTGGTGCCGCGGCATGGGCGTGGACGCGAACGGCAACGGCAGGCTGGACTCCGGCGAGCTGTACGACTCGCTCAACCTCCACGCGCCGGAGAGCAGCAGCGTCGGTGCCAACCATCCCGTGTTCACGAACCAGCTGGTGCGGATGCCCTATCGCGGCGTTCTGCGCCAGACCCAGTGCCTCTACCTGCCGCAGGAGGTCGTCATCACCAACGAGGCGACGCAGACGGGTGTCTTGCGTCCGAACGCGTTCGCGTTGCCGGCGTATGTCGCCAACGCCATCGCCGACAAACCCCATTTTGCCGTGGCCATCCGGTTCCGCCCCGACTTGACGCAATCAAACAAGGACTACCGTTGGATCTTCAACTGTGGTCACGTGGCCGGTACGGAAAAGAGGGGCTTCATGTTCGGTTTTTCGGCTACGGGATTGCACACCGTGTCCTACAACAGCAACAAGATCAAGAACACGAACCAATGGGCGAATGCGACTTTTTATTGCGGGGGCAGGGGCTGGCAGCCGAGCACCGAATACTGCAAGATCAACCTCGACGCCTGGAACGACGTGGTCCTGTCGGTGGACGGACAGAAGATCGCGATTCTCGTCTCGCGCGACGGCTACTACGATTCGCGCACCGCGACATCCGTCACAAACTCGACGCTGGCATGGTTCAATACGACCTACTACACGACGACCGCGCCCGACGGATACAACGTCTCGCCGAAGCCCAACGCGACATTCATGATCGGAACAGAGCAATATAATAGCGATCGTGTCGCCTGGAGCACGAACGTCACCGCCAACGCGTCGAAAACGTTCCGCGGCAGCATCCAGAGCGTCGCGGTGTGGACGAACGCGCTCACCGAGGCCGAGATGCGCGCGGCGGCAGCGTGGCCGCGCCTGGACCTCTGGCGCGTGGGCGTGGAGAACGACGCGACGACGGAGTTCAACGGATCGGGCGCGGCGGCGATGACGGACGTGGACGCTGACCGGTGGACCGCGCCGGCGGGACTGGCGGCCGGCGGCTCCGTCACGTTTCGGTTCCCGCTCAACACGACGGGCGAGGCCCAGATGCCCGAGGTGTTCCGTATCAAGCCGACGAGCGCGTCCGGCACGGGGACGCTCCGTGTGACGGTGAACGGCTCTGACTTGGGGACGAAGGCCGTCGCGCCGGGTCGGGCGACGCGCTGGTTCGTGCCCGAGACGCTCCTTCTCGCCGGGGCGACCAACGTCCTGCAGGTCACGCGCACGGACGCGGGGGGCACGCCGGTCAACATCGACGTGGCCTCCTTCGGCGGCTCCCTGCAGTACGGTGAGCGCGACAACTCGCACTACGAGTTCGCGATGGAGGGCAGATACCAGAACCCAAACGCGAACATCTACCAACTCATCGGCGCGAACTGGTTCGACAGTGCGCGCGCCATCTTCGGCGCCAACGGCTCGACGGCCCACACCAACACGGTCATCAAGTTCGACGTGCCGGACGAGATCCTGCAGAACTACGACTGGAAGATGAAGTTCAGGACGTCCGTCAACGGCCACACCGTGGCCATGACGCTCAACGGAAGGGATTTGGGCAGTTACACCTCGGGCACCGAACACGGCGACATAGAGATCCCGGAAGGGCTTCTGCGCGCGACGGGCAACGAGCTGAAGATGGCCAACACGGCCCCGTTCAGATCGGGCAGTTATTTCGCGCCCGACTACGTGCGTCTCTACCTCGTGGAACGCCCAAGCGGCACGATGCTCATTCTGCGATAGTCTGACCGGTGCTGACCTGCTGCGCGCTGCGGACGTTGCCGATCTCCGTGGGGTCGCTCATGCGGCGGTTCTCGGTGGTGATCACGTTCCTGCTGGGGGCGAAGTTCTTCCACGAGACGAATCTCCGCCGCAAGGGCCTGGCCCTCGCGGCCATCGTGGCCGGCATCGCGCTAATGTCGCTGTGACGGCTCGAGAAGAACCCGCGCGGCTACTGTCATCCGTCCGCCGCGCTCTTTAAGTTCGCCCGCAAGGTAAAGCCGCGGAATTGACAGATTTGGCTTCCGGCTGTCGCGTTTTTGCGCTTGCGAAAGCGGACTGAAATGTGATATGTTATTGCGTCTTGGAACAGGAGCAAGGTGAGGTCTGCGCGCCGCGCAAGCGGTGCGCGCCGAAAAAAAGGAGCATAGAAGCAATGAAAAAGATTGCCTTTTGGGGCGCGATGATCGCCGCGTGCGCGGCCTTTGCCGGCACGTACACGTGGAACGGCGCGAGCGGCGGCGACTGGGCGGTGCCCGGCAACTGGCTCGTGGGAGGCGCGGCGGCGGCGACGGCGCCAACCTCCGCCGACAACATCGAATTCAACAGCGCTCGCGAACACGGGTGCGGGTACGGTGACGTTCAGTTGTCCCGTGCAGTTCGCCGGCACGTACTACGTGACGCAGAACGGGCCGGTGAAGTTCCCCGGCGGCGCGACGGCCACCTATCCCGACAACTTGCTGCGCACCGCGTCCAGCACCGACCGGACGCGCACGCTCGATGGCGACTTCACCTTCACGGCGGACTGGATCGTCAACAACGCGGGCGACGTGCCGTGGATCATCCCCAACGGCGCCGTCGTGCACGGTCGGCGTTTCACCGGCGTACAGACCGGCCAGCACCGCATTCTGCGCGTCGAGAAGGGTGGCGAAGCCTACTTCACCAGCGTCACGAACGGACAGGACATCGGCGACATCGACATCGACGGCTACCTCGAGGCCAGCGGGGAGGTAATCGTGAAGACTGCCGCGTCGAGTTCGGCGACGACCTTTAACCTCGGCCGAAGCGGCAATGTCGGCACGGTCAAGGCGTGGCGCATCGCGAAGGCGGGACATGCGACCGCGGAGTCGTTCATTCCCAACTACATCGTCGGCGCGGGAGGCATAGGCGTCTTGGATCAGGACTATTACATGCGCTTCCGGGTCGATACCACGGTCACGGCTGCCGACGACTTCGACTTCCTCGGCGTCTATCGGAGCGCGAACGCGGCGGACTGGGGAATCTACCTCAACGGCGTCACGCTCACAGTCAACGTGCCGCAGGGAAAGACGGTGACGTGCGGCATCGGCATGCTGAACGCCGGCACGAGCGCTGTCCGCAAGACGGGCGCGGGCACGCTCGTGATGTCCGACACCTTCAACAACCAGTCCGGCTACAAGAAGCAGTATACGGGCGGTACCGTCATCGAAGAGGGCACGCTGCGCCTCGCGGCGACAGGCCAGCTCGACGCGGGCGCCGTGACCGTATCGGAAGGTGCGCGCTTCGAGGTCGCGGCCGGCGTGGCCGTCTCCAACCACGTGGACGGTGCTGGCACGCTTTATCTGGAGAACGGCACGACGCTCGCGATCGCCAATCCACCTTTGCTGATCGGTGCGGTCGAAGTCGCCTCTGGCGCGTCAGTCGCCTTGACGGCCCCGGCGGACCTGACGGTTCCGTGGCCCCTGCTCACGGGCGTGTCCGCCGCCGACGCCTCGCATTTCACGATGGATGGCCAATCGCTTTCCTTCTTCGGTGGCGTGCTTCAGCTTCCCTATGACGCGACCGGCGTCTACGTGTGGAACGGCGCGAGCGGCGGCGACTGGTCGACGCCCGGCAATTGGCGCGTCGACGGCGCTACGCCTGCGGCGGCGCCGGGCTCGGGCGACACGATCGTGTTCGAGAACGGCTCCGCACTGACGGTCGGAGGCACGGGCGCGCTGACGGTGACGAAGGTCGTTACGCTCTCCGGCGCCGAAGTGACGTTCAACTGCCCCGTACAGTTTGCCGGCACATACCTCGTGCAGAACGTGGCGACGCCGCCGAAATTCGCGGGCGGCGCCACGGCGACCGTCCCCGACGACTCGCTTACCGGGATGAACAGTGCCAGCCGTATCCTCTCAGGTAACCTCACGTTCACGCAGGACTGGACGATTCCCCAGCAGACGACTCCGTTCGTCCTGTCGGCGGGCTCCACGCTGACGGGCAAGAAGCTCGCCGCCGCGGCCTACACCTCCTCCAAGGCCGAGCTGCGCATCGACAAGAACGCGGTCGCCACGTTCGACTCTGTGCCGATGGGCAAGACGCTCGTGTTCCACCTGAACGGCGGACGTCTCGTCTCGACGGGGGACATCACCATCGGCGGCGCCACGCGCAACTTCGGCTATTACGCCCAGCCCAACGTCGGCACGGTCGAGGCGAACGGAATCTACAAGAACACAACCGGCGCCGGTGCCGTCTACTATTACGTCACGAACACGATCGTGGGCGCGGGCGGCTTCGGCATGAAGCGCAAGGACTACTACTTCCAGTTCAAGCAAGATTCAAGGATCACGGCGAAGGCCGACATGACGATCCACCAGCCCATCGCTGAGGACAACCCGCTTGATTCCGGCGACTGGGGGCTCCATCTGAACGGTTATACGTTCACGGTCGACACGGCGGGACACACCGTCACGTTTGACTCTTTGACCTGCGCAAGTGCCGGCGTGCTCGTGAAGGAGGGTACGGGCGAGATGGTCATGCAGGGACTCCAGAAGAAACATACCGGCGGCACGGTCGTGCGGGAAGGGCAGATGACGGTCAAGCGCGCGGGCTGCATGGGCAACGGCCCGTTCACGGTGGAAGGCGGCGCCACGCTCGCGAACACGGTGATGGTGTCCGTTCCTGTCTCGCTCACGCTTCAAGCGGGCGCAATCCTGAAGCCCGTGCAGAACACGTACTTCGACGCCTCCGGCCACACGCTCGTGCTGCCGAGCGACGGGACGGTGACGGTGGACATGTCGGACTTCAGCTTCGTGAACGGCGTCGCCACTCCGGTCCTCGGCGGCGTGGCCGCGGGTGACGAGGCGAAGTTCGCCGCGATCCTCCCCGCCGGCGTGAGCGGCGCGTTTTCGGTTTCCGGCAGCGTCCTTTCCTTCACGGCCACGTCGGGCGGCGATGCCGCGGCGGACCTCTTCTGGCATCCCGCGGGCGAGTCCGTCTGGTCCGACGCGGTGGCGGCCTGGACGAACGCGGCCGGCGAGCAGGTGGCGTTCTCGCCGTACGCGAACGCGACGGTGGCGGACGCGGGGACGATCACCCTGCCGTCCGACGTGGACGCGAACGACGTCTTGATCTCCGCGGACGGCGACGTGACGCTGACCGGCGCGGGCAGGCTCGGCGGGCCGGGCACGATCGCCAAGACCGGCGCGGGCACGTTCACGTTCAACGCGACGGGCGGTCTCGGCGCGCAGCCCGTCCTCGTCTCGAACGGCGTGTTCAAGATGGGGGCGGACCTCACCGGGCCGCTCGGCGGGACGGCAAACTCCGCGCCCATCGTGATTGCGTCCGGCGCGACGTTTGACGTCAACTACTGCACCAATGCCGCGTCCGACATCGGCCGCTCCAAGGTGACGCGCGAGAAGCTCGTCCACATAGCCGGCGACGGCGTTGACGGACGCGGCGCGGTCGTGAACGACGCCAACGTCTCCTACTACGCCCTCAGTGACATTGTACTGGACGACGACGCCACGGTGGGCGGCACGAGGCGTTTCGACGTGCGCGGGAACCTTTCGGGGTTCGCGCGCAACGGCGGTTCGATCACCGGCCCGGGCAAGACGCTCACCGTGAAGAACACGGCGAACTTCGGCATCGTGAACGCGACCGTGAACCTCAGGTCCATCGTCGTCACGAACGGCGGCGCCCTCCGCGTGGAAGGCCCAACCGCCACCTGGAACCTCGACGAGGGCATCAGGCTGAGGGGCGGTTCCCTGTCGTCCTACGCAACGGCGTCGTATGCGGCGGGCATCGCCATCCGGGCGGAGTCGGGCAACAACAGGATCAGCAACGAAAACGGCACGCCGAGCAGCAATGCGGCGACCATCAACGGCCCGATCACCATCGCCGAAGGGGCCACGCTCACGCAGACGGGCGGCAACATCGTCTACGCTCACCCCATCAGCGGCACGCTCGGGATGACCGGCGGCTTCGCCTACCCCAGCGTGGCTTGCCTGACCGCGCCCGGCGGCTTCACCGTGTCCGGTCCAACGGGGGACACGCGCGTGTATTTCCGCGAAAGCGGCACGTTCTCCGGCGCGAACATCCGCTGCAACAACGTCGGCGTCTCGGACTCCTCGAACATGACGGTGAACGTGACGTTCCTCGATTCGACGCTCGACATCTACAACGTCTACATCGGATGGGGCGACGACTTCGTGAAGGGCGGCAGCCTCTCGATCGGCGAAGGCACCACGCTGACCGCCTCCAAGATCGCGATCGGTGACAACGGGACCAACCTCGTTCTGGACGCCAAGTCCTCGCTGACGGTCGACGGCGGCACGCTCAACCTCACCAACACGACGTTCTACATCGGCTACAGGAGCCCGCACGCGGAGTTCGCCCTGAACTCCGGCACGGTGACGATGTCCAAGGCGCAGATCCAGATGCACGCGAACGCCGTCACGAACCATGCGTACCTTGGCGGATACGGCGCCAGCGTCTTCCGCCAGAACGGCGGCACGTTCACCTACGGCGGCCCCGGCTTCGTCTCGAACGAGTACGAGGACAACACAGAGGACGGCTTTATCGTCCTGAAGGGCGGCACGTTCAACGCCTCGGCGAACTGGTCGATCCCGTTCTTCATCCCGCTCTGCTTCAAGGACGGCGCGGCGGGCGGCTGGACGCTCAACCAGACGGACGGCACGACGGCCACGTGGACGACCGCGCTGTTCGGAAACGGCGACGTGACGCTTAACGGCGCGGCGACGCTCGTGGGCACCAACGAGGTACAGGGCGCGGTCGGCGGCAAGTGGACAGTCGGCGACGGCTTCACGGCCGGCCTCGAGGGCGCGGCGTCGCTCCTCGGCGGCCTCGCGCTCGGCGAGGGGGCCACGGCGACGGTGGACATCGCCACGAACCGCAGCGCGGTGTTCACGGCGCGCGACGGCGGCGACGAGTTCGGCCAGCCCGGTTGCATCACCAACCGCTTCAACCGGGCGCTCGGCGGCACGACGCGCGGCACGATCACGCACAACGAGACCTTCCTTCTCACGAAGTTCGCCGCCGCCAACCGCCCGTTCGGCAACCGGCACTACGGCGCGGCGTATGCCGTCGGACAGTTCTACGTCCCGCCCGAGAAGGCCGGCGACTGGTACTTCAAGGGAGCCTGCGACGACTACATCCTGCTCGCCATCGACGGCAAGACGGTCCTCTCCTCCGTCGGCGGCGTCAAGTGCGCGACGCGGTACGGCACGAACACGCTGGCGGCCGGCTGGCACACGTTCCGGCACGTCGCAACCGATCTGGCAGGAGATTTCGGCAACGCGCCCACGATGTGGTACAACACCGACGGCTCGACTGCGTTCACGACCCCGTTCAGCGTGAAGACCCTGAAGATGCGCCCGGCGGCGGACGACGGCGACCCGGACAACGCCAACACGGTCCGCTGGAGCCACTACAAGGGCACGGCGGCCGAGGTGGGCAACGGCGATCTGGCCAACGCGGGCGGCACGCTGTGGAAGGGCGATTTCCCGTGGGACTTCCGCTGCATCACGAACAACCTGCAGATGCTCGACTGGAAGGGCAACAACGATCCGACCTTCTTGAACGGCAACACGATCAACCGCTTCGAGGGCTGGTTCCTCGTGACGGAGGAGAATGCGGACAAGGCGTGGACATTCAGGGGCCAGTACGACGACAACGTCGGCCTGTGGATCGACGGCGTCGACTCGATGCTCACGGGCCGTCCCGGCAACAACACGGAAACCTACACCGTCACGCTTGCGCGCGGCTGGCACAGCTTCAAGATCCAGATCGCCGACTACGCGGGCGATGCCGGCCCGTGGTCGACGGCCAAGCCGTCTCTCTCCTACCAGGTGGCGGACGGCCCGCAGTTGCAGTTCTCCGAGGCGACGCTCCAGCTCTCCGTGTGCCCGGACGGCTACGTGCAGGGCGGCGTGACGCTCGCCTCGGGCGCAACGCTCGCGAACGGCGCGGCGGAGAACGCGGCGGTGATCTACGGCGACGTGGCGGCGACGGGCACGGGCGCGACGCTTGCCGGCAAGTTCAAGTTCGCGGGCGGCACGCTCGCGTTCAGGAACGTCGCGCCGAACACGGCGGACCTGGCGAACGTGCTCGCCTTCGAAAACCCGGCGGCCGACATGCTCGCGGACGTGGACGCGATCACGGTGGACTACGCGGACAAGCCGACGCGCGGCAGGATACCGGTGTGCCCGCTCTACGGTCTCACCGAGGAAGCTGCCAAGGCGAAGATTGCCGTGACAGTCGCGGGCGAACCGGCGGAGCACATCGCCTGCACGGTTGAGAACGGCACTATCACGCTGCGCAACACGAGCGGCACGGTGCTGTTCTTCCGCTGATTTCACCTGCTTATGGGAGGAGCAAAATGAAAAAGACAGCAACACTTCTGGCCATTGGGGCAACGGTCCTTGGCGCGCTGGCCGCGGACCGCGCCGACGACGGGCGCGGGCTCATCGAGGCGTATGCGTCCAATGGCAACTACCAAGGCGACATCTTGCCTTTCAGGTGGTATGCGGCCGCCGTTTCCGGCGGCACGTCCGGCGGGGCCAGCACCCACGCCATCGACCGTTCCAACCCAAACACCTGGGCGCCCGAGTCGATCTACCAGCTGGAGCGGTATGGCGTCCACACCATCACGTTCACGGGCCTGGTGCCCGGCGCGACGTACCTTGCGGAGCTCCACCTCACGGAGAACTACTTCGGCGGCTCCTCGAGCGGC
>ONRL01000053.1 GCA_900320225.1 uncultured Lentisphaerota bacterium
GGCGCGTCGGCGACGTGTGGCGCGTGACGGCAACGGCGCGGAACGCCGCCGCCACGAACGTGACGTTCAAGCTCGCGCTGGCGGCGGAGCCGGGCTTCGTGGCGACGCGCTACCTGATCCCCGGCGTCAACTACAACGGCAACGCGTTCGTCCAGGCCATCGCCGGCGACCAGCAGAATCCCGACCGCGCGGCCGCGTGGGCTGCGCCGGACATCCCGACCGGCTGGGAGAAGGACGGCGAGCCGTGGATATTCGCCTACGATCGGAGCGGCATCCCGTCCTGCACGGTCTCGGAGAACAAGGAACAGGTGTTCGCGCTCTTCGCGTCCGTGGACGACACGGCTTCGCACGTGAGTTCGTGCTCGATGGAAAAGAAAGCCGACGGCTCTTTTCGCCATCTCATCTACTGGCCCGTCACCGAGGCGCCAGTCTCCTATACCGACAAGCGCAAGTTCTCGCCGCGCTACGACACGTACCTCACGCTCGGGCCGGGCGAGTCGTTCACGGCGCACGCCTGGGCGTGCGCGGGGCGTCCGCCGTGGCCCGACTACGGATTCGCCGCCGTGTTCCCCGTCGCCTGGAAGCTGCTGAAACCCGACGTGCCGGCGCAACTGCCGGTTTCGGAGGTGCTGCGCCTCGACAAGGCGTTCATGGACTGGGGGCGCCGCACGACAAAGACGGGTTTCTGGTACAATCCCTATCTTGACGACGTCATCTCGGGCCTCGGCAACTGCTACACGAACCACGCGAAGGGACTCACGATCGCCGACATCGAGAAGGACCCCTCGCTCAACTGGTGGGCGGGCGACGCGCTTGCGAAGTCGAGGCAGCTCAAGCCGGGCGAGTACCTGCCTCACCCGGGCGCGGATATCGGATTCGCGGCGCAGAGCTTCCAGCTCGCGCGCCTCTCTGTGGAGTACGGCCTCCGCAACCACAAGCCGAAGGACGTGGACTTCGGGCTCAAGGTGTTCCGCAGCTGGATCCGCGAGCGGCAGCTGCCGAGCGGGCACTTCGCGCGTCCTCGCCCGAAAAAGCGCCGCCAGGACGCCTCCTCGGTGGGGTGGGGCCTCGGCGAGCTCTCGCGCCTCTCGGTCCTCCTGAGGGCGCACGGCCGAGACGCCGCCGAGTTCGAGGCGTCGGCGGACCGCCTCGCGCGGGCGATCCTCAAGACCCAGCGCACGGACGGCAACCTTGGATCGGCGTGGAACATCGACAGCGGAGACGTGATCGAATGGGGCGGCGACAGCGGCGGGTACGTGCTGATGGGCCTCGCGCGCTACTGGCAGCTGACGCGCAGCGACGTGGTGCGGCAGGCGATCGACCGCGCGTTCGCGTATTACTATCCGCGCGACATCGACCATTTCGAGTGCAAGGGCGGCGCGATGGACTGCGCGAGCATCGACCGCGAGGGAATCCATCCTTTCTTCACGGCTGCGGTGGCGATGTACAGGGGCACGCGCGATGCACGCTACCTCACGTACGCCCAGAAGGCGGGCTGGTACTTCCTCTCCTGGCTCTACTGCCACAACGGCGTGTACGGACCCGAGACCGACTTCGCGAAGTACAACTGGAAACCGGCGGGGTCGACGGTGATCGGCACCGAACACGCTGCGCTCGACGACTACGGGTGCGTGCTGATAGCGGATCTGATCGCCCTCTCGCGCATGGACGGCAATCCGCTCTGGCGCGATGTGGCGTCGCTCATCTGGCGCAACGGCACGCAGGGCTTCCCCACCGAGAAGCGCAAGATGTGGCTCGCGCTGGAGCGCCCGCCCGGCGCGAAGAACGAGGCGTATTTCCAGACGCGCTGGAGCAAGTACCGCACGGGCGAGCGCAAGCGCGGTCACCTCAACTCGCACTGCACGGCCTGGGGCGGCGCGTACCGCACTTCGTCGATTTACGACCTCTCCCCCGAGGACATCCTCCTGCTCGACGCAAAATAGCTTTCAATTCCAGACTGACGCGGCTGCACCAACCTGATATGTCCGACATGTAGTCATGGAGACCTCAATTAATTCAAATCAACCATGAACATCACAAAGAAATCCATTCCGTCTGCCGTTGTCTTCGCGTGTGCCGTTTTTGCGGCGACGGTCGGCTTCTGCGGTTCCCCGGCGGACGACGCCTGGGCCGCGCGGCGCGCCGAGGCGCTCGCGCGGCCGCGCACGTTCGTGTACAACACGGACGGCAACGACGCGCACAACTGGCCGTCGAACCTGCCGGTGACGGTCGAGAACTTCACGGGGCGGCGGCTCGTCCATGCGCTCGGCACGCGCATCACCACCGTCTCGTACTGTCCGCTCAGCTCCGGGTTCGGACGCCTCACCTGCCGCAAGGCCGGCGAAGCCTACTGCGTGAAGTCGCATCGCGGGAAGCGGCACGTCTCGGCCGATCTCTTCGCGATGGGGACAGACCCCCTCGAACTTGCTTCGGCGTTCTGCCGCACGAACGGACTGGAGATCTTCGTGTCGATCCGCGTGAACGACACGCATGACGCCGCCGGTACGTTCGAGAAGCCGGATCTGCTCTTCCCGGATTTCAAGAAGAACAACCCCGACTGCCTGATGGGGCGTCCCGAGAAGGGGCTCCGTCCGCCGTTCTGCAACTGGAGCGCCGTCGACTTCTCGCACGAGAAGGTGCGCGCGCACATGCGGAAGTTCGTGCGCGACCTCGTGGAGAACTACGACCTCGACGGCATCGAGTACGACTTCAACCGGCACATGCAGCTGTTCAAGTCGGTGGCGATGGGCGGCGAGGCCTCGCAGGCGGAGCTGGACCTCATGACCGCGTTCATGCGCGAGCTGCGCGCGATCACGGAGGAGGTCGGACGGAAGAAGAACCATCCGATCCTCGTCGTCATGCGCGCGCCCGATTCCGTCGAGTACTGCCGCGCCGTCGGCATCGACCTCGCGCGCTGGTTCGACGAGAAGCTCGTGGACATCTGGATCGGCGGCGGCTACTTCTGCCTCAACCCGTGGAAGGTGTCCGCCGACTTCGCGCACCGCCACGGCGTGAAGTTCTACGCCTCGATGGACGAGACGCGCATCCCCGGCGCGGCGGCGCGGCGGCCCGTACCGCCCTTGAAGGGGCGCATGACGCTCCCGTTCTACGCGGCGCGGTTCGCAGACGCGATGGCGTCCGGCTGCGACGGCGTGTACGTATTCAACATCGAGGGAAGCTTCCTCCACCAGGTGGCCGACATCGACCCGCTCCGCACGAAGGGGCGCGAGACGATCCGCTTCGCGGCCGACCGCGGCTCGGGCGGGTATCGTCCGTGGCGCTACCTCAAGGATGGCGGACGCTTCATCAACCTGCCGAAGATCGACCCCGGCGAGCCGCGGCGCGTGAAGCCGGGCGAGACGTGCGCGTTCGAGATGTTCGTGGCGGGCGATTCACTCGCCGGGGCGACGAAGGCGACGGCCAAGGTGCTGACGAACCTGAAGGCGGGCGAGAAGGTCGCGTTCGCCTGCAACGGTCGTCCGTTCGAAATGGCCGAGTTCCGTCCGGGCGTGTTCGTCTGCCCGTTCCCCGCCAACGCGCTGAAGGCCGGCGCGAACGCCTTCTCGGTGACGTTCCAGCAGACCGCCGGAAAAGGCACTACGTTCAACGACTTCGCCTTGCGCATCATTCCTCAGGATAAATGATCATGCGATTTGGACGAAAGACGGTCGCCGTCCTGGCAATAGGCGTCTGCATGACGGCGTATGGTGCGGACGTGAAGACGTTCGACGTGCCGAGCGCGGCGATGGGCGAGACGGTGAAGGTGAGCGTGGTGACGCCGGCGTCGTATGCGGCGGGCGGCACCGCGCGCTACCCCGTCGTCTACCTGCTCCACGGAGCCGGCAACGACCACACCACCTACCTCCAGCCGTTCCTCATGGACGGCGTCGACAAATGGCGTTTCATCGCCGTCATCCCAGACGGGAAGCTCGACTGGTGGATGGACTCCCCGCTGTTGCCGAAGGTGCGGCGCGAGACGTTCGTGGTGAACGAGCTCGTGCCGTGGGTCGATTCCAAATTCCGCACGTTGCCGCAGCGTCAGAGGCGGGCAGTCGCGGGCCATTCGATGGGCGGACAGGGTGCGATGCGCCTCGGCATGCGCCATGCGGATGTGTTCGGCATCGTCGGAAATGTGATGGGCGGTGTGGACATCTGCGCCGCAGCCAACCGGAAGGAACTCGTGCGGCTTCTGGGCCCTTACGCGGAGAATGAGGCGCGCTGGCGGTCGTTCTCCGTCCTCGCCGAAGCCGAACGGCTGAGGCCGGGCGCGCTGCGCCTCTTCTCCATCGTGGGAACCGAGGACTTTTTCCTGAAGCCGAACCGCGAACTGCACGAACTGCTGTCCAAACGCCACATCGCCCACGAATACACGGAGGTGCGCGGCGAAACGGAGGGCATGTCGAAGCATACGCGGCCGTTCGCGTTTTGGGCGCTCGGACGTCTCTTCGAGCGGTTCGCGGGGTGCTTTGCGGAGAAGGCCGATGCGCCGCTTGCGCTGGGACGGCTTGTGAAGGTGGGTGATGAGGAATTCGTCTGCACGGGCGAAGAGGCATCCGTCTCGCCGTTGTCGGTCGCGACAAGCGCGACCCTCCCGTATGGAGAGCCGCCATCTGGAGGGCGGTCGCGCAGGAGCGCGACCCTCCCGTATGGAGAGCCGCCATCTTGGCGGCTCTTGTTCCAACGGGTTGTCGATGGGCGGCGCGTCGTGATGGTGCGCGACCTGGCGACCGGGCAAGAGACAACGATCTCGCCCTTGGAAGGGCAGGCGTGCCATCCGGCATGGGGGCCCGACGGAAGCGTGCTCTACACCTACGGCAACGAGACGAAGACCGGCTTCGCCGCGCGCGACGATGCGACGGGATGGAACCTGTGGCTGTGGAAGGACGGCGACCGGCGGCAACTGACGCACGGACGCCAACGGGCCTACGCGGCCTCGTTCGCGCCAGACGGCCAGACCGTCTATTTTTCGTGCGACCACGTAGCGGAGACAGGGAAATCCGCATCACAGGCGGCGGATCCCAATGCGATCAGCCGCGCGGGCATTGCCGCCGTGCCGCTGGACGGACACGGCGCGCAGCGGACGGTCTGCGTGTTGCCGCAAAGCAATTCCGCCTGCAGCCAGCCGCGCGTTTCGCCCGCTGGCAGATTGCTTCTCCGCGCCGAGCTTGCGAAGTTCCGCGAAACGTGGCGGCTCGTCGTCTCGCCGCTCGACCATCCCGAACAGCGCACGTACCTCACCTCGCTCTATGAAGCGGCGTACGCGCCGGCGTGGAGTCCGGACGGGAAGCTGATCGCCTACACGGGTTTCCGCGACGGCGACGCGGGATGGGGCGTCTACGTGATGCCGTCCGAGGGCGTCGTGACGCAGCGGATCGCCGACGGGCGCAACCCGTCGTTCGCGCCGGACGGGAAGTCGATCCTCTACGACCGTGACGGCATGGTCTATCGCCGGGAGGTGACGAGATGAAGGGATGGGCGACTTTTCTGGTCCTTGCCTTGGCGGCGGGGGCGTGCGCGTTCGAGAAGATCGCGCTCGTGGACGGATTCGACTACGCGCCGGAGATGGACACGGAAACCACGGACGGAATGCGCAAGGTCCTGGAACGGGTGCTGGAGACGGGGGCGGACACGATCCTCTGGCGCACGCATTCGGGCTCCGTTCCGCGTTATGCGAGCGAGGCGGTGGACCTGGCGACCATCGAAACGCCGCTCGACAAGCGCCGCGTGCCCCTCACGTTGCCCGTGCGCGGCTGGGTGCGTTACCAGCGGTGCGAGCCGGACGCGCTGCGGACGGTGTTCGGGCTGTGCGCCGACCTGCCGCAGGTGAAGTGCGCGGGGGCGCATCTGCTGCAAGAGGACGCGCACGGCGGGCGCTACTGGAGCCTTGACAGCTGGACGCTCGACCATCCGCAGTACTGGTGCCGGTCGGCGGACGGCAAGATGGGGATGCACCATGCCTCTTTCGCGTACCCGGAGGTGATCGCGCATCGGCGGGCGATCGTGCGCGAGATCCTCGCGCGCGGCGCGCAGATGATCTACCTCGACACCACGCGCAACGGCGGATACGGTCCGCGCGACGACTACGTGAAGCCGAACCTGGAGGAATGGGCGCGGCGGCATCCGGGCGAAGCGGCGCCGGCGGATTTCCACGATCCGCGCTGGCTGGAGGTCGTCGCGCGCGGACACTACGCCTACTACCGCGCGATCCGCGAGGAGATCCGCGCAACGGGGCGCGACGTGCCGTTCGTCATTACCATCGGCAACGTGCGCATCCAGAACGGCCCCGACTGGAACTACGCCGGGTGCGGGTTCGACTGGCGGAAGGTGGTGGACGACGGGCTGGTGGACGGACTCGCCGTGGTGTCCATCAGCGCGGACGAGAAAGACCCGTTCGGCTCCACCGAGCGCATCTTCCGCCATGTCATGCAGTACGTGAACGGACGGTGCAAGGTGTACTTCCCGATCCGCGCCTACAACTTCTCGAAGAACCAGCCGTCGTACGAGCAGCTCGCGAAGTGGGCGGGGATAAGTCCGCCCGAGGCGATCCGCCGCCTGATGGAGATCGCCGTCCGGTGCGGCGCCGCCGGCATCGTGATGGAGTGCGTCGATCCCGGCAACTATCCGGCAGCGGACTGCGAGGTCATCAGGAAATTCAATCCGCGTCCCCGCAAGCCGTGACACGCGATCTCGGGAGGGTCACGCTCCTGCGCGACCGCCGCATGGGGAGCCGCCTTCCAGGCGGCGAAACTGACTGGGGAAGCCGCCATCTTGGCGGCGAAACTAACTGGGAAAGCCGCCATCTTGGCGGCGACACAACTGGGACAACGTAGTTTGGATGGGGGGATTGCTGGGCAAGTCAAATTTTGGGATAGTCTGCGGAACGGGGTTTTGCTATACTTTGTTCCGCTTCGGGGAAGCGGCGCTCTCGCCGCTTCACCAGCAGACATAGGCCGGGAACTGGCCCCAAGCCCACCCCCGACCGCATTTTAGTTTAGCATCAACGCTAACAAGCTGTTCAAGAGGAATACTACCACATATTTCGCCTAAAAAGCGGACAGCATGAAAGTTGAGATGCGCCCATACGGGCGCGCTCTTCTTTCGTGCATCCGCTTAAGCCTGTGGTAGGGCTTCTCTTGAGTGCATGAGGAAGAAGTGCGCTCCTTTTTTATGCATTGGGCATGGGGTCCGGCGGCGTCGTGAAGAGCGCGAAATGCGTCGCGACGGAATCCTCGCCGTCGCCGCAACACAGGCTGGTGGATGGCAACCGGACCCAAGAGGCCGAGCAAGAAGAAAGACGGGGGGCGTCAGACGCGCTCCGTCCTGGCTACGACTCTCTCGTCGTCCTGCCTTGCCGTGTCGGCTGTCACGGTGCCGACGCTAGTTCCGCAGAACCTTGTCAGCTTCACCGACTACCCCGTCTCCAATGTTTTGGAGAAACTCCTCATCGACAAAACCACGGGACGGCGACTGACGATGGGTGGGGCACAGGGCGCTGCGGTCGAAGTAACACCCGCGCTCCTTTCCCGCAAGCCGTCGCCCGTCCTGCCGCGCGTGGAGAAGAGCCGCGAGACGCAGGGGGCGCGCACGAAGAAGAACGCCGAGGTGTTTACCCCCTCGTGGCTCTGCGCCAAGATGAACGATTTCCTGGACGTGGAGATGTTGTCTGATCGAGAAGCGACAGGAGTGTCGCTTCTCCGAGACGACGCCCATCGGGGAAGCGGCGCTCTCGCCGCTTCGTTCGACTGGCGGCGATATGTCGATACCCGCATCCTTGAGATCACGTGCGGAGAGGCCCCGTTCATCGTCTCGCGCTATGACGCCGCAACTGGGAAATTGATTCCCGTCAAGGAGCGAATCGGTCTGCTCGACCGCAAGCTGCGGGTCGTGAACGAAAACGCCGCCGACGAAGAGGAGTGGATGAAGTGGGCCGTGCGCGCATACGAAAGCGTGTACGGATACGAGTATCAGGGCGATAGCCTCGCAATCGCGCGCGCCAATCTGCTCATCACGTTCGCCGAGAACCTTGAGGCGCGGTGGGGACGCAAGGCCACGACGCACGAACTGACGGCCATTGCCAACAGGATCGTGTGGAATTTCTGGCAGATGGACGGTCTCACGGGGATGGTGAGCGCGTGGAAGACGATTGAAATCCAGCATCTGCCGGGCTTCGATCCGCCCAAGCCGCCTGAGCAGATGGAATTCTTTTCAGAACCCAAGGAAGAGAAGAAGGGAACGCCCTTGCGGCAAGAAAAGGCGTGCATCATCTTCGACTGGCGTGCGAGACGCCCGGTAACGTACAACGAAATCGGTAGGGCGGCATCGACGATGCCGCCGCTGGTAGGGTCACGCGTCCCGCGTGACCGGAAATCGACTTCAACGAAAGGAACAAAAAACATGAGATTCGACTACGCAATCGGCAATCCGCCGTATCAAGAAGAAGCCATTGGAAACAATGCCAGTGATACGCCGGTGTACCATTATTTTTACGACAGATCATTTGAGGTGGCTGACTGTGTCGAACTGATTTCACCTGCAAGGTTCCTCTTCAATGCAGGGGGAACCCCAAAGGAGTGGAACGCGAAAATGCTGAGCGATCCGCATTTGAAGATTCTAGATTACGAGCAACGGTCGGCGAACGTATTTGCAGGAACAAGCATTAGTGGTGGTATTGTCGTGACATTGCGAAATGCTCACAGAAACTATGGTGCGATTGAGGTGTTTTCTCCTTATGACGAACTTAATTCTATTGTGAAGAAGGTTGATGCCGTATCATCGTCAAATCTGTCATCAATTGTCTCAAATAGGGGAGCTTATCGGTATTCTGATTTGGCGTACGAGCAGTTCCCCAAAGAAATGAAAATGACAGCAGACCGTCGCATAGCGCCAAGTGCTTTTGTGCGCATCCCAAAACTGTTTTTAGAAAAGAAACCCAAGAATGACGATAAGTATGTCAGGATACTCGGTGTTCTGGAGGGAGAACGAGTTTATCGTTGGTTTAGAAGGGATTTATTAGCTAGTGTTAAAACACTTGAAAAGTACAAAGTGTTTATTTCCAAGGCAGATGGTGCGGCAGGACAGATTGGCTTACCAATTCCTGCGCGAATTTGTGGAAGGCCATGTGTTGAGGGGCCTGGAGTGGGCGCCACGGAAACATTTATTTCGATAGGTTGTGTTGATACGAAAAGAGAAGCTGAAGCAATTGCGAAATATGTTCGAACAAAATTTGCTCGGGCGATGCTTGGTATTCTAAAGGTCACTCAAAACTGTGCTAGCCATACTTGGCGAAAAGTCCCGCTCCAAGACTTCACCTCAGCCTCCGACATCGATTGGTCGGGGACGGTGGAGGAGATTGACAAGCAGCTGTACAAGAAATACAAGCTCACGAAGGCTGAGATCAAGTTCATTGAAACGCACGTCAAGGCGATGGAGTAGGAGGGCGCAACGATGACAAAACCAAACATCAGCACGACGACGAGCGTATCGCCGATGATCTACGCCTACATCACGCCGGGCGTGACATACCACGACGGCTGGTCGAAGATCGGTTATACGGAACGTGACGTGGAGGCGCGAATCCGTGAACAGACGCATACGGCGGGGATTCGCTGGGCGTTGGAGTGGAAGGGCGACGCCGTGTTCGAAGACGGGTCCGGCGTGACGTTCCACGACAAGGACTTCCACGTCTATCTGCGCGGCATGGGTGTCGAACAGGAGGAGGGTGTAGACAACGAGTGGTTCAAGATCACGAAGCCCGAGTCGAAAGAGGCGTTTGACACGTTCCGTCAGGATCATGGCGTGCTGCGGTCGAACGAGGCGGTGGTCGCGTATCTGTTGCGCGATGAGCAGGAGCGGGCGGTGAAGGAGGCGAAGGAGTATTTCGAGGGCGGCGGTCGCGGGGCGACCGCCCTACCAGAATTCCTTTGGAACTGCAAGCCGCGGTTCGGAAAGACGCTGGCCGTCTATGACCTTGCGAAGCGTTTGAACGCGAAGACGGTGCTGGTGGTGACGAACAGGCCGGCGGTGGCCAACTCATGGCTCCAGGACTATTGTCGGTTTCTCGGCGAGGAGTCGGGATACTGGTTCGTGAGCGAGACGGACGCGCTCGCGGGCAAGCGGGGGGTACTGTCGCGCAAGCAGTTCGTCGATTTTGTATGTGCGAGGGACGCCTCCTCTCCCACCGTCAAGTGCATTGAGTTTGTGAGCTTGCAGGACTTGAAGGGGTCCGTCTATTTTGGCGGAAGCTACGACAAGCTGAAGGAGGTGCAGGATCTGGAATGGGACTTGCTGGTGGTGGACGAGGCGCACGAGGGCGTGGACACCTACAAGACCGATGTCGCTTTCGACCGGATCCGTCGGCGCTTCACGCTGCACCTTTCAGGTACGCCGTTCAAGGCGTTGGCCAGCGGCAAGTTCCCGCCGAAGGCCATCTTCAACTGGACGTATGCGGACGAGCAGCGCGCGAAGGCCGAATGGAACGACCCAAACGGCGCCGAGAACCCGTACATCGCGCTTCCGAGGATGAGTCTCTACACGTACAGGATGTCCGAGGTGGTGCGCGACAAACTTGCGCGCGGCATCGACATCGACGGTGAACAGGAAGCGTATGCCTTCGACCTCAACCTCTTCTTCGAGACGGACGGCAACGGTCGTTTCCGGCACGATGCCGAAGTGGACAGATTTCTGGACGCGCTCACGAAGGAACCGCGTTTCCCGTTCTCCACGCCGAAACTCCGTGATGAGCTCAAGCACACCTTCTGGCTGCTGAACAGGGTCGACAGCGCAAAGGCGCTTGTCCGCAAGCTGCGCGGGCATCCCGTGTTCAGGGACTACGAGGTGGTGCTGGCGGCGGGCGACGGGAAGCTCGAGGACGACGAAAACGAGATCAGGCGTTCATACGACAAGGTAGTGCGCGCCATCGCAGAACACGAGAAGACGATCACGGTGAGCGTGGGACAGCTGACGACGGGGGTGACCGTCCCGGAGTGGACGGGCGTGCTGATGCTGTGCAGCATGAAGTCGCCCGCGCAGTACATGCAGGCGGCGTTCCGTGCGCAGAATCCGTGTCTCTTCAGCGAGGGGAAGGAGTTCAGGCGCAAGACCGACGCCTACGTGTTCGACTTCGACCCGGCGCGCACGCTCATCATCTTCGAGCAGTTCGCGAACGACCTGTGTTCGGACACGGCGGCGGGGCGCGGCGACAGCGAATCGCGGCGGCGGAACATCGGCGAACTGCTGAACTTCTTCCCCGTGATCGGCGAGGAAGAAGGCGGAGAACTCGTGGAGCTCGACGCAGAGAGAGTCCTCTCGATCCCGCGTCGGATCAAGTCCGCCGAGGTCGTGCGCAGGGGCTTCATGAGCAACTTCCTGTTCCAGAACATCTCGGCCGTGTTCGCCGCGCCGCAAGAGGTGATGGACATCATCGGGAAGTTCGAGGCCGTGAAGAAGGACGAGGCGCTTGCGAATGACGTGCGCGAGGCGGGCGAAACGCTTTCGCTTGATGAAAACGGAGAGGTGGCCATCGACGAGGAACAGGTCGGTGACCGGGCTGCAGACCTCTTTGGGAAAAAGATATACGGGAAGGCTCCCGATGTGAAGGCTGCGGTGAAAGATGCGGCGGGAGGCGACGGTTCGTCCGAGGTGCGTGAACGGCTGAAGGAGGCGGTGAAGGAGACCGTGATCCGCGAGATCGTTGAGCGCGCGGAGGAGAATTATGGGGACGAGATGAGCAAGTCCGTCAGGCGTCAGATTGAGGCACAGCTTTCCGCAGATGCAGAACGGCGCATCGACAAGGCCGTGTCGGAAGGGATGATCGAGCTGAACGTCATCGAACAGAAGCGGACTGAGGCGTTGGAGGCGCGGAACGAGACGGGGAGAAGCGCCGCCGAAATCAACAGGGAGTTCGACGTGCGGCAGCGCGAGGCGATGGCGAGCGGAAGGGAACGTCTCACGAGCCTTATCAGCGAGATCGAGGAGGACGCCAAGCGCGAGACCGTAAGGATGGTCGAGACGAGTACGCGCGAGCGCGTGCGAGACGATACCATGGAACGCGTGCGAGACCATCTGCGCGGGTTCGCGCGCACGATACCGTCGTTCCTGATGGCCTACGGCGACGATAAAACATCGCTGGAGACGTTTGACAAGGTAGTGCCTGCTGAGGTGTTCCGCGAGGTGACGGGCATCACGCTCGAGGAGTTCCGTTTCCTTCGGGACGGTGGGACGTACAAGGATTCGGAGACGGGACAGAGGAAGACGTTCAGCGGGCAGCTGTTCGACCCGATTGTGTTCGACGATTCGGTGAAGGAGTTCATGCGGAAGAAGGAGAGTCTCGCAAACTATTTTGACGAGAAGTCAGAGGAGGACATTTTCGACTACATTCCGCCACAGAAGACGAACCAGATCTTCACGCCAAGGAAGGTCGTGGTGCGGATGGTGGACTTGCTGGAGGCCGAGAGCCCCGGTTGCTTCGGAAACCCCGACAAGACGTTCATCGACCTGTACATGAAGTCCGGCATGTTCATCACGGAGATCGTGAAGCGACTCTACCGGAATGCGAAGATGAAAAGACTGTTCCCGAACGATCAGCAGCGTCTGCGGCACATTTTCGAGCGACAGGTATACGGCCTTGCGCCAACGGAGATCATCTATCGGATTGCCATGAACTACATTCTGGGCTTTCAAACGAAAGGTTCCTCGCTGCGGCACAACTTCAGGAAATTGGACGCGCTGCCCTACGCGAAGAGCGGGACACTGGAGGCGAAACTTTCCGAAATGTACACATGAAGTATGGTCGTTCTTGCGCAGCATCATGAGACATCAGACCCCGATACCGGCGGCGCATATTCCATCAAGAAGTATACGAGCGAGAAGGGTTTTGAAGAAGACGGGGCGTGGCACCACGAGAAGATCACGCTTCTGCGGGCGGCGCTGAAGAAGCGCGAGGAGCTAAAGCAGGCGTATGCGCAGGAGGGAACGGACATCAATCCTCTCCTCCTGATCCAGTTCCCCAACGACACGCGTGACAAGCTTTCGCAGGAGGAAGAGACTTTACGGGAGTCGCTGGAGAAATATCTGGAGGCGTATCCCGGGGCGGTGTACCTCTTCGACAACGAAGACGAAGGGATCCGATTCTGATGCTCCGATTTCGCGAAATGACTCAGGAACCGTTTTTGTCCTATAAACGGTCATTAAGTCGGCCATGGACAAGATAATGACCGATTATGATTTGTGAGTGGACATTAAGTCAGGAAAATGGTAACATATTGACCGGTTTTGATCTAGGAGGCGTATGATGATCGGGCGAAAAGAAGAAATTGAGACACTACGTGAAGCCGCGGCGGCGGACCGTTCGCGTTTTATCGTGGTCTACGGACGCCGACGCGTCGGGAAGACATTCCTGATACGTGAAGCATTTGATTACCGTTTTACGTTTTCGCATACGGGGATGGAAGCAAGTTCGATGGCTGATCAGCTGGAGTCGTTTCATGCTTCTTTGATCGACCAGGGAATGAGTCCCTGCGAGGTGCCCAAGAATTGGATCCAGGCCTTCGGCTTGCTCAAGCGATTCCTCAAGGCGAGTAGCGATGAGCGAAAGGTGGTTTTCATCGACGAGCTTCCGTGGATGGACACGCCGCGCGCCAAGTTCGTAAGCGCGCTGGAGAATTTCTGGAACGGCTGGTGTTCGGCGCGAAAGGACATCGTGCTGATCGTCTGCGGAAGCGCGACGAGCTGGATGATCAAGAAAGTCTTGAAAAACAAAGGTGGATTGTTCAATCGGGCCAACCGGGTCATTTATCTGAAACCGTTCACCTTGGGCGAATGCGAGGCATACGCCCGCGAACTCGGTCTTCCGATGGGACGGCGCGAACTGGCTGAAGGGTACATGGTGTTCGGCGGGGCGCCTTATTATTGGAGCCTTCTTGACCGTTCGCTGTCGCTTGCGCAGAACATCGACCGCCTCTGCTTTACGCAAGGCGGCGAGTTGACGGTTGAATTCAAGCGGCTCTACGCCTCCGTATTCAAGAAATCCGAGAAGCACGTCAAGATCGTCGAGGTACTTGGGTCGCGGATGTCCGGGATGTCTCGCGAGGAAATCGTGTCGGCGGTCGGGTTCAAGGATTCCGGCAAGCTTTCTCGTATTCTGGAGGAACTGGAGGAAAGTGGTTTCATTCGAATCTATTCGCCGCTTGGCCGCGTCAAGCGCGGTTCAATCTATCAGCTTGTTGATGCTTTTACCTTGTTTCACCTGACGTTCATGCGAGGCAAGCCGATTTCTCGGCCTGGATATTGGCTCGACGGCGTCGGATCGGGCGAGAGACTCGCATGGGAGGGCGTCGCCTTCGAACGCGTCTGCATGTGGCACGAGCGGGAGATCAAGGTTGCGCTCGGTATCGCCGGCGTGTCGACAACCGTCTGCGCATGGCGAAGCGCCAGGCGGAACGGCGGTGCGCAGATTGACATGCTCATTGATCGCAGGGACGGTGTCATCAACGTCTGCGAGGTGAAGTTTGTCACAGGTGAATTTCCGATCGGCGCGAAGTATGCCCGCGAACTGGAGAACAAGCTTTCCGTGTTGAAGGAAGAGACGCAGACGGACAAGTCACTGCATCTGACCATGATCACGGCTTCTGGCATCAAACGCAACGAATACTCGTATCTTGTTCATTCGCAGGTTCGCTTGGACGATCTCTTTCGCATATAAAGATATACGCGGTTACGGATAAGCCATTTGGTGTGTTGCGCCGCCGCTGAACGGAAACGCTGCCTGCGGGCCGGGATGTACGGGATCCTGTATTTTTATTTTCGCGTACATTTTTCCGACGAAGTTTTGATATAATCTCGCTTGGTTGATTGTCGACTCGGAACACCACGGAGAAAAAACATGAAAAAAGTGAGTTGCCTTCTGTTGTTCGCCCTGGCCTTCGCCTGCGCGGCGTTCGCCGACACGGTCTACACGTGGACCGGCACGGCCGGCGACGGCAAGTGGTCCACGCCCAACAACTGGGACAAGGGGAGCGGCTATCCGTCCGCCGCCTCGCACGTCGCCCAGTTCACCAAGTCGGCCACCGTGACGGTCGACACGGGCGCGCAGGTGACCATCGGCTACCTCAAGGTCACGGGCGGCAACGTGACGCTGAACGGTTCCGAGGGGACGTACCTCACGCTCGACCACGCGCCGGTCGGCGGCTCGACGGGATTCGAGAACGGCTTCGTGGTCCAGCCCGGCTGCACGCTCACGATGAACGTGCCGGTGGCATCGACCACGCGCGTCGACAAGTGGCGCAACGGCACGGTCGTGTTCAACGCCGCCTACACGAACACGGGAAGCAATTATCCCCTGATCATGGGGCAGGGCACGAACGTCGTCGCCGCCGGCGGATCCATCAGCCTGCCGAACGAGTACCTGCACATCGCCAACGGCGACGGCGACGCCAACGGCTTCACGACCGTTCTCGTGCAGGACGACGCGCGCATTTCCGCAAAGGGCTTCGTCATCTGCAATTCCGTCAACGCAAGGAACGCCGGGCGCGTCATTCAGGACGGCGCCGATTCCCGCGTGGAGGCGCTTGCCGGCAATCTCGAGATCGGGCGGTTGCAGAAGGCGGGCTCGCCCGCTTCGTCATACACGCTGAAAGACGGCCACCTCGAGGTGAAGGGCAACATCCACCTCGGCCTCTCGGGCATTGGTTCACTCTTCCGCCAGGAGGGAGGCTCCTGCCGCACGGACAACTTCATCTTCACGAACAGCGTCGGGCGCGTGGAACTTGCCGGGGGCGTGCTCTACACGGACTACGACGGCGTGATCACCCGCCCCGCGTCGAGGTCCGTCTTCGCGTTCTCCGGCGGCACCTACATGACCAGCACCAACAGGAACACGAATTTCGGGGCCAGCCTGCTGGAGCTGAGCGGCACGCCCACGCTCCAGGCCGCGTCCGGGCGTACGTTCTACTTCCCTGCGGGAATCTCCGTGGCGGACGGCACGGCATTCACGCAGTCCGGCGGCACCACGATCCTCACGAACGACGTGGAGGTGGCAGGCGAGTTCGCCATCACGAACGGCACGTTCAACCTGAACGGCGGATCGATTTTCCCGAAGCCGAACGCGACCGCGCCGTGGAAGCTGACGGTGCGGAACGGCGGCACGTTCTTCATGCGTCAGGTCAATTCGCGCCTCGCCGTGCCGGTCGACCTCGCCCTCTCCGGCACCGGCAAGATACAGATGGCCAACAACCACAACGGCATCTACAACCGCTCCGTCGTGATCGCCCACTCCTTCACGCGCGACGGCGTGGCGCAGGCCAAGGGACGCTACCTCGGCAACACGGCCTATTTGGCCGGACACGCCGCGTCGTCCATCGTCGTCTGCCACGTCTGGACGGGCGCGGGCGACGGGACGAGCTGGGACGATCCCGCGAACTGGGACGGCCACGCCGTTCCTCCGTCTGGCAACAACACGTGCGTGGACCTCTCGCGCGCGGCGGGCGGCACGATCAGGCTGGACCACGACGTGACGCTGACGTTCATCGGCTTCCTGCCAAGCGGCCTGGAGCGCGCGCTCACGCTCGCGGGCAACGGCACGATTACGCAGGTCGGCCCGTCCTGGTCGTGCGGATTCTTCGTGCGGGAGGGGTGCGAGCTCGTGATGGAGACGAAGGTGACGCGGGGATCGGACACGCCCACGCTCTCCATCCTCGGCGGCGGGCGCATCCGCGTGCGGTCCACGTTCCCCGGCCTGAACGGCGGCAACACGCCCGCCTATTCGCTCGACGGCGAGGTGGTGTACGACGCGCCCTTCGACGTCTCGACCGCATCCGACTGGAAACAGATCGGCTACTACACGCACGAGCAGCAGGGTGCGGCGAAGATTGCATTCGCCGACGGCTGTGCGGGAACGCCGTACCGCATCCTGCATTCGCCGGGCGGCGGCTTCTACCCGGCGGATGCCTTCGTGCAGGACGGCGGAAGCCTGGTCATGAACGACCTCTTCATCACGCGGCACAACCAAAACGTCCGTACA
>ONRL01000267.1 GCA_900320225.1 uncultured Lentisphaerota bacterium
GCGCATCCGCCAGAAGGCCGACCGACTCACCGAGGACTTCCGCCGCCGCTTCACGGGCGAGTTCTACACGCCCGTCGAGTTCGCCGCAAAGGGCCTCGCCTACCTGGAACGCACGGTTGGCCGCGAGTGGTGGAAGTCGGGCGAGTACCGCTTCTGGGACATGGCCGCCGGCACGGGCAACCTCGAGTTCGAGCTGCCGTCCTCCGCGCTCCCGTATTGCTACATTTCCACCCTCGAGGCCGAGGACGCGAAATACTGCCAGAAGATATTTCCCTCAGCAACATGCTTCCAGTACGACTACCTCGCGGACGACATACCCGCGCTCGCAGGCCAGATGACCTTCGGCCAGACACGCAAGATGCCGTCCAACCTCGCCGCCGACCTCGCGAACCCGAACATCAAGTGGATCATCTTCATCAATCCGCCGTTCGCCATGGCGAGTGTTTTAGGCGGTGGTCTTGGGAAAACATCCAAAGACACTGTGTCTATGACTTCCATCCGCGAATGGATGCACCAGGAGGGCTACGGCGAGGCGAGCCGCGAGCTCTTCACACAGTTCCTCATCCGCATCTCGAAGGAGTTCAAGGAGAGACAGGCCCATCTCTGCATGTTCTCAAAATTGAAGTATCTCAATTCCAACAACGACCAGAAGATACGCGACGGCTTTTTCCAGTACCAGTACGAGCGCGGGTTCATCTTTCCCATCAAGTGCTTCTACGGCGCCACGGGCAACTTCCCCGTGGGATTCCTCGTCTGGAATCTTGCGAAGAGGAAGCACCTGAAAGACCAGTCGATCACTTTGGATGTGTTCAACGCGAACGTTGAGAAAATCGGTACGAAGAGTATCCCATCCGTGAATCGTGACAAGATGCTCAACAAGTGGTGTCCGCGTCCGAAGTGGGATGGCAAGTCAGTCATGCCCACGTTCGTAAGCGCCCTAAAGTTGCAGACAGACAACAAAGACCCGCGCGATCATATTGCGTCAGGATTCCTTTTTTCATTGTCGTGCGGTCGTGATGATTTCGCCCACCAGAACATGGTTTTCATGCTGTCGTCGCCATACGCTAGCGCGGGCGCATTTTCAGTGACGCCGGAAAATTTTGAAAAGGCGTTGGTGCTCCACGCGGTGAAAAGGATTCCCAAAGCTACGTGGACGAACGACAAGGATGCGTTTTATGCGCCATCAGTGGCGTTGCCGGACGAGTTTGTGACTGATTGCGTAGTGTGGTCTGCGTTTGCGGGGTCGAACAATTGTGTCTCTCTGCGCAACATCCAATACAAAGATAAGGTTTATCAGATCGCCAACCAGATGTTTCCGTTCCTGTTGGATGATGTGCGGCGCTGGCCATGCGACCATGGCGACATCACGTCGCAGCTCGCGGCGGCGAACGAGGATCGGTTCTTGGCGAAGTGGCTCGCCGCGCGGGATTTCTCCACCGAGGCACGGGCCGTGCTGGACGCGGCACGCACGCTCTATCGCGAGTTCTACGCCAACATCACCAACACGCCGTGGATGGACTGGAAGATCGAGACGTGGGACGTTGGCTACTACCAAATCCGCAACGCGATGAAATCGCTGGGAGGGTCGCGCTCCTGCGCGACCGATGGCGCTGCGGACGCGCAGGAGCGCGTCCCTCCCGCTGAAGCCCTCCGCGCCGCCCACGACGCCCTCCGCGCGAAGCTCTTGCCGCAAATCTATTCCCTCGGCTTCCTCAATCCCGACGTGGCGTATTTCGAGTGACTTGCCGAAGGGAAGGTGAGTCGTTGAGGCAACACAAACACAAACAGGAAACACGCAATGAAGAAGAAAGGGAAAGCCCCAGGCCGGAAGCAAGTGCAGATGTTCCCCTATAAGTCATTCTCCGCCGTCTACAGAAAAGCCAAAGACTTATGGGAGACGGACCCCAATGTCGTCAAACCTTTTTCGGAACACTATTCGGCGCTCTGGAAAAAGTACCAGGACGAAATCATTAAAAAAGCATACCATGTGAAATACGATGGTGAAAGTGACACTCGTTATCTTGCCTTCGTGCCGCTCAAGATTATAGATCGTCTCATTGGACGGTCTGAATGGCTTCAAGAGTATGTCCGTTTCTTTCTGGGGCAGACAGAGAAAAAGCCTGAATATCCGCTCGTGGACATGTACGAGGTTGATAGTTTTGAACGGATATTGCTTGAAGACATTACCTATCTTAAAGGCACCTTCTCGTTTATGGCGGAGGGGAAACTGAGGACAAGGCTGAATCCGAGCAAAGGATGTTACGACAACGGAGAAACTTTCATTGGCGAACTTGATTTTGCATTTGCGCAATACATGAGGCAATACGAACTCATGGGGGATGATGCCGTTTGGAATGTAACGTTTAAAGTGAGGAAGATGTGGCGTGACCTGATATGGGCCATGCTTGATATCTTATTCGACAGAGTGGAAAACGACGCAACCTTTGATGACGTTTTCGACAATCTGCAAATGGCGTTTCAGGAACTTCCGCCTGTACTTTACAAGCTCGAATGCCGCAGATACCAGGAGCTGTCAAAAAAAACCGGAACGTCGATTTTTAGGCCATCGTCAAAAAAAAAGACTTGAGTGGCGACGCCTTCAGCCGTCAATGGTTTCAAAGGCGGTACGGCAAGAAAATCGATCGGATACATGATGCGTCGGTTCTAGGAAAAGAACCGTCGAGTATTTCTCTGGCGGGCGATGTCAGGCAGCGGCAGGTGGAGTACGGCGTGAAACTCTACAAGCCGCGGTCTCGGCACGATAAAGGCTTCTCGTTCATGCGGGCCGCCAAGATGGCAATCAACAATCCGCAGTTCAACGGCATCGTTGGAGCCTACACTTTGCCAGAGGCTAAAACTCTGTCCCGCGCGATTGAACGCGCGTACAAGAGAAAGCGCTTTGACTTTGCGACATAAATCATTCCGTGTCGCAATTCCGGACAAATAATTTTCGCCTGTACTGAATCGTCAAACCCCTGTTTTTACAGGGGTTTCTTTGTTTCTGTCGTTGTGACTTCTCTTGGGAGTCGCGACATTTTTCTTTTTCCTTGTCGCACGGGTCTATTCTGTTCCCGTCTGCGCGAGGCGGGGGCTGTTCTCCGCCGAAGCCATTCAGGCCGCGCAGTCGGAGAACAGGAAAATGGAGAAGAAACAAATTGCTGCAGGCCGCTCCTCTCGCGGGCGCGCGCGTGGTATGACATACGCAGACGGGGATGTAAATTCCCTTAACGGTTCCCTCACAGACCACGCGCGCACGCGCGAGGCGAGGCGCCGTCCGTTTACCGAGACCGAGGTTACCGCCTGGCGGAAACGCATCTTTGCGGAGACGATGGACGATCCCGTGAAGGTTGCGGTCGAAGAGGCGGTGAAGTTGTTCGGGTCAAGCGAAGACTTCACCATCTGGGCGTGGTACGCGAACCGGATCGGGGTCAACAATTTCCTCGAGCTTTACTTCGAGCAGCGGTCGGTCATGCGATACTCGACTCTGCGCAATCCGGCAGCGGCGTTCCACATGCGGCTCAAGCGCTTCTACAACGCGCGCTTCCCGAAGGCGGAAGGAGGTGCGGCATGACATTTCGCATGGCACTCAAGTTCATCCGCCGGAATGCGCCGGAGACGGAACAGACGTTTCGGGCCATCTGCCGGAACCGCTACTGCCGACCTGTCCGCGACTGGGCGATCTTCGATCTCGCGAGGTCGAAAAAGCTACCGTACGAGAGCGTCAAACGCCGTTATAACAGGCACTTGGCGCGTCTTCACGAGATCTTCCGTGTCCCGGTCGGCGGCTAATTATGGAGGGCGGTCGCGATGCCGGAGGATGAAACTGACGAAGTCAGAGATCAAGCAGAAGCAGGAGGACCTGGTGAAGGTCCTGCTCCAGCTGAAGAGGCTGGGAGAGTCAAAGAAGTCGCTTACCGCCGCGCTTGCGGACGACTTCGAGGCGAACGAGGAGAAATACCGCAACGGCATCGTAACGGCCAGCGGCATCCTCCTGCGCAAGCCGAGCTGGAACTTCGACGTGAAACCCGTCGTGGAGGTGGCGTAGGCGCGAAGCGCAACGAACAGGTTGAGAAAGGACAACGAAATGAAACTGAAGATCGATTGGAAGGCGCTGGGAAAGGCGCTGTGGAACGCGGTGAAGCCGGTGCTGCTGGGCGCGGTCGGCGGGGGCGTGATCGCCCTCACGGACGGTTGCTCGTCGCTGACGCCGAGCTCGAAGACGCAGTCGATGGGCGTGTACGCGATCGGCGTGCCCGGCATCGCCATCATCAC
>ONRL01000036.1 GCA_900320225.1 uncultured Lentisphaerota bacterium
CAAAAACACCGTGTGGCTCAAAACCCCTACCGTACTGGGCCAGAACCCCGACTTTGCTGGCTCAAAACTCCACCTCTGGTGGCTCAAAACCCCGACAGTGCGACACTGTCTTATTTGATCTCGGGGTGAAGCGATACATGTTTCCTACTTGTACCCCTACTTGTTCCCTTACGTGTACCCCTACATGTACCCATACAAGTAAGGTCGCAACCCATACAAGTACCCATACAAGTAAACCGGTAGCGAAACTTGCACTTTCGGATGTGTATTCACAGAGAAGCGACCACAATCGGTGAGGTTTTTGATATACTACAACCATGCCAAAGCGAACGGAAAAAGCGGGATCGGTGACGGCGCGGGGCGACGCCCTGCGGCGGGTGGATGATTTTACAAGAACGGCTTCGCCGATGTCGCTGGGAGCGCGAGGAGATGAGAATCATGGCCGCGAATGAAAAGAAGCGGGATGCTGGTAAAACCATTCAGGAGAAGGCCAATGTTTTGTGGGATGTGGCCAACTCGCTGGCGGGACTTTACAAGCCGCATGAATACGGCCTTGTGATTCTGCCGATGGCGGTGGTGAAGCGTTTTCACGACTGTCTTTTGCCGACATACGCCAAGGTGCAGAAGGAATATGCCGCGAAGAAGCATCTTCAGGTGAAGGAGGCGTTTCTCAAGGCGGCGTCGGGCTACAATTTCTACAACATTTCCAAGTTCACTTTTGAGACGCTTCTCGCCGATCCGAAGAACATCGCCACCAACTTCCGCGACTACCTGAACGGCTTTTCGGAGAACGTGCGCGACGTGCTGGAGCAGATGAAGTTTGAGGATCAGATCGCGACGATGGAAAAAGGTGGCGTTCTCTACCAGGTGATCTCCGATTTCAATTCCGCCAAGGCCGACATGTCGCCCGAGAAGGTGGCGACGAATGACATGGGCTACATCTTCGAAAACCTTGTCGCCCGCTTCTCCGAAAGCTACGACGAACAGGCCGGAGCCCACTTCACTTCCCGCGACATCATCTACCTCATGTGCGACCTGTTGACCGTCTTCGGCACGGGCGCGAAGGGCGCGTCGAAGACCGTCTATGACATGACGATGGGAACGTCGCAGATGCTCACCTGCATGGAAGACCGTCTTCGGGAGGTAGATCCCGCCATCGAGGTGACAAACTTCGGGCAGGAGTTCAATCCGTTTACCTTCGGCATCGCCAAGGCCGACATGCTGATTCGCGGCGGCAATCCCGACAACATGCGCTATGGCAACACGCTTTCTGACGATAAATTCAGCGGTTTCAAGTTTGACTACGTGATTTCCAATCCGCCGTTCGGCATCGACTGGAAGGTTGAGGCGAAGGACGTGGAGGCGGAAGCCGCAAAGGGCGATGTTGGGCGCTTTGGCCCCGGCCTTCCGTCGAAGAGCGACGGCCAGATGCTGTTTCTGCTTAATGGCATTTCCAAGCTCAAGGACGACGGGCGTATGGCCATCATCCAGAACGGCTCGTCGCTCTTTTCGGGCGATGCGGGCAGCGGTCCGAGTGAGATACGCCGCCACGTCATCGAGAACGATTGGCTTGAGGCGATTGTGCAACTGCCGAACGACAGCTTCTACAACACCGGCATTGCGACCTATGTGTGGGTGATCACGAAGTCGAAGCCGAAGGAACGCCGGGGCAAGGTGCAGCTCATCGACGCCTCGAAATGCTGCGAGCCGCGCAGGAAATCCATTGGCAACAAGCGTGTGGATATAAGCGAGGCGTGCCGCGAGCTGATTGTAAAGGCATATGAGGATTTCAAGACTCGGAGCTACCGCTCTGAGCATGGGACGGAGCTCCTCTGCAAAAGTCACATCTTCACCAACCGTGCCTTTGGCTACACGAAGATCGTGGTGGAATCGCCGCTGGTGGAGGACGGCAAGAAGGTGGTGAAAAAGGGCAAGGCGGTAGCCGATGCCTCAAAGCGCGATACCGAGAACGTGCCGCTGGGCGAGGATATCGGCGAGTATATGAAGCGCGAGGTCTTGCCCTACAACCCCGATGCGTGGGTCGATGGCGCGAAGAGCAAGGTTGGCTATGAAATACCTTTCACGCGAACCTTCTACGAATACAAGAAGATCGAGCCATCCGCCGATATCGCAAAGCGCATCAAAGAGCATGAATCGCGCCTTGCGGCAACGCTCGACAAACTCTTCGGGGAGGGCGGCCACTAATGGCGCGGAAGATGCGAGATTCCGGCGTCGAGTGGATCGGCGAAGTGCCCGAGGGGTGGGAGGTAAATCTAATAGGTACCTTCTATTCGCAGCGTAGCGAGAAAGTGAGTGACAGGGATTACGCCCCGCTTTCAGTTACAATGAAAGGGGTTTTGCCGCAATTGGCGACTGTGGCAAAGACAGACGACGGCGATAATAGAAAGTTGGTAAAGAAAGGTGACTTTGCAATCAATAGTCGCTCAGATAGGCGTGGCTCGTGCGGGATATCAGAATATGATGGGTCGGTTTCGCTGATAAATACGATACTCATGCCCCGTGGTGAAATGGATCCAAGATATTATAATTGGCTATTTCATACAGAAGCTTTTGCTGATGAGTTTTATAAGTGGGGGCATGGAATAGTTGATGACCTGTGGACTACTCGCTGGTCGGAGATGAAGAGGATTCAGATCGTAGCGCCACCTCTCCCCGAGCAACGGGCGATTGCCGACTATCTTGATGGGAAGTGCGCGGCGATTGATGTGGCGGTTGACGAGTTGAAGCGCGGCATTGAGGATTGCAAGGCGTGGAAGAAGGTGATTATAACAGAAGCAACAAGTTTTGGTTTAGACGACGATGTAAAGCTTTTGCAAACAGAATTAGGGTGGATATCTAATCGGCCATCTTATTGGAAGCGTAATCAACTTTCAAGCCTCTGCCGTCGAGGAATTACATATGGGATAGTTAAACTTGGTGAGCCTTGCGAGAATGGCGTGAAGGTTTTAAGGTGCAGTGATGTTAAAGATGGATATCTAGATGCTTCTAATGTTCGTACCGTGACACCAGAGCTTTCAGATGAATATAAAAGGACTGTTCTGTCTGGTGGTGAAGTGATTGTAAATGTTCGAGGGACGCTTGGAGGGTGTGCTATCGTTCCAAAAGAATTTTCTGGTGCAAACATTGCGCGAGAAGTTGCATTATTGGATGTTGAAGAAAGTAAGGCTAATCCAAAGTTTATTATGTATACATTGCTCTCGTCTTGCTTTGCCAGCTATGTGGGGCATGAGATGGCGGGAGCAATTTATCAAGGGTTGAATATTGCTACACTTAGCAAGTATTCCTTTTATGCACCTGATATTAAGGAGCAGCAAGCGATTGCCGACTATCTTGATGAGAAGTGCGCGGCGATTGATGCGCTGGTGGCGGAGAAGGAGAAACTTATCGCCGATCTCGAGGCCTACAAGAAATCGCTCATCTTCGAGCTCGTAACCGGCAAGCGGGAGGTGGCGTGATGGAAGAATTGCTCCAGCTCCCTGGGGAATGGGTGCTCGACGATTCGGGCAAAAGATACCCTGGTGTTCTTTTTGTGGATAAATCTAAGCGATCGGTTTATTTAAAGATTTGGTTTTATGGTGATAACTATAAATTGATTGAGCCATTTGGGACAGATTTTGTTCGTCCTATTGTGACTGGAAGGCTGATGAACGGTAAACATGTGACTTTGGCTGCATGTGTGGGGGCGTTAATGACTATTAAGTCAAACATCAAGGATCCCAAATTTTCATCAGAATATTGTGTGAACGTAAAATATGCTTTTACAAATGCGAACATTAATAATGAGCGTGATTTACTGTTTCGAGGGGCGCTTGTTGATTATGGGGACATTGGGGAGTGGGCACAAGAATCAATGGTCGATTATGAGTCTGATTTTAAAGGGTTTTACAAATGGTGGCTTAAACGTAAAACGGGCGCACAATTCTGGATTCGTGATAGTGTGTTTGTTTTTGTTTCTGCTGAAGTCCACTGTGGTCGAAAAAATGATATGCGGGCAGAGGTCTTGATAGGGCAACCAACAACTGTCCAATTTTATTATTTAGCCGAAGAATCGTGGGATAGAATCATGGACGATGTGGAGATCGTACGTGAACTTATTGCGTTTGGAATGGATCGACACATTGAATTGGGGAAAGTCCAAACAGTTCATGATTCGATGATGCCACAACAGTTGAGAGGGGCGCAGTCGTTTCATGCTTCATATTGTGAAGAAGTGTATATTGGGACGAAACGAAAGGATGCGCCGTTTAGGGTTGCTGCAGAAAATATATGGCTATCGTTGCCAGATATTTTACCTCTGCTATGTCAAAAGGGGGGCCAAGGTCAAACGAGACTATCTTTATTGCGACCAGTCATTAAGCTATTCTTGGAGGCGCATCTTTATACTGATGAGTTGCATGTAGAAAAAGTATTCTTAAATTTATCAAGGGGTTTTGAAGCAGCTCATAGAAGTCTTGATATGATTTCTGGAGGAAAAGGTGAGTATGTTGCTTTCTGGCCGAGATTAAAAGCCTTACTTGAGCCGCTTTGTGATATTGAGGGCAGTGGGTTTTCAAAAGTGAATCTCAAAGACGATATCAAGAGTATTGTTGATTCACGGAATTATTATACGCATTACGATCCGAAATTGTATAAGGCTGCATTGCATGACGAGCAATTAGCACAATTAAACAACCGGATGACCAAAATACTTAGATACTATATATTGAAACTTCTTGGACTTTCGGAGTCTGTAGCCAAAGAGCGTGCAGGATTGGGAAAAACGCCGCAGAGTAAAGTTGTTAGTGAAGAGTATTCATTTGTTGTTGGAGGTTGATTGGTGGCTGTATTTTGTTTAAAGAGTGGAGGTAATGTTATGGCAGACAGTGAGAGCGAGAGAAAAGAAAAAACAGTGTCGGTGTATGATTTGCAGATGAAGAATACTAGCCTGCTTGCAGATTATGCCCATGAAATGCATCAGTTCATAAGACAGAAGGCTTATGAAACCCAGGTTCAGTTTGATAAGACGCTTGTGTATCTTTGTGGAGGTGCAATTGCCCTGTGTTATGGGTTATTCGCTAATACGCATTCTGAATCGCTCGCTAGGTTGCTTTTTATTACAATTCTTTGTTGGGGAATCTGTTGCGTTTTAGCGCTAATTGACATGTTTGTTTTGCGTTTGTATTTTCCTCAGATTAGCTCTAGGTACTACAACTTGTATGACGTGATGAATGATCAAGTATGTCTTACCAAAGCAATAGTTGACTACGATAGAGTATTACAAGAAGAGATTTCAAAGATTAATAAGACTCCTGACATCACGTCTGAAATTCTTGTTGAAAACAAATTGACAGAAAAGCAAGGCGCAGAATTGTCACAACGACACGAAGTAACAAAAATGCGGCTTGATCGCTCGATAGGACGGGCCGAGTTGATGTTACGTGATTTGAACAAGCAAAGCAAATCATTCCCTGCAACCAATTTTTTTAAATTGTTGTTTTTTGTTTTGGGTGCTATTTGCTTTTTTGTATTTGTATATCAGTCACATATTGTTAAGACCGAGCAGTTGCCATGCGTTCCAGAAACTCCACCGAGTAATCGCCCTGCCATAGAACATAAGGAAAGTCAGCCCGTAACCAATTGTGTCAAGGGGGTTCAAGAGAAACGCGCAACTCTGGAAGCGAAGGGAAGCGGGAGGTAGTATGAACATTACATATATGATAGGTAATGGGTTTGATATTGCGCTTGGATTGAAGACGCGATATTCAGATTTCATGGAGTATTATCATGGTTTGGATAAAACAAATAACCCTGTCCTTGCAAGATTCCAGGATTTAATTTGGAAGAAACACTGCGATCTGTGGAGTTGTGCAGAGGAAGCTTTTGGGAAAGAGGATTGGAGTGGTTTTGATAGTGTAAATACGGTTAAGACATTTCGTGAATGTCTTCTGGATTTCCAGCGCGAGTTTGAATCATATCTCACAAATCAATGGAAGCGGTTTGCGCTTCCTGACGGTGACAAGGGCGTGGACGTTGCGAGACAATTCTTAGACAGAATGCTTCATGTTGAGAGATTCATGGGGGGCAGATTTGCTCGTGAGTTTAGACAGTCGGTGTTGCAGAGTGGGATAAGGCTTCGAATTATTGTATTTAATTACACTGATATACTTGAACAAATATGGGCTGAAATGCCCAAACGGCAGGATGATAATAATATTCGTACTTTTGACATTGTGTATGATAACAGGAAGATGTCGATTGATATTGATAGACCATGTTTTGTACATGGTTTGTTGTCGCGGTCGAAATATCTTTTTGGTGTTGACAACACTGATCAAATAAGTGACAAAGTAATCAAGGCTGAATGTGAAAGGGTTGGTACACTTATTAAGCCGTATATGGATGTTGATTCTGGATTGGGCTATGATGAAACCGCCAAGTCACTTATTGATTCTAGTGCTATGATCGTAACCTTTGGCTTGTCCTTTGGAATGTCAGATCGTGTTTGGTGGGAACGTCTATTCCAACATGTTTTTGGCAGTGGAAGGGGTTTGGTCATTTGCCCTTATTATAAGGAGGATCGTGTTGTGATGAACTCTGGTGATGCTGCTATGATAGACATGCAAAGAGCGCTAAGCGAGATGTTTTCATCGCTCAAAGGCGATCAGAAATACAAGCTTGACTTTAGTCGGAATCGGCTTAGAAATATCCGGCTTTTGGATGACTTAGAAAAAGATGTAGGTAATGGGATTAAAACGCGATGTGATTATTTCGGTCTATACGAACTTGGCAAAGCGACAGTTAAAGACAATGGAGGGGGCGTTAAATGAAACGTGAAACACAGAATGTCGATCTCAAGCAGACATGGAAAGACGAGTATCTTGAATGGATTTGCGGGTACGCGAATGCCTACGGCGGGAAGCTGTATATCGGCTGTGCCGATGACGGAACGCCGGTCGGCGTTGCCAAGTCTGAGTCCTTGATGGAGTCGATTCCTTGCAAGATAACCGACACGATGGGTATCATCGCGGACGTGAACCTTCGGAGGAAAGGCGGCAAGGACGTAATAGAGATCAATGTCGAGAAGTATCCTTCGCTGATCAGCTACCACGGCAAATACTTCTATCGCTCCGGCACGACAATGCGGACGATCTCCGGAAAGGAACTCGACAGGCTTATTCTCAAGCAGCAGGGCATGACGTGGGATTCGATCCCGCTACCTAGGGTTAAAGCCGGCGCGCTCGATTCGGCCGCAATCCGCTATTTTAAAGACGAGGCGGTCCGCCGCAAGCGGTTGACGCGCAGCGAGGTAAATGTCTCCAGAGAAATCCTTCTCGACAATTTGCATCTGATTGACGAGGACGGCCTCTTGGAAAGGGCGGCGATGATGGCGTTCCATCGCGATCCCGAAAAATGGGTGACGGGGGCGTATGTGAAAATCGGATACTTCGAGGCGTCAGATTCCGATCTGCGATATCAAGACGAAGTCCATGGGCCTTTGATTCTGCAGGCAGACAAAGTTGTCGATCTCGTTTACACGAAGTATCTGAAAGCGCTTATTACGTACGAGGGAATTCACCGTGTGGAGCAATACATGTTCCATAAGGATGCCTTTCGTGAAATCGTACTTAACGCCATCGTCCACAAAGATTATTCAGGTTGTAATCCAATTCAGATCAGTGTTTATCCTGACAAGATCTATATTTGGAACGATGGGACTTTTCCGGCAGAATTGAACACTGAGGCCAAGTTGTTCGGGAAACATTCGTCCAAGCCATTCAATCCGAATCTTGCCAATGTATTCTTCAAGTGCGGATTGATCGAAGCGTGGGGGCGTGGCTTCGACAAGATTACCGCTGGATGCGAGGAATATGGAGGCGCACGGCCAACTTATGACATAGGCGAAAGTGGTGTGATGGTACTGTGCAAGGCGTGTCCGGCGTACCTTGAATTGCAGAACAGTGGTGCAGGAACATCCGGTGCGCCAGGGCAGAAAAATAGAGAGAAGGGTGTGGTGATGGGTCTGCCTGAAAATCTGCCTGAAAATCTGCCTGAAACATTGACTGTTACGGCAAAACGAATATACCTTAAAATGAAGCAGCAGCGCAATTGCACGTATGATTCTCTTGCAAGAGATGTAGGTGTTACGCGAGAAACCGTTCGGGTTTCGATTGCTTCGCTCGTCAAGCATGGGCTTATCCGCCGTGTCGGTCCAGACAAGGGCGGGCATTGGGAGGTCGTCGATGGCCAATAACGAACACCAATTCGAAAGCGACATTGAAGCGCTGATGACTGGCGAGCTTGGCTGGAAGAAAAGCTCGGAAGCCGGTTATATCAAGACGCGCGAAAAGGCGCTTGACCTTGCGACGCTCGTCAAGTTCGTGAAGGCAAGTCAGCCGAAGGAATGGGCGTTCTTCGTGAAGGCATGTTCCGGGCTCGATCCTGAAAGCGAATTCTACAAGAAGTTCGAGGATGCCGTCGCCACGGAAGGGATGATCGACGTGCTGCGAAACGGCTTTTATGCGAACGGCAGGCATTTTGCGGTCTGCTACTTCAAGCCGGAGAACAGGCTCAACGAGACGGCACTCGCCAACTACGAGAAGAACATCTGCGAATTTCACCGCCAATGGCACTACAGCGCAAGCGAAACGGCGAAGAGCGTGGATGTGATGCTTTCGGTCAACGGCATTCCGCTCGTGGCCATTGAGCTGAAGGATCAATTCACGGGGCAGACGGTCGAGAATGCCAAGGTACAGTGGATGACCGACCGCAATCCCAAGGAGGGCGCGTTCCGGCTCAACCACAGGGTGCTTGTTTTCTTTGCCGTCGATTTGAACGAAGCGTGGATGACGACGCAGCTTGCGGGCGAAGAGACGCGTTTCTTGCCTTTCAACCAAGGCTCGGCCGGCGCGGGCGAAGATGGCGGCGCGGGTAACCCTGCGTGGCGGGGAACGGGTAATGGGGAACGGGGAACGGGTCCGCAGGCTCCTACCGACTATCTCTGGCGCGATGTGCTTGAGAAAGATTCGCTTCTCGACATCCTACAGAAGTTCGTCAACTACGAGGCAAAGGAGAAGCGGCTTGTTTTTCCGCGCTTCCACCAGCTCGATGTCGTGAGGAAGCTTATCGCCGATGTGAAGGCGCACGGTAGCGGGAAGAACTATCTTGTGCAGCATTCGGCGGGATCTGGGAAATCGAATTCAATCGCGTGGATCGGCTACCGTCTTGCCAGTCTTTTCAACAACGAAGACAAGCCGGTGTTCAACTCGGTGATTATCGTTACTGACAGGCGCGTTCTCGACAAGCAGTTGCAGAACACGGTGATGAGCTTCAATCCGAAGCTAGGCGAAGTGGCGGTGATCGACGAGAAGAAACATGCCAAGGATCTGCTCGCGGCGATTGACGATGGCAAGCGGATCATCGTTTCGACGTTGCAGAAGTTCCCCGTGATTTTCAAGGACGTCAAGAGCGTCGAAGGAAAACGGTTTGCCATTGTTGTTGACGAGGCGCATTCAAGCCAGACGGGGCAGAGCGCGGCAAAGCTGAAGATCGCCCTTGCAGACTTGCAGGAAGCAGTCGCCGAATACGAGGCTGAGACAGGTAAGAAGATCGACAGGGACGACCTCGACTCGCCAGAGACACAACTCGCCTTGATGATGTGTACGCATGGCAAGCACAGGAACCTGAGCTACTTCGCGTTTACGGCGACGCCGAAAGACGTGACGCTCGACATCTTCGGGACGCGGCAGAGGAACGGCTCGTTCCGTCCGTTCCACACCTATTCGATGCGGCAGGCGATAGAAGAGGGCTTCATCCATGACGTGCTCGCCAACTACACGACCTACAAGACGTGCTACGAGATCGTGAAGACGACCTCCGCCAATCCCGAGGTGCCCGTCAGCGAGGCGGCGAAGACGATCAAGAAGTACAAGAGCCTGCATCCAAAGAACTTTGCCGAGAAGAGCGCGGTCGTCGTCGATACGTTCCTTTCGGTCACGCGAAGGAAATATTCCGGGGCGAAGATGATGGTTGTCACCGATTCGCGGCGTGCTGCGGTCAGGTATTTCTTTGCGTTGCAGGAGGCCTTGAAGGATCGCGGACAAGAAGCGGTCAAGGTGATGGTCGCGTTCTCTGGGCAGATCGAAGACCCGCCCAAAAGCGGAACCGTCCACACTGAAGAGAGCCTGAATGCGCTTTCAATGGGGAAGGTGGTGAAGGAATCGCAGACGAAAGCCGTCTTCCACAAGGAGGGCGACATCCTCGTCGTGGCGGAGAAATACCAAACCGGCTTTGACGAGCCGCTTCTCCACACGATGATCGTAGACAAGAAGCTCCGCGATGTAAAGGCCGTGCAGACACTTTCCCGCGTGAACCGTATCCATCCAGGAAAGACCGACACCTATATCCTCGACTTCGTGAATACCGACGCAGAGATCAAGGAGGCGTTCCAGCCCTATTATCAGGAAACCGATCTAGCGGAGGAGATCAACATCGATCTCGTCTTCAAGAAGCGCAAGGAGATACGAAAGGTCAACCTCTACTCCGAGTCGGACATCGACGCGGTGAACAAGATACATTTCGCTGGGGGCGGCAAAAAGACGGCTTCTGTGCAGGGGCAAATCGCCGGAGCGCTTGCGCCTGTCGTCGGAAAGTACAACGCGCTCACGGCAAAGGAGCGTTCGCTCTATCGAAGGAACGTTCGCTCTTTCGTGCGTTGGTACAACTACCTGACGCAGATTACGCGTCTTTTCGATGACGAGATTCAGAAAGAGCACACGTTCCTCACCTACCTTGAGCACCTTCTCCCGCCGGATGCACACGAGGTGGTTGATCTGGAAGGAGCGGTGAAACTCAAGTACTACAAGCTGAAGGAAACATTCTCTGGCTCCATTGAACTGGAGAAGAAGCTGTCGGTATTTGATGCCCCGAAGCCCAAGCCAGCGACAGTAATGACACAGGCGCGGTCGCTGCTACAGGAGGTGATCAACGCGATCAACGAGGCGTATGCGGGCGACTTCACCGACGCCGACCTCGTGATTGTCGAGATGGTACTGCCGAAGGTGCTTTCCAGCGCGAAACTCAAGAAGGCGGCAACGGCCAACGAAAGGAATGTTTACATCGAAGGCATTTTCCCCGGTGTTCTTGACCAGATCGTTCTTGCTGCATATAGGGAGAACGACAAGGCGTTTGATGCGCTTTTGAACGACAAGGCGAAGTATCTCGCATTTCTGAGGACGCTGGCGGAGGTGAGCTACGGCGAGTTCCGGAGAAAAGAAACGAAACCGGCGAAGCCCGCCAGATGGGGTGACGAGGTTTCCGAGGAGACAGATGGCGTGTTTCTCGAAGCTGCGGAAGACGAGGGCGAAGATGGCTAACGGATTCAAGAATCTCGTCACCGAACTCAAGCCCCGCGAGAAGATAGAAAAGGCGGGGACGGCCTCGACCGCAAGCGCGGTGGAATTGCTGGCGATCATCCTCAAGACGGGTACGGTGGGATGTGACGTGATGGAGCTGTCGCGTCGGCTCATCGACGCCTTCGGTGGAGTCGAGGAGCTGGTGAGGACGGACTACAATTCCCTGAAAAGCGGAGTTGCTGAATACAACAGAAGAAACCCGGCGAGAAAGATACTGGGATTCGGGCGGGTGAAGTTGCTCGAACTAACCGCCGCTTTCGAGTTGGCAAGGCGGGGGTATGCCTGTCGGAAAGATCCGCGAAAGCCTATACTCTCGTCGGAAGACGCGGTGGAGGCGTTCAGGGCGGTTCTGAAGTCGGACGCGGAAAGAGAGACATTCTGGGTGTTGCCACTTGATGCGAAGAAGAGACCGCTCGCCGACGCGCAGGTCGTTTCCATAGGGACCGCGAACGGTGTGGGATTCCATCCAAGGGATGTCTTTGCTATGGCTGTAAGGTGGAACGCCACTGGAATTGTCGTCGCGCACAATCATCCGAGCGGATGCCCGACGCCGTCGAAGCGCGACGACGTGTTGACCCAAGGCCTGCTCGATGCCGGGAAGATAATGGGAATCCCACTCTTGGACCACGTTATTCTTGGAACGAATTCATACTATAGTTACACAGACGAAGGACGATGTGCGATGGAGAACGGAAGGGTTGGAGCTCGTTGACACAGTAGAAAACATAGGAAAAGCGAATGGCGATGCCACAGAGAGACGAGCCATTTTCGCTCTTGCGAGCTAAGGCGAACTAGTGCGCGGTTGGTGGAGGGCGTGTAGCGCGGAATGTGAGAGGCAGGGAAGCGCGGATGAAATGCATAGTCGAGCTGTTCGGCGATGACCGGAACGGGCGGAAGATGATCGCGTGGGGGCGGCGCATCGGATGTGCCGACGCGGGGCACGTGTTCGACCCCGAGAGGCGAAAGGTCGCCACGCGCCTCCTCGTCGACGACGCCAATCCCTCGCAGAAGTCCTACCTCTTTGAGATCGTCGACAATCCCGTCGGCGTCAAGGCAATCGTTCCCGCGTGATTGGCACGGGGACGAAAGGCAAAGACCGCTTGGGGAAGGTCGGGCGCAACAAGTTGCGCCCCTCCCGGTGAGGGGGCGGGGTTAGAACTCGACCTTGATGGACGAGAGTTCGTAGCCGTGGGGCTTGTCGAGCGAGTCGCCGTAGAGCCAGCGGCCGTAGCCGGTCGAGAAGCCCTGCACCTGGCTCATGTCCGGCTTGGTGCCGTCGCCGCGCCGTGTCTGCCAGTAGGGGCGAAGTTTGTTCACGGGCACGCGGATCGTCTGCCATTCCGGCGTGAGCGGCAGGTCCACGCCCCAGTTGCCGCCGTCCCGGTGGATGAACACGATTTCGACCCGCTTCGTGAACGCGTCCGTTGCACGCGCGCGGAACACGGCCGTCTTGCCCGGGCCCGTCTCGCCGAAGATGTTCCTGAATCCTTCGTCGTCGCAGTCGAACCGCAGTCCCGCGTAATCGTGCTTGGCGAACGCACCGGGCACGGCGGAGAGGCACATGGCCGGTCGGCCCTCCAGATCACGCGACTTCGACTTCTTCACCTCGGGCCAGCCGCCAATTCTCGCCTTCAGCGCCTTCGCCACGTCGAAGAACTCCCAGTCGTCGGGTTTCGCGCACAGGTGGATGGGAAACGCGCGCGTCTCGCTGCCGTCCGCCGTCTGCACCGTCACCACGACGTTGGTGGCGCCGATTGCCGAGACGTTGAGCGAGAGCGGCTGACGTGCGCCCCATTGGCTCGGCACGTCGTCCATTCGCCAGCCGCAGATGCGATCGGGAGCCGTCCGCGCGTGGAAGGGCGGCGTCTCGAGCGCGGCGAGGGCCGCACGAGCCGCGTCGTCGAACGAGGGCGCGTTTTCCAGCACGTAGTCGCCGGGGGCAAGCGTGACGCGCCCCGCACACGCCTGCGCCACCACCGCGCCGTCCGCCGCCGCACGCACGCGGAAGGACGCGCCGAGGTCGGGCAGGTTGACGGTGAGCGTCGGCGATTCGGGAAGGACCGCCACCTTCGGCTGCGTGCCCCCGGAGTATTCGTCGCGCACGGTGAACACGCTCGGATAAAGCTGCAGGCGCCACACGCCGTCTGCGGCCTTGTCGAGGAAGTAGACGCCGTTGCCGGTGGACGCCGCCACAGACGACTTCCCCACGCCCCACACGCGCCGCAGTTCCGCGGGTGCGGGCGGCGGGTCAATGGGATCGGCCGTGTAGAGGTAGTCCGTCTCGGTGGTCATCTGGGAGAGGTTGCGTTCGGCGTTGATGCGGAAGGGCGGGAACACGATCTCGTTCACGGCGTTCGTGTAGTCGCAGCCGCGCGGCAGGCGGCGGAACGCCTCGGCGGCGATTGCGAAGGCGAGCGTCTTGGCGGGCGTGTAGACGAGGTTGAGGTGGTGCGTCTGCCAGTTGGAGTTGACGTCGGCCAGGCACATCGGATCGTACTGGAACTGCGCGGCCACCTGCACGCCCTCGTGTCGGAACAGTTTCGCGAAGGCGGGATACATGTAGGCGCCGGGCGTGTCCGCGCAGTCGAACTCGTAGATCATGCGCGCCTTGCGGGCGATGTGCTCGTCGGGTTGGAGCGAGGACGCTTTGATTTTGGAGAGCTGGAGTCCGTGCAACGCGTGGCCGGCCACGAGGCCGGTCGGGTACGTGCTGCCCGTCACGCCGTCGATGCGCGCCTTGCCGGCGGCGGCGTTGCGCTTGTGCCAGGAATTGTAGAAGATGGGCTTCTTCGTGCCACTCGCGCGCAGGCCGTCGGCGAGCGCGTTGATGTACGCGGTCACTTCCTCGTCCGGGTGCTTGGGCGGGTAGAGCGGTTCGTTGATCAGCTCGAAGCAGAGGATGGCGGGGTCGTCCGCGTAGCGCCGCTTCGTGACGGCGTTCACGTGCTGGCCGAACTCCTTGAGAAAGCGCGCCTGGATGGCCCACGCCGTGCGGTTCGAGGTCATCTCGCGCATCGGCCAGTCGTTGGAGAAGCCCTCCTTGTCCTCGGCGTACGAGCCGCCCCACCAGGCGATGGGCGTGAGGACGGTGTAGATGCCGTTCCGCGCGCAGAGGTCGATCAGCTCGTCGAGGAGCGCCACGTGGTGGTTGTCGAGGAACGCGCCATCGTGCGCAGAGAACTGGCGGTCGAAGCAGTGGATGCGGATGCAGGTGAGGCCGAGGCGGCGGAAATGCGCCACGTCCTCGCGCATCACCTGCGAGAAGTCGAGGCCCATCGCCTTGATAGACTTATAGTCCACCGTGAAGGGCGGGTAGTAGTTGACGCCGAAGAGCGCCACTTCGCTCCCGTCGTCCGTCCAGCGCATGACGCCCTCGGCGTCCACTTTCACGAGCCGGTCCGCGCGCGGTACGGCGAGGGCGGCGAGCGCCAACGCGGCGCAGGCGCAGCTTGTAGCGATTCTTGCGCTCATGACAGGCCCCTCATTTGTGCGAAGATCTTTTTGAGGCCCTTGCGGGCGAGGGCGCGGAGGGCGTCCAGCGACTCCTCGGTGAAGGGCTTGTGCTCCGCCGTGCCCTGTAGCTCCACGTAGCGTCCGTCATCGGTCATCACTACGTTCAGGTCCACCTCCGCCGTGGAGTCGTGCGCGTAGTCGAGGTCGAGCGTGGGCGTGCCGTCGCAGACGCCCACGGACACCGCCGCCACTCTGTGCACGATCGGGCTCTCGGCGAGCGTGCCGTCGGCGAGGAGCTTGCGGATGGCGTCCTCAAGCGCCACCATGCCGCCGGTGATGGACGCGCACCGCGTGCCGCCGTCGGCCTGGAGCACGTCGCAGTCGATCGTGATCTGCCGTTCTCCGAGCTTCTGCATGTCGACCGCCGCGCGGAGAGAGCGGCCGATCAGGCGCTGGATTTCGGTCGAGCGGGCGTCCTGCTTCAGTTTTTTGATGTCGCGGTCCTTGCGTCCGCCGCCGGTGGACGACGGGAGCATGGCGTATTCGGCCGTCACCCATCCCTGTCCCTTGCCTTTCAGGAAGGACGGCACGGTCGCCTCGACGCTCGCGGTGCAGAGAACCCACGTGTCGCCCCATTTCACCAGCACGCTTCCGGCGGCGTGCTTCGTGAAGTTGCGGATGAACTCAATGGGCCGGAGCTGGTTGGACTTTCGTTTCATCTGGGGTTTCCTTTTTCTCGTTTTTCTTGATTTCGCGGTTGATCCAGGCCATGAGGAAGTCGACGATGCGCGCCTGGCGTGCGGGCGGGATGTCGGTTCCGCGCGGGACTTTCCACCATTTCTCGAGGCAGCCGCGGCAGCAGGTGGCGGTGGCGTGCTGGGCCTTGAAGACGGGGTGTCCGCGCATGGGCGTCTGGCGTCCGTCGTTGGACGGCTGCGCGGGTGCGAGGCGCGTGCGGATGAAGTCGGCGGCATGGCGGCGGATCGCGTCGAGTCCTTTCTCGGCGATGTAGCGGAGGTCCTCGGCGGCAAGGTGGAAGCGCGCGCGGAATTTCGAGCGTGCAAGCCGCGCGAAGGCCGCGGCGGTTGCCGGCCGAGTGCGTGTGTTGTCTGCGGAGTTGTCCATCGTGCCGCTGTTGTCTCCTGTGGCGGATAGTATACCATTTACTGTCCGCCCGGTGGAAGTTTTGATAGTCCCCACTTGTTTTGGGCGGGGGGAAGGGGTATAATTGCCTGCGTCTTGCATTGCGAGGACGAGGCAGAAGCATGAAATACATGACAAAGTTGATGGAAGCCATAAAAAGGCGAAGGCTCTTGTGTTGGTGCGCGGGTTCCGGCCTCTTGGTGCTGTTGGCCGTTGTCTGCGTGCGTGGATGCCGGCGCGGACGCGAGGTAGACGCTGCGGCGCGGGTGGTCTTTCCGCCGCCGACGGAGGACGAGAAGGGCGACGTGCTCGTGACGGGTTACTGCAACTGCGGCGAATGTTGCGGGTGGCGGCTGGACTGGCTGGGGTTTGGACGGCCCGTCTACACGTACGGATCCCAGAAGGGCCAACCGAAAAAGGTGGGCGTGACCGCGCGCGGCACCGTGGCGCAGCATGGCACGGTGGCGGCCGATCCGCACGTGTATCCGTTTGGTACGCGTCTGCTGATCCCTGGCTACGGGACGGGCGTGGTCGAGGACGTCGGCGGCTCCATCAAGGGGCGTCATATCGACGTGTGGTTCCCCTACCACCAGACGGCCCTCGCCTGGGGACGCCGGTACCTTAAAGTGCAGACCTTGCCCTAACGCCGCCGCGATTTATGCTATAATACCCGTCGTCCGGCAAGTAGACCGGGAGATCCCCCATGTCGCAGATACGATTTGAAGACGTTGTGAAACGGTTTGAGGGCCGCGAGGTCCTTTCTGGCGTGAGCTTTACCGTCGAGAAGGGCGAGATTCTCGCGGTCGTGGGTCCGTCCGGCACGGGCAAGTCCGTCACGCTCAAGCACCTCGTGCGCCTCCTCACGCCCACGAGCGGGAGCGTGTGGCTCGACGACGTGGAGATTTCGTCCGCCACGGGCTCTGACCTCGAATCGATTCGCAACCGGTTCGGCTACCTCTTCCAGGGCGGCGCGTTGCTCGGCTGGCTCACCGTGGAGGAGAACGTGGCGCTGCCGCTGCGGGAGCACGGCGGGCTCTCGGAGGAGGAGATAGATGCGCGCGTGGGCGAGGCGCTTGCCGCGGTGGAGCTGTCGGACGCGGCGGACCGCTATCCGGCCGAGATCTCCGGCGGCATGCAGAAGCGCGCGGGGCTCGCGCGCGCGATCGTGCGTCGCAACGACATCATCCTCTACGACGAGCCCACCTCAGGTCTCGATCCCGTGACGTCCGTCACCATCAACCGCCTCATTCGCCGCCTCAACAGGGAGCGCGGCATCACGTCGATCGTCGTCACGCACGACCTGCAGGGCGCGCTCCTCTTCGCGGACCGCGTGCTCATGCTCAAGGACGGGCACGTGGTGGAGGTGTCGGAGCCGGACGTCTTTGTGCGATCGGAGAATCCCGAAGTCCGGGAGTTCCTCGACGCACAACTCATCACCCCCGATCTTCTCGAAAGGAGCATGCGATGAACAGACGCACATTCATCTCCCTCGCGGGTGCCGCGGCGCTCGCCCCCGCCGCGCGCGCGGCAACAAAGCCGGATGAAATTAGGTCCGTGCTGCTGCACCTCGGCCACAACATGTGGTGCGACTGGATTCCGCCGGACATCGACGCGGCGGCGCTCGCGAAGCAGTTCGAGGGCGGGCAATCCCCGATGCCCGACACCGTGCTGCGCTGCAAAGACGCCCTCTGGCGCGAGACGACCGACTACATCGCCTCCAAGGGCATGAACATGGTGGTGGTCGACCTCGGCGAAGGTCTCGTCTACCCGAGCCACCCCGAGCTCGCCATCGAGGGCAGCTGGTCGCCCGACAAACTGCGCGCCGAGATCAAGCGCCTCAACGCGCTCGGCCTTGAGGTGATCCCCAAGCTCAACTTCTCCACCACCCACAACGGCTGGCTGAAGCACTACCGCCGGCTGCTCTCCACGGAGACGTACTACAAGGTGTGCGAGGACGTGATCCGCGACGTGGCCGAGATCTTCGGCACGCCCCGCCTCTTCCACATCGGCTACGACGAGGAGACGGCCAGGCACCAGGGCGGATCGAAGCGCTGCCTCTACGTGCAGGTGCGGAAGGGCGAGTTCTGGTGGCACGACTTTTTCCACATCGTGCGCACGGTGGAGAAGAACGGCATGCGCCCCTGGTGCTGGAGCGACTTCGGCTGGGACAACCGCGAATACTTCACGCGCTGTCCGAAGAGCGTGCTGCAGTGTACCTGGTACTACGACGAATCCTACGGCGGCTTTGACCCGAAGACGAACAAGACGAGCGACCACAAGCGCCTGCTCGAGTTCTGGGACCTTGAGAAGGCCGGGTTCGACCAGACGCCCTGCGGCACCAACTGGGTGGGTTGGAAGCGCCGGCAGGAGGGCGTGGGCGCGGACGACGTGATCGGCAAGCTCGTGAAGATGGGCCGCGAGGTGATCGCGCCCGAGCGTCTCAAGGGCTTCATGATGGCGCCGTGGGCCTCGTGCGACACGCCCGAGAACGTCGCCTTCATCCGCCGCGGCGTGAATCTCTTCGCCGCCGCGCTCAAGGGTTGATCCAGCCTCAAACACGCGGAGTGGAGACAAAGGAGAAACAGACATGCTGAATGACTTCGGATACATCGACAAGGCGATCGCGAACATCCGCGAGGTCGCCGAGAAGCAGGAGGCCAACATCAAGGCCGCTGCGCAGCTGATGGCGGACGCCATCGCCGCCGACAAGCTCATCAACGTCTACGCCGGCGGCGGACACACCACGCTCGCGATGGGCGAGATGTTCTTCCGCGCGGGCGGGCTCGCGAACATCAACCCGCTCATGGAGACGGCGCTCTCGGTGTTCAACCAGGCGCTCAAGTACCTGGAGCTGGAGCGCACCGTGAACTTCGGCGCGTCCATCGTCAAGTACTACGGCATCAAGGAAGGGGACGTGGTGCTCTTCTTCCACAACATCGGCATCAACCCGGCCACCATCGACGCGGCGGAGGAGTGCAAGAAGCGCGGCGCGAAGATCATCGCCGTGGCGAGCTCCTACTGGCAGAACGAGATGCCGAAGGACCACTTCATCCGCCACCCGAACGGCAAGAACCTCTTCGACTACGCGGACGTGTGCATCGACGACTACAACCCCGTGGGCGACGCCGTGGTGAACGTGCCCGGCATGACCACGCCCATCGGCCCCGTCTCGAACGTGGTGGACTTCACGATCGCCCACCTCCTCGAGATCGAGACGTGCCGGCAGTGCGTGGAGCGCGGCATCGTGCCGCCCGTGTGGAACTCGGCGAACGCGCCCGGCGGCGACGAGAAGAACGCTGCCTACCTCGCCAAGTACAAACCTCTCGTGAAGTGCCTGTAGAGCGTCCGTAAGAAAAAGGAGATGAAACAATGAGTTTGGCAGCAGTTGCCCTTGCCGTCGCGATGGTGCCGGCGGGCGGATGGAACGTGAAGGTGGAGGCGGACGGGTTGAACGGCACGTTCGCGATCGATCCGCCCAATCGGGTCGAAGTGAAGGGTGAGCGGCATCCCTGTCTGCCGCCGAAGACCAAGACTCCCTTCTGGGCCAAGGAGTGTCGTTTCAAGGCCGCCTACAACCCGCAGTTCCTGGCGGCGTGGGCCGTCGACCCGGATTCGGTGTCGATCTTCTCGGACGGGCAGAAGCTCACGCGCGGACGCGACTACGAGTTCGACGTGCAGTGGGGCGGCATCCACCGTCTGGACACGGCCACCGTCGGCGGCGACAAGCCGATTGCGATCCACTACGTCTACCGCATGCGGCGTCTCGACTCGGTCGTGCGCACGGCGGACGGGAAACTCGTCCTGCGCAAGGGCACGCCGCACGTCGTCATCCCCGAGCCACCGGCGCTGGCCGCGGGCGAGAGGCGCGTCGGCAACGTGTTCGTGGACGCGCAGACGGCGGCGATCGAGCCGCGCAACCTGTTTCCGATCCTCGATCCGCCGCCGCAGCCGGCGCGCGTGGCGAACCCGCCGGCTGCGAAGCTGCTGCCCCGCACGTGGGCGAAGCTCAACGCCGGCGAGACGGTCACCGTGCTCGCCTGGGGCGATTCGGTGACCGCGTGCGGCTACCTGCCGGACAAGGACAAGTGGCAGGAGCAGTTCATCCGGCGCCTTCGCACGCGCTTCCCGAAGGCCGACATCCGCCTTGTCTCGAACGGCTGGGGCGGACGCTGTTCCAACAGCTTCCTCGCGGTTCCGCCGGACAGCCCCTACCATTTCGCGACGAAGGTGGCCGGCGTGAAGGCCGATCTCGTGATCAGCGAGTTCGTGAACGATTGCGGCCAGGGCGAGCGCATCGTGAAGAACGACTATCCCAAGTTCCTCAAAGCGTTCCGCGAGGCGGGCTCCGAGTGGATCATCATGACGCCGCACTACGTCCGTCCCGACTGGATGGGACTCAAGGACTGCCAGAACACGGACGACGATCCGCGTCCTTTCGTGAAGGCCGTCCGCGCGTTCGCGGCGGCAAACGGCGTCGCGCTCGCGGACGCCGCGCGCCGCTGGGGGCACCTTTGGCGCGAGGGCATCCCGTTCTCGGCGATGCACGTGAACGACATCAACCATCCCGCCGCGCCCGGCATGGCCATCTTCGCCGACGCCCTGATGGAAGTCTTCGGCGGCGACTGACGCCCCGAGTCCCTTTGTCATATATGCTGACGGCGCGCATGGCGCCCCCTCGGGGGCGAGACTTCCTCTTTTTTGGGTGCAACGAGATATTTATGCAGAGTCAAGGGGTTTTAGCCGCAGAGAACGCAAAGGGCGCAAAGCTCATGCCGCGCAGTCGACCTGTGGAAGATCCTTGACGAGATAGTC
>ONRL01000320.1 GCA_900320225.1 uncultured Lentisphaerota bacterium
GCGTGGCTGGACTCCGGCGCGGGCAGGATGCCCTCCACGCGCGCGAACTGCTCCGCCGCCGCGAACACGCTCGTCTGCTCCACCGCGCGCGCCTCCATCAGCTTCTGGTCGTACAGCTCCGAGAGCGTGGCGCTCATGCCATGGTAGCGGAGGCCGCCCGCGTGGCTCGCGGACGGGATGAAGTCGTGCCCGAGCGTGTACATCTTCTGGAGCGGACACACCTTGCCCGTGTCGCAGAAGTCGTAGGCGTAGCGTCCCCGCGTGAACGACGGGCAGCTCGCCGGCTCCACCGCGATGATGCGGTAGTCCGCCTCGCCGCGCAGCTTCTCGCCCATGAACGGCGCGATGAGCCCGCCGAGGTTCGACCCGCCGCCCGCGCAGCCGATGATCACGTCCGGCTTCACGCCCAGCTTGTCGAACGCCTTCTTCGCCTCGAGTCCGATGATCGACTGGTGCAGCAGCACCTGCGCGAGCACCGAACCGAGCACGTAGCGGTAGCCCTCCTGGGTGACCGCCGCCTCCACCGCCTCGGAGATCGCGCAGCCGAGCGAGCCCGTGGTGCCGGGATGCGCCTCGTTGATCGCGCGGCCCACGTTCGTCTTCATCGAGGGCGACGGCGTCACGTTCGCGCCGTACGTGCGCATCACCTCGCGCCGGAACGGCTTCTGCTCGTACGAGCACTTCACCATGTACACCTGGCAGTCGAGGCCGAAGAACGCGCACGCCATCGAGAGCGCGGTGCCCCACTGACCTGCGCCCGTCTCCGTGGTCACGCCCTTCAATCCCTGCGCCTTCGCGTAGTACGCCTGCGCCACGGCGCTGTTGAGCTTGTGCGAGCCGGACGTGTTGTTGCCCTCGAACTTGTAGTAGATCTTCGCGGGCGTGCCGAGCGCGCGCTCGAGGAAGTAGGCGCGGATGAGCGGCGACGGCCGGAACATGCGGTAGAACTTCTGGATCTCGTCGGGGATCGGGATGTACGGCGTCGTGTCGTCCAGCTCCTGCTTCACCAGCTCCGTGCAGAACACGTGCTCCAGCTCCTCGGCGGTCACGGGCTTCAGCGTGCCCGGGTTCAGCAGCGGCGCGGGCTTCTTCTTCATGTCGGCGCGCAGGTTGTACCAGGCGGTCGGCACCTCGGCTTCGGTCAAATACGTCTTGTAGGGGATTTCCTTGTCGCTCATGGCTTCTCTCCTTTTCAAATGCGTTTAGCTCTCGCCGGTCACGGCGTCGATCTGCTTCGTCGTGCCGAACACGATCAGCTTGTCGTCCGCGTGGATCTGGTCGTTCGGGCCTGGCACGATGATTGCGCGGGGTTTTTTCGGGTTCTCGTCGAGGCGCCGGATGCAGAGCACCGTCACGCCCGTGCGCTTGCGCAAGTCGGCCTGCGCGAGCGTCTTGTCCCGACAGACCTCCGGCACCTTGATCTCGGCGATCGAATAGCCCTCGGATATCTCCAGCAGGTCGAACGCCCCGCGGTTCGTGATGCTGCGCGCGAGACGGTGCGCGCTTTCGCGGTCCGGGAAGATCACCTGGTCGGCGCCGAGCTTCTCGAGTATCTTCCCGTGCAGTTCGCTCGTAGCCTTCGCGATCACGGTGCCCACGCCCAGTTCCTTGCAATTGGCCGTCGCGAGGAGCGACGCCTCCACGTTCGCGCCGATCGCCACCACGGCCACGTCGCACTCCTTGAGCCCCGCGTCCTCCAGCGCACGTGCGTTCGTCGCATCGCCTTGCACGGCGCTTGAGACAACGTTGAGCGCGGACTGCACGAGGCTGCCGTTACGCTCGACGAGCAACACCTCCACGCCGCTTTCCGACAGCGACTCCGCAAGGGCCATGCCGAATCGGCCCGCCCCGATGATTGCCACACGGTTCACTTCTTTTCCTCCTCCTTGCCCCCACGGCCAATCACGGGCTTCCGTTTCCGCAGAATGGGTCGACTGAATTCCAGGACGACGTTGTAGAGCCGTTCCGCGAGTTCGGGATCGTCCTCGAACACGTTGTGCGGCTCGGAAAAGGTCTTGTTGTCGATCGCCGCGCGCACGGCGATGAAGCGGCCCGCCGAGGGATGCTTCGTGGAGGTAAACATCTTGTCGCGGTCGAAAAGACCCGCGTTGACGAGGTTCTGGAACACCTCGCGCACGTGTTCGGGATCGACGGTGTACTGGCTCGTTTTGATGTCGTCCCACGTCGCGTCTGTGTTGTTCTTCGCAAAACTGTCCGAGACGCGACGGGACGTGCCCGTCTTCACCTCGACGTGCCCGATGCCCGTCACGCGCACGGAGGTGCGGCGGATCGGGTCGCGCATCGCGTTGTAATAGTGGATCTCGCACCAGTTCAGGGGCGTGGTCGTCACCTGGACGTACGGGTCGTCGAAGAACAGCCCGCACCCCGCGAGAAACGCAAGGGGCAGCAG
>ONRL01000252.1 GCA_900320225.1 uncultured Lentisphaerota bacterium
CTCCTTCTCGCCGGCGGTCGTGTCGGCCGAGACGCGGTTCGTGGGGCTGTCGGGCAGGATCACGCCCGTCTCGGCCTCAAGCGCCTTCACCTTGTCGAACAGGGCGTCCCACTCGAAGTCGGTCATCAACTCGGCACGCCCGTTGTAGTAGGCGTCCGCCGCCTCGTTCAGCCGCGCCACCGCGACGCGCATCTGTTCCAGTTTATCCATGGCTCCTCGTATACCAAAAAGTCTAACGCGTGCGGCCGACGAGGCTGCGGGCGAGAGTTGCGAGCGGTTCCACGTCGCCGGGGAGCCCGGCAAGGGCCGCCAGGGCGGCGTCCGTTTCGGCTTGCACCCGGCGCGCTGTCTCGTCGCAGGGGAACGGCGAGTCGTCGTCCAGCAGGTCGTCCTCGTACTGGAACGCGACGCCGAGGTGGTAGGCGAAGAGACGCAGTTTCTCGACGGACGCGTCGTCGCCGCCGCCCGCGAGCGCGCCCGTCACGGCCGCTGCCATGAAGAGGTCGGCCGTCTTGTGTTCGTAGATGAAGGGAACATCCTTCGCGCCGGCGGCGATATCCTCGACCTGCCCGCGCACCACGCCCAAGGCGCAGTTGCCGAAGAACGCCATCATCTTCGCACGCGCGCCGGGACGCCGTTCGGGCGCCTGCGCGAGCGCCGTGAACGCGAGCGCCTGCAACGCGTCGCCCGCGAGGATGGCGTTCGCCTCGCCGAACTTCGCCCACACGCTCGGACGCCCTCGCCGCTCCGCGTCGTTGTCCATCGCAGGCAGGTCGTCGTGCACGAGCGTGTAGGAGTGGAGCAGCTCCACGGCGCAGGCCGGCAGCAATGCGTCGGCGGACGACCCGCCGGCGGCAACGGCCGCCGCGAGGCAGATGCGCGGGCGGATGCGCTTGCCGCCGCCCTCCACGGCCCAGCGCATTGCCTCGGCGAGGACGCGGGGGCGCACCTGGGACGACAGCAACCGCCCCAGTTCACGCTCCACGTCTTGAATCGCCGCCTCCAACATGTACTTTTAGCGGGTCTTTGCCTTGTACTCGTCAAGCTGCTTCTTCGCGCAGTTCGTCGTCACGGTCTGCGCGCCGCGCTCGAAGGCGAGGAGCGACTGGTCGAGACGATCGATTGTCCAAGCGTGGAACTCGTAGCCCTTGTCCTTGATCGCCTTGATGAAGTCGGCCGTGATCACCTCCGGCTTGAAGTGGCAGTCCACGCCGTCCGCACCCGTCTCCTCCCACTTCTTGTCCTTGCCCTTACGGCCCGAGGACGTGAGCCAGTACACCTTGTATTCCGGCATCTGCTTCTTCAGCTCCTTGCACGTCTCGCGGTTGAAGGCGATGAAGAGCGTGTTCTTGTTGGTGGCCTTCTTCTGCTTCGCGTAGACGGCCTTGATGTACGGCACGATCTCGGGGCCCGGCTTCACCTCCACGTAGATCTGGCGTCCGTCGACGGCGAGCTCCAGCACCTCCTCGAGGAGCGCGGGGCGCGTGGGCGAGAACTTCGAGCCCTTCCACTTGCCCCAGCCGCCCACGTCGACCTTCGAGATCTCCTCGGCCCAGCTCGCCTCGGCGCACTTCTTCGTGCAGGCGCCCGCTGTCGTGCGCTTGAGGTTCCCGTCGTGGAACGTGAACACGCGCTTGTCCGCCGAGAGGTAGATGTCGCACTCGAATCCGAAGCCGCGGTCCACGGCCATCTTGTAGGCGGGGAGCGTGTTCTCCGGCGCGTCGTGCGACTCGCCGCGGTGGCAGATGAACGTCGCGTAGTCCGGTTTCGCCGCCAACACTGTTCCGGCAACGGCCAACGCCGCCAATCCAATCATCTTCTTCATTCGTTAGTTTCCTTTCTTGTTAGTTGGAATATTGAAATCAACCGGGCAACGCGTAGTCGCGTGCCAACCGAACCGCAAGGACATCGGGCGGCACATCCTCAACACGCACGCCGAGCCGGCATGCAAGACCTTCCGCCGTGCCGCGCGCCTGTCCCCGCACGAAATCACCGCCGTCCACCCTCTCCGCGAACGGCGTCCACGCGGCGCCGTCCGCCACGCCGAAGCGCACCGTCACGCCGGACTCCGCGAGCATGCGCGCCATCAGCCGGCGCGCGCAGCCCACGTTCACCACGGGCTCCCACGCGTCCCCGGGACGCGGATGAAACGACGTCGCGTGCGGCCCCATCGTCTCCAGCCGCAGCATGAACTCCAGGCAGATCCCGCGCGTGGCGAGATGCCACGCACCTTTCGAGATGCTTCCCGTTCCGATGATCTGGAAACCGTCCCCGTCCGCCGGCCCCGCCAGTAGCTCCGGCGCGCGCACGGGCACCTCACCGCCGCACCCCGCCACGCGCGCACGCGCCAACGCGCACGCGAACCATTCGGCACATGTGATGGAAGCGACATCCGCCCCGCGAAGACACTTCACCGCGCCCCCGACAACGCCGAGAGCCAACCCCTTCAAGAATGTCCGCTTGGTCAGCACGCCGACAGTATATCACAAATTCCGCATGGTATGTGGTATACTAGTGTCGTCCCTCAAACAACCAGGTCCTCAAATGAAAATCAAAAATACCCTCCTCCTTTCGTTTACTCTCGCATCGCTCATGTCATCGGCGGCCGCGCCGGACGCCGAGAGGCGTGGATTCGTGGTGGCGACCGACTTCCTGCCGGCGGACGGAAAGACGAACGTTTCCGACGCCATCCAGCGGTTGATCGACGCCAACCCCAACCGCGAGATCTTCTTCCCCGACGGCACCTATCTCCTCGACAAGCCGATCTGCACGCCCGCGCACCCGGAGAAGAGCGTGGCCCTGCGCCTCTCCACGTACGCGAAGTTCAAGGCCGCGCCCGGCTGGACCAACACCGAGGCGATGGTGCGCCTCGGCGGCATCCATCCCGCGAACAACATCATGCTCGCCGGCAGCTGGTACTGGCTCAAGGGCGGCATCATCGACGGGAGCGGCGTGGCGAAGGGCATCTCCATCGACGGCGGACGCGAGACGCTCGTCGCGGACTGCTCGATGAAGGGCGTGCTCGTGGGCCTCCACATCAAGCGCGGGGCGAACAGCGGCTCGTCCGACTCCGACATCCGCAACGTCAACATCGTGGGCAACAACGCGACAAACTCGATCGGCGTCCTGATCGACGGCTACGACAACACGCTCGCGAACATGCGCATCTACGCCGTGGTGAAGGGCGTGGTCGTCAACAGCGGCGGCAACTGCCTCCGTGATCTCCACCCGCTTGTCGCGATGAAGAAGGACAAGGGATTCTACGACAGCACCGTCGGGTTCGAGATCAACTCCGGCCACAACTGGATGGATTTCTGCTACAGCGACCAGTTCTGCACAGGCTTCAAGTTCGGTCCCCGCGGCGGCGGCGTTCTGGACAAATGTTTCTGCTACTGGTACTCGTCGAAGCCGGGGATGCGCCATGTCGGCTTCTCGTCGGTCGGCAAGTTCAACGCCAAGGTGCAGAGCCCCACGGTGGTGTTCCGGAACAACGGCTCCACGAACTGCCTGATCGAAGTCGGCGCGCCCGACGGCAAGGGGTACATCAAGGACGCCGACTGCGGCAACGTCAACGATCCGCGCGACGCCAGCGCAACGTACCGCAGAGAATGATTTCGACACAGAGGCCCTGAGGTAAACAAGGATCAAGTCATGAAAAGAATCCAAATACATGTTCGTGTTCTGTTGGCCTGCGCGCTGGGATTCGCCCTCACCGCTTCCGCCGCGCGCAACGTACCCAAAGCTGTCACGGAAGACTACGACTGGCGCGACGGCGCGACGTTGCAACTGGAGGGACGCGGGTTCCCGAATGCGGACAAGCCGTACAACCGTCTGCCCGAGAAGTGGGAAGGCGTGGTACCGCCCGCGGTGTGGAAACTGTCGCAAACGTCGATCGACATCAACGCGCGATTCGTAACAGACTCCGACGAGGTCGTCGTGCGCTGGGAAGTTCTGACAGGATACCGTCCCCACCCGCAGATCACACTGAACGGAACGCAGGGCGTTGACGTGTACAAGCGTACGTCGAACGGCACATGGGAACACACGCTGGCGGGCGCGCCGAACGTCGAGACGGGTGTTGGCGAACTGCGCGTGCCCTGGAATCCAGGCGACGAATGCCTCGTGTACCTGCCGATGCGCGTGTTGCCGCGTTCCTTCTCGATCGGCGTCAAGAAAGGGAAAAGCTTCAACCCTGCACGTCCACATCGCCTCTCCAAGCCCATCGTGCACTACGGTACGTCCATCGTGCACGGCGGGCGCGCCGACCGGGCCGGCCTGACGTTCACTTCGATCATGGCGCGCGAGCTCGACGTTGACCTCATCAACCTCGGCTTCCCGGGCAACGGGCGGATGGAGCTAGCGCTTGCAGATGTCCTCGCGGAGATCGACGCCGCGCTCTACATCGTGGACTGCGAATGGAACATGAACCCAAAGATGGTGGAGGAACGCTACGAGCCGTTCGTGCGGAAGCTGAAGGAACTGCGCCCCGACACGCCGATCCTGCTCTGCGGCGGCTGCACGGAGAAGCCGTTCCCGCGTCAACAGGAAGTCATCTCCCGGAAAATATTCGACAAGCTCAAGTCCGAGGATCCCGCGAAGTGGGCGAACCTCCACTTCCTCTCCGGCGTGGACCAGCTTCCCAACAACTCAGACTGCACCACCGACCACTGCCATCCGAACGTCTACGGCTTCATGTACATGGCCCCTGTCTATGCAAAGGTCGTGCGGGAAATCCTCAGCCTCTAATCGACCGGGAACATCGAGACGCGCAGCTTCGTGCAACCATACGGCACGAGCGTGAGCGGCTTCCCGGCCGCATCCTTCGCCACGAGCTTCACCGGCGCGTCGAGCGGCCAGTCCCACACGGACGGCATCGCGGTACGCACCACCTGCGCGCCCGGCACGGACGCCGGATCGAGAACCGGCTCCGCCGCGTCGCCGATGATCGTGTTGTCGTCCTTCGCCGGATACGCGTACGCCATCAGGAGCGGACCGAACGAGACGACCGCGCGCCGCTTGCCCATGTCGTTCATGTCCCGCACGATCTCCACGCGCGGCTTCATCGGGAACGTGAGGCGCACCACGTCGCCCTTCTTCCATTCGCGCGCAATCCGCGCGAACCCGCGCTCGGCCTTCACTGCGAGAGCCTTCCCGTTCAGCTCGACGGACGGCCTCTCGCACCAGCCCGGCAGACGCACCAGCAGCGGGAACGCCGCCCGCGGCGCATCTTCCACCACGATCTCCACCGTCTCGGAGAAGGGATAGGCTGTCTTCTCCGTAAACGCCGCACGCCCGCCGGCCAGCTTCGCCTCGAACGTGCAGGGACCGTACGCCGTCGCCGCCACGCCGCCGTCTTCGGTCTTCATCCACATCGCCTGGATGTAGTTCGGCAGCACCTTGTTGAGCGCCGCCACGCAGCAGAGC
>ONRL01000121.1 GCA_900320225.1 uncultured Lentisphaerota bacterium
GCGTTGCGGTCGATGATGTCGCGGATCTGCTGGCGCGACAGCGGCTTGATCGAACGCCCGGCAAGCGCCTTCGGCGCCGTCTCGTCGGGCGCCAGCCCCAGCTCCTTGCGGATCTTGTTGATTTCGGCCATGTCCACGCCGTTCGCGGAAAGCGCCTTCATGAAGGCGTTCTTGATCGCCAGGACTTCCTCATGGGAAATCGACTTCGTGTTCGCGCTCAGGCGGTGGACGTGGTTGTTGATCTTGGTGAGCTTGGATTCGCTCTTGAGCGCCACTTCGCCGGCGTTATAGTCGCCCGTCGCCATCTTCTGGAACTGGTCGAGCGAGATGTTGAGGTTCGCGAGATTGATTGCCATAACTTTGTGTGACTCCTTGAAAAGTTGAAAGGCCGCTAGACGCTGATGAAGCCGGAGGCGGGCAAGCCCATGGCGGGGGCCTCCTCGTCGCGGGCGGCGGCCTCTTCCGCGGCGGGGCGGAAGTTCTCCAGCGCCAGCCGCCACTGCTCGACCTGGTTCACGAACGCCTCGAGCTCCGCGCAGAAGCCGTCCAGCTCCACGTCGCGGGTCGGGATGCGCCACAGCAGCACCACCTCGCCGGTGTCATGAATCTTCCCGAGGGCCCGGTCCTGCGGGCCGAACGTCTCCGTGTTGGCCTCCAGCAGCAGGTCCAGGAACGCCTCGGTCTTCTCCGGCGGCGGAAGTCCCACGACGGCGGTCGCCAGCAGCGCCCCGCCGGCGGCCGTCTCCGCGATCTGCAGTGGGATGCCGTCGATCTCCAGGGCGCAGACGCCGTCCTCCACCGTCAGCCCGTCGATGCCCATTTTCGCCGCGAAGGCGGATGTCAGTTCCTTGAGTTCCATGGTTGTCTCCGGTTGATTCCGTCAGATGTTCACGGAGTTGAAGAGGCAGGCCTTGCCGATCGTGTCGACGTCCTCCGCGGTGAGCGGGCGGACGACCTCCTTGCCGTCCACGACGAGCGGCTTGAATTCATAGAAGCCGGTCTCTTCGTTCTTGAACGGGACCACGATCTTCGCCGTCTTGCCGACGAGCTTCTCCTTGGCGGCCGCGGAGAAATCGGCCCAGTTTTCGGAGGCGTTGAGCTTTTCGTCGCGCTGGTTGAGCGCGTCGATGACGCCGTAGAGCAGGTCTTCGGACTTGTCCGGCGGGGCGTTGTCGCCGACGGCCTGGTTCGCGATGCGTTCGAGCTCGGCGGCTTCGGCCTTGGTCAGGCCCGTCCCTTCCTGCGCGGGCGGCGCTAAGTGCTCTTCCTCGAATTTCGTCAGCCGCATGCCCTTCTCCTCCATGCAGGCGCCCGGGTTCTCGCAGTGGGCGCGGAACGCGTCCATCTTGCCTTCGGCCTTGCATTCGAGATAGACGTCCACCATCTTCTGCGCGAAGAGCTGAATGGTCTGGGCGATGTATTTCTTGAGCGGCTCGATGTCGGTGCCGCTGCTGTCGAAGTGGGCGCGCTCGGTGTGGATGAGTTCCCCGCCGAGAGCCAGGAAGAGCCGGTGGTTGAAGCCGTGCTCGGGGTCGCCGATGTCCCCGCCGAGCGGCTGGTAGTCGTCGGCCTTGGAGCCCGGCATGCGGAACTCGAAGCGGTTGCCGTGCCAGTTCGACACGTCATCGCCAAGCTCGAGGTTGTACGCCAGCGTCGGGTCGAGACGGACGAACGACAGGTCCTTCCCCTTCGAGTAGGTGTAATAGCCGAGAGGCTTGCCGGTCTTCTTGTCCACGGCGGGCTTGCCGAGTTCCAGCCCTTCGAGGAAGTCGAGCGACTTGGCCACGTGGATGAAGAGCTTCGTCATCTTCGGCGTCTTGTCGCTGTTGTTGAGCTTGTCGAGATCGGCGCCGGGGAGTCCGGCGATGCCGAGATCCTTCTGGATCGACTCCAGCTTCTGCCGGTAGGCGCCGACGCTGAAGCCCGTCTTGGCGTAAACGCCCGCCTTCTCGACGATGGCCTGGATGCGGCGCTGCGTGAGCGGCTTGCCGGAGGAGACCGAGCCGTCGCGGTTCAGCTTGAAGTCGGCGGCCTTGAAGACGTCGCGACCGAGGGTCCTCTCCAGCTTGGCCATGAAATCGGCGGAGAAGTAGGTCTTGCCGTCCTTTTCGGTCATGCCCTCGATGCCGAAGCCCTGGCCGAGCGCCCTGAGCAGCTCGGTTCGCACGGCGTTGTTTCTCGCCTCGGTCGCGGACGAGCGGAACATCTTGCAGAAGAAGCTGCCGAGCTTGCCGTTCTGCTCTACGCCGCCGCCCTGCTTGAGGTTGGCGATGGCGTCGGCGTTGCCGAAGTCGATGTTCCTGAATGCGCCGAGCGCGTTGATGTTGAAGTCTGCCATGTTGCCGTCTCCTTTTTATGGTTGAATGGTTGAAGCTGTTTCGCCCTGTTTACGCGCGAATCGCCGGAAGGTTACAGAACATGGCGCGAGCTCATGGCGTGACGGGTTCCGTCCGTCTCGAAGGTTTCCGATCGTCCCGCCCTTTTCCTCGGCCGCGTCGGCCAGATCGAGGAACGCCTGATATGTTGTTCCGGCTCCGTTCATGTGGATGTTCTTGTCGAAGATGCCCATTTTGTCGTCCTTTTTGTTTCTGGTTTGTTGTTCTTTGCTCTGATTACACGCTTCGGCGCGAAAGGTTACACCCGCATCGCGCCGGAGGGTGCGGACTGGTCGCCCGAGCCGAGCGAAAAAGCGCAGGCGTCCCCTTCGCTCTCGATTTCCGCGCCCAGCTCCTTGGCGAGCGCCGCCACATATTCCTTGAATGTCATTCTCGTTCCTACTTTTGCCTCCTGAAGAACGAAAGAATTATACCAAAACCCCGCACACCCCGGCAACAAAAGAGGCACAGGATGTCCTGAAACGCTATGGGATAGTAGTGAAAAAAAAAATGTTATACTACCCGGCAGTTTCTTAAAAGCCAAGAAAGGATCAAGACCGTGACAACAGGAGAAGCACTCAATGGAAAGCCGTATGCGGGAAATCCATACGTACGGTTTGATGAGGGGGAAGTCGCATCGGGGGCAACGCCGAGGCGTGGGTCTCTACTCTACATTGTTACTGCGACTTCGCTCCTGTGCGCGCAGGCACTTTTTGCAGGCATTTCGTCTCCTGCGTCTGGTGAAGAGGTCGCATTCGTTCGCAGCGCATCGCTCTCCATTGGCATTGACAAGACGAATGGGCGTGTGATTCGAATTGAGACGGCGAACGGCACGGATCTGACTCCCAAGGCGGCGGCGGATCTCTTCAAGATGCAGCTGACGCGGGCAGACGATTTCTCCATCAACGAAAGGATTTATCCGGGAAAGGCGGCGCGGTTCCGCCTTGAACCTCTCGCAGATGGGCTGAAGCTCATTTGGGAGGATCTGGACGGGAAACTCTCCCGCGTCGAGTGTGCCGTATCGGCTTCTCCGGAAAGTGCGAAGGTGCGCTTTGGCCTCTCGTTTGCGCCGACGAATGGGTGGGCTGTCATGGTTGCGTCATATCCGTGCATCAACTTTTCCGGTCGCATCGGTGCGTCGGTTGAAGACGACAGGCTGCTTACGGGATCGAAGTGGGGCGTGTCCGACAATCTTGCGTCGCTGCCCGTGAACACGTGGCATGTCCACCCCCAGCAGCCAGGGCCGCTTGCCGTGCAGACGGCTTTTTGGTGGGACCCGTCATTGCTCGTTTACACCGCCGCCGAGGATGACAAGGGCGACGTGAAGAATGTTGGCGCGATGTTGACCGGGCACGGCGACATGCAGTTCTGGTGGGACAGAAAGTGCTTCGATACGGCGCCGACGCATCTTGACTACAACTTCGTCTTCGCCGCCGTCTGCGGCACAAAGGACGCACCCGTCACCTGGCATGACGGCGCGGACATCTACCGCGAGTGGGCGAAGACCGCAACGCGTCTCTGCCCCATTCCCGCATGGAAGCGCCCCGATGTTCCGCCCTGCCTTGCCGATGCGCCGGTTGTGACGCTGTTCAATCGTCCGTGGTTCAATGACATCGGCAAGATGCGCAGGTGGGTGGATGAGTGTTGGAGCCGTATCGCCCCGGATGTGCCGCTTGTGGCGATCTGCTGGGGCTGGGAACACTACGCGACCTGGGTGCATCCGAACTCGTTCCCGTGCAATCCGTCGGACGAGGCGTTTGTCTCGCTCGTTTCGGATTTTGCCGCAAAGAACATCCATGCCTTTCCGTGGCCGAGCGGATACAACTGGACGCTTTCCTACGGCACGAACGAGGCGGGTGTCGTCCAATATGACTGGCGCAGGGATTTCATGCGCGAGACCGCTTCACACGCCTGCGTCACGCGGGACGGCAAGGTGGTCGAACGTACCCCCTTCTGGCTGCACGGCGGCGCGTACGCAAAGATGTGCGGCGGGGATGACTGGACGCGCCGTTGGTTTTCCCAGGACGTGGCCGGCGAGCTTGCGAAGCGCGGCTGCAAGATCGTCTCCGTTGACCAGAACAATGGCGGCATGTTCGACCCATGCTGGAGCCGGAGCCACCCGCACGCGCCGGGCGAGGGGCGGTGGAAGACCGTCGCCGCCCGCCAGCAGCTCATCGACATGGCAGATGCCATCCGCAAGATTCACGGCAAAAGTGCCGTCACGTACGAAGATCCGAACGAACAGTTCAACGACCTTTCGGCGTTGCAGCTTCAGCGCGACACCAAGGGGAAGGGCGAGTGGGCCAGCGTCTACAACTACGTCTATCACGAGTACATGCCCGTCTTCCAGGCCGAGCCGAGATCGCGCATCGATTTGCGCTGGATGGCGTATTCCGCCGCCGAGGGGCAGATGCCGCGCATCGTGCCGCAGATGTGCGACATTGAGACCGATGACCCGAAACTGGCTGCGCAAAGGAAGTTTGAGGCGTGGTATCCCGGCTACATGAAGCGCTGGATCTCGCTCTTCCGCGGCGAAGGGCGTCCATGGCTCGCGTATGGGCGGCGCATCAAGCCGCCGCAGCTCGTCTGCGGTTCGGTATCGCTCAGGGAGGGGGGCAGGGCCCCCGCCGTGTTCATTGCCGCCTACGAATCGGAGGACGGTCGCCGCGCGCTCGTGCTGGCGAACGCTACCGCGGATACGCAAAGCGTGCGCTGTGTCTGGCCCGGCGGCAAAACGATGGAGTTTAAGCTGGAGCCGCGCGACCTGCGCCTGATCAAGGAAAATTCCGGACAATCAACGGCCAAATGAAAGGACAAACGGTGTCAACAGTTGCTGTCCCTGCCGTGCAAGGTGCCGCGACGGGGCTTTGTCTGTTTCAGTCTATGCCTGCCTTTCTCCTGCTTTTCCGATGCGGGTAGTATAGCAGATTTTCGTGATTCGTGGTTGGTGATTCGTGGTTCGTGGCAGGTTGATAAAAGTGAGAAAACAGGTCAGACCTGTTTTCTCACTCAGTTCGTAAGTGCGTTCCGCACCGTAATCTCACCGACTGGGACAAGGGATGAACGGGCTGGCGGCTTTCCCAGTTAGCGGCCGCGCGGGAGCGCGGCCCTCCCGTGCGGCGGAACTATCGGAGGCCGTGCTTGGCCTTGAGCGCGGAGAGGGTTCCGTCGGCGGACATGCGGGCAAGAACGTCGTTGACGAAGGCCAGAAGGTCGTCCTGTCCCTTCCGCATGAGAACGCCGATTTCGCCCTTGGTGAACGGCTTGGAGAGAAGCGGAGCCGCGAGGCGCGGATTGCTCCGGACGTACCACGGCGCCTCCACGATTTCCGTGACCATCACGTCGGCGCGTCCGTCGGCCACGAGCGAGGGGATTTCCTCGTTCCGGCCATGTACGAGGAGTTTCGCATGCGGAAGCTTCGCCCGTGCGAATGTCTCGTTGAGCCCGCCCGGATTCACCATCACGCGCACGTCCGGGCGGTCGATGTCGGCAAGCGCGCGGAACCGCCCGGCGTCTTCGGTTCGGCAGAGGATGGTCTTTCCGTTGGCCAGATAGCCGTTGGACATCGCCATCTTCTGTTTCCGCGCGTCCGTGACCGTGATCCCGCCGATGGCCAGGTCAAAAGCCGGCCTTTCGGACTGAACGTCTGCGGCAAGGGTCGGCCACGAGGTCTGGACGAACTCCGCGCGTACGCCCATTTCGGACGCGATCCGCTCCGCCACGTCAATGCAGAACCCCTCCCATCGTCCCGTTGCGGGATCGCGCCATGTGAGCGGATGGTAGTCGCCCGTGCTGCCCACCAGCAGACATCCTCGCGTTTCAATGCGCGAAATCGCCGGGCGGTCCGGCTCTCCGCCGCGCTGAAGCCACGTAGAGGCGCAGCCAGACGTCAGCAGGAAGACGCCTGTGACAACGGCAGGAAGGAGAACATGCTTCCACATGACGACTTAGGTTCCCTTGTAAAGGCGCCGATCTGATCACTCATCGCCAAAGATGACCGCCTTGAAGAACCGCATGGTGGGGCGAGCCGTCCCCGGCGAGCCGCCACGGCTCGGCGGGACGCCTCGCCCCACCTCCTCCGTTACCGTCCTCCACGGTCCCTCCAGCGTCGCCGCGCCCTTCCACACCACCGGCGCGTCCGGCATGTTCCACTGCTCCCGCGGCGGATCAAGCACGACGTTCGTCCAGTCCGGCGTGCCGTCCGCCTTCATCGGGAACGACGCGATCCTGAAGTCGCTCGCCGCATCCTGCGGGTCGATCCCCAGCACGTAGCACTCCCACACCTTCCGCCCGTTCGCCGCCGTTGCCTTGGCAGCCATCTCATGCGCATCGTACTCGCCCACGACGCCTGGATCGTGCGCGTCAAGCCAGGCGTACGGCACGGGCACGGGCGTCGTGTGCGTGTACGCTTCCACGCTCGCCCAGCCATAGCCCGTCACCCAGATGCAGTCCTCGCCCTCGCTTTCGGCATCGTCCTTGAGGTAGGTCCAGGTGAGCGTATGCCTGCCGGAGCCCGTGACCGCCACGCTGACGTTCGTCCAGTCCGTCTCGCCGCTGACGTACGCCTCGACAACGCCGTCCACCGCGAACTCGCCGTGGTCCCAGTCGTAGGTTGGCGCATCGTCCTCGCAGGACGCCTTCCACGAAAAGCTCACCGTGCCCGGTCCCCACACCGCCGTGGAGAGGACAGTCCGCGCGAACGTGCCGAACGCGCCGCTGTTGCCGATGTCGCCGGAATGCATAGCCTCGCCATTCGGGACGGACGCGTCCTCCACGCGGTAGAACGCCTTGTCGTCATCGCCACTCGTCGTGAAGGCGTAGTCGGGTGCCCCCATCCCATCCCCGATCGTCCACTCCTTCGTAACCGTCTTTTCCGCTATCTCGCTGTTGAGTCCCCCGCTCAGCATGGCAATTGCCTTCAGCGTGCAGCTTTCGGTGACGTAGAACGCACCTGCATACCGTGTGGAATGCGAGGTCGGATCGTTGCCGTCGAGCGTGTAGAAGATTTTCGCACCCGCGGTCGCGCAGGAGATCTCGCACTTCGTCTTGGAGCCGGTGAAGGTGGCCGCCACCGTGATTTCGGGCGTGGCGACACGCACCACCGATGGATCCGGATCGCACGTGACGACGCCGACCGCGCTGCCGAATCCTCGTACAGGACGAACAGGCCGTCCGTAGAAGCGAGAATAGTTGTTGAAATCCAGTCCGGAACTGCTCGAATTGAACTGGAGATACCACGCGCGGAGCGAATAGTCCGCATTCGGCGTCGAAGACCAATAGACGCCTTTCGTGCCAATGTAGTAGAGACTCGACTCGTAGCCGTCGCCGGACGCCGGAAGAAAGATGCTCCTATCCGCATAGTCGCCCATGCCCGTCACCAGTAGCCCGTACACGCCGTTGGTGACTGTCCACATGCCGGTGCAATTGCTGACGAGCGCGGAAAAATCTGCATCCGTCGGCATGCGCCACGGGGAACCGAGATGCGCCGTCGCCGCGTCGCACGCCGCCACGAGATTGCCGGCCTCGTCAATGTATCCCGCCGACAGAAGCGCCTCGTTTTTTTTGTAGCATGTCGAGCCGGCCGTACCCGAAGAGATGAACAAGAAGTCCGTTCCGTCATCGACCGAAATCCAGCCGCTTCCCGTGTTCGTATACCCCACCGTGTCGCCCCACCAGAAGTAGTAGCCGCACTCTTCGGGCTTTTCAGCCCCCACGTTGCACTCCGCCCAGTGCGGCCCGTTCGCCCACAGCTGAACGCCGCCGAAGCCCACCTCCGCGATCGACACCACGTACGACGCATTGGTGAGCAGCAGCGCGCCGCCGAAGGACGGGGCGAAGTCGACCGTGAACGTGTTCGCCCCCGTGACGACGTTTTCCTGGATGAAAGTCGCGCTCGCGTCGTCCGTTCTGAGCGTGATCTCCGCACGTGCGTTGCCAAGGAGCGTCCTGTCGACCGTGTATTCGATCGTCGCCTTGCCCGAATAGGGATACGGCTGGTGGAAACTCGTGACCGTTACGGTATTCGATATCTCCGCCATCACGCCCATCGCCAGCGCGGCGACAACGCCCGTCATGAACCGTTTCATGTCTCTTTTTCCTTCTTGGCGGCACGTGCGGTGATTTCGGAGAGCACGCGGTCGATCTCCGCGTTGAGCGAGGAGCACGCCTCCTTGAACTCCAGCGCGACATTCTCGCCTTTCTGTATTTCCTCTAGCAATGTCATGACATTTCTCCTTTCTCACTCCGTTGAAATTATACTACATTCACGCCTTCACCGCATCCGGTCACAGCCACGGCTCGCGGCGCTTGAACGGGAGCAGGACTTTCGCCCATTCCTTCCTCGCCGTCTCCTGCTGGTCGGCGGAAAGCGTTGCGAACATGTGGAGCTTAGCCGTCATCCACTACTTCCCTTTGCCGTTTACAACTTCCCAACGGCCGCCCTTGTCTGGGCCAATACGACGGATACGCCCAGTCGCTCTCAATTTGTCCAGCACCTTGCGCACTCCTGCAACAGACAGACCAATCGCTTCGGCCATTTTGGGCAAGGACATAGTTTGATCATCTTTCAGCACAAGCAGTAGCCGATCCTCACTTTTCATGCTACTTTTCATGCTACTTTTCATGCTACTATCCTGTTTAGACTGGTCAAGTTTCTGCTGCTGCCCAACCTTGGCAACCTTGGCTTCAAATGCCGTAATCAACCGGAAGGAGAACTCCGCTTTGCCATTGCCGTTTGCCTCAAGCTCGTCCTGCACCATGTTGATGCCGCGATTATAGCAGTTGACGTAGCCAAGTACCTTCATAGCTTCGGCGATTATCGGGTTGCGATAGTCGCTGACGTTCGGGAAGTTCTCGGGCCTCGCCCGTCCGTATAGTCCGCCGTGATTGACGATTTCAAGGCAATCCGCATACTGGTAGAAGTGAATCGGCGCATTGCCCTGGTAGTCGCGGTGCATGATGGCATTCATCACAAGTTCGCGTATCGCGCCTTTGGGATAGTCGGTACGGGTCTCTTCGCGCAATGCGGTCACGAATACGGGGCGCTTCCGCGCAATTGTCGTTTCAATGAAAAGGTCTATCTGCGCGAGCATTCGCACAATCGGCCCCTTGAAAGGATGTTCGTTCAGGATGGTAGCTGCCTTGTCGCGTCCGCCGAAACTTACATATTGGACGTATGCGCCCGGGAAGAATCGGCGAGAATCTTTGCCAAAGAGCAAGACGGCGGCGTTTGTGGGCAGGCCATACGCGCTGTTGAAGAACCTAAGGGATTCCAGTTTGCGTTCAATTGGGCGGTCATCGGCAGCAAGAATTTCCGCGTCCACGGCCTTGGACAGATAATCGTGCAGGAAGAGATCGAGGTCGATATCGTCAAGCGAAGCGCCAAAGCATGGCCGGGCATCGAATGTCGTAAAATTTCGCGCCTTGCGCTCGGCAAGGATCGTCTCTTCTGCGGGCGAGGCGATATCCCGGCGCGGTCCTATGCGAATCCATGTGCGCCCGCGATATCTGACCGGCGGCTGATCGGACGGCAATACTTCCACAGCAATCACATCGCCACCCGGCAGGGAGAACGAGTCAACCGAGATCGTCGGGATCGGTAATATGTTCCCGTCGGATCGTATGGCCGCAAACTTCTGCAGAAGCTCGTCCGTCGCCTTCATTCCACACGGATGCCCCTCGTTGTCAACGCCGATGAAGAGATAACCTGGCTTGCCACAGTCTGGCATGTCGTTCGCGAACGCGCAAACGGCCTCGCCGAACTTGTCCTTGTCCGTCGTGGACTTGGTTCGTTCGACACGGTACGTCTCCGTGGACGCAAGCAGTTTTTCCAATTCGCT
>ONRL01000004.1 GCA_900320225.1 uncultured Lentisphaerota bacterium
CGTCCAGTGCCCCATGAAGTTGTTCTGGCTGCGCGAGGGGATCCACTTCTCGGGGATGATCGCCGCGTAGGTGGCCTCGCCGTAGATGTTCGTGACGGCGGGCGTGCGGATGCGGATCTGGAGCGAGCCGAGGCCGTAGTCAAAGTCCCAGGCAGGGGCGAACACCATCTTGCCGTCCGAGTCGCGCAGGTAGCTGTAGCGGCTGAAGGAGCCCGCGTCGTCGTTGCCCGGCACGAACTGTGAAAGCCAGTAGGACACCATCGAGTCGAAATCCGCGAGATCCGCGTAGTGCTCGCCGCGCGAATTGACGTTCGTGCCCGACATCCACGCCTGGCCGAGGTTCCACCACGTCTCCCACACGAAGTTGCTGATCGTCGGGTTCGTGAAGGCGTATTCCGGCGTGTTCATCGCCACGCACAGCTTGAGCGTGCCCTTCGAGGTCGTGTTGTTCTGGATGAAGCTGGACGGCGCGGGCGCAGTTCCGCCATTGGCTTTGGGCATCTTCTTGGAGTCGATCTCGAAGACGAGCCCCTTGGAGATGTCGCCGCCGTTCCAGGCCTTCCAGTACACCTTGATGCGCCCCTGTCCGTCGAGCGTGCCGCCGTCGGCCTTCTTCGCGGAAAGCACGTAGTTCGTGCCGCCGTAGGCGAACGTGCCGGACGTCATCCAGAGGCAGTTCGTCTCGAGCATCTCGTCGATCAAGTCCACGTCATCGTTCGTCAGGGCCGGGTTCGCCTTCTGCGCCGCCTCCGCGACGTCGCCGGTGTCCCAGTTGAGGATGGGGATGCGCTCATCGGACACGCGGATGTGCTGGCAGAGCTGGTAGTTGCCCACGTACTTCCCGTTCATCACCACGTCCACCCACTCGCTCTTCATCCACACGGGCGCGCCGAACTGTCCGGCGAGGTCGTAGCAGAGCTTGTTGCGCATGAGCGACTCGTCGAAGCAGTTGGCGAGCAGCACCCAGTGCTTGTTCTTCGCGCCGCCGCCGAGGCCGAAGAGGTCGGTCTTCTTGTCGAGCTTGATCTTGTAGGGCTTCTTGTCCTGTCCGGCCGTGGAGTTGCCGCGCACGTGGATCGTGAAGTCCATGTTCTTGACCTGGTCGTCGTACTCGGCGTTGCCGCGGATCGTGATCTTGCCGGAGTGCGTTTCCTTCTTGCTCGACGGCCACGTATAGGCGATCGCCTCCACGAAGAGGTCCTCGTACTGCTCGCGGTACGGGGCGAGGTCCGCCCCCTCCTCGACCGTCAGCGGGAAGAAGTTGTCGCCCTCGTCGGCATAGTAGTAGGTCACGCCGACCTCGGCCGTCTCGTCGTCGGTCTTCACGTAGCCGTCCGCCGTCCCCACCGTCATCTCCACGACGGGCAGGTCGCTGCACCAGAACTTCCCCGTGCCGGCGTAGCCGTTGCCGTCGGACACGTCCACCACCACCCAGTGGCCGAAGTCGGACGCCTGCAGGTCATACGTCGAACCCGTGCCGCGCGCGCCGCCGGCGACGGGCATCCCGGCGGCGTCCACGAGGTGCCAGTCGTAGGACAGCTCGCCCAGCGTGACGCCCTCGTTCGGCGTCACCGTGGGCGTGAGCGTGCTGCCCGCCTGCGGACGCGACACCGTGGCGAACGAGACCTCGGCGCGCGCGACGCGCGCGACCGCCTCCGTCGCCGTGATGCGCCCCACCGTGCCCTTGCCGCGCAGGCCGACTTTCGTCGCGTGCTTCTTCTGCGTCACGTCCGGCCCCAGCGAGCTGCGCGACGAGAACCAGATGTTGCCGAGGACGTCCGCGAGCACGTGGCCGTCCACCGTGTAGCGGATGCGCGTGGGCACGCACGAGTAGTCGCTCTCGACGCGCACGGCGTAGGTGCGGTCCTCCTCCGCCACGAGGCCGTCGGCGGAAAGCTCGAGCCAGCGGCCCTTGATGTTGCCGCTGTCGCGCGTGGAGACCCAGCCGATGAACGTGCACGTCTCGCCGTCTTCCTTCAGGCGCATCGCGATGGCGGCGTGGTGCGAGAAGTTCGTGAGGTTCCACTCCTCGCCGAAGCGGCAGGCCGTGAAGGTCATGTCCGCGTCTACTTCTTCGTCGGCTCGAACTGGATTTCGCCGCCGCGCGTGTCGAGCTGGAGGGAATCGCCGCCCGTGGCGCTCACGTGGACCGTGCGGTCGGTGGCCGTCGTCTTGCGCCAGGTGCCGGCGGACGTGGTCCACTTGTTGCTCCGCACCTCCGTGAAGTTCTGGTACGTCTCGTCGAACCAGGTCGTCGCGTCGCCCAGCGGCCCGTCGCCGAACGCCGCCAGGCAAAGGAAAACCGAAAGCGCCGTCGCCAATTTGGCAAGCGACGTACCGGCAAAACTGCACTTCATCACATGGCTCATGCCCACACTCCTTTTTCGAGGTTCAAACACACGCCGTCATTATACCATTCCGCCCCCCCGTCATGTCAAGTCGCGCCGTTACTACTTCCTGCGCTGGGAGAAGAACCAGTCGAGCACGGCGGCATCGGAGTAGGCGGCGTCCCAGCAGTTGTGTCCCACGCCCGGATACTCGCGGTAGCGCACGTTGCCGTCGCATTCCCAGAGTGCCGAGACCATCTGACGCGAACGCCTGACCGGCACGGCCTTGTCGCAGTCTCCGTGGAAGGCCCAGATGGGCACGTCGCGCATGACGTGCGCCAGCGCCGGGTCGCCGCCGCCGCACAGCGGCATCGCCGCCGCGAAGAGGTTGGGGTATCTCTGCACGATGTCCCATGTTCCGTATCCGCCCATCGAAAGTCCCGTCACGTAGACGCGACGTTCGTCCACGGGACACTCCTTGAGCGTCTTGTCCAGGAGTTCCAGAACGAGCTTCATCGACTCGGACGGGCCCTTGGGCATCTTATGGGACGACGCGTCCCATGGCGTTTCCACCCATCTCTTGCCCTTGGGGCACTGCGGCGCGATGAGGTAGCCGTCAATTTTCTTCTCCTTCATGTAGGAGAGGATCGGCCACACGCCGTGGACCTGCTGCAGGACGTTGTCGTCGCCGCGCTCGCCCGCGCCGTGCAGGAAAAGCACGAGCGGATAACGCCACCCCTGCTCAAGATTGGCCGGCGCGTGGAAACGGTAGCCGAGCGTCGCGCCGTTCGTGCTGGCATAGGTCCGCGCCTCCGTGAGCGCGGAGGCGTTGCGCACGGACGGAAGCGACCCGCGCGCCATCAGCTCGTCGACGATCGCGCCGACCTCCGCCTTGGGCGTCTTGACGGTGAGCACGTAGTGGTTCCCGTTCGGGTCGGGCGTCCAGGCGTTCTTGCCCTTCGCGTCCACGATGTCGAACCGGCCGCGCACCGTGCCGAAGTAGCGCTCCCAGCCGCGCACGGCCGCGAGCACGGTCACCTCGTCCCATGCCGGATGGCCCTTCTCCGTCTCCTTGTACGCCGTGAGGGCGCGCTTGAACACGTCGCGCACCGGGTTGACGGGCATCCGCTTCTTCGAGACGGGCACGCCGCATTTCACCTCCACGCCGTAGCACCAGTCGAGGAAGTAAATGGGGGTGGGCCAGTCGCGGAACGCGATCTTGGACGACGCGCCGTCCTCCTTCGAGTTGTACTCGTACCCGTCGGGGTAGCGGCACGCCATCGCGTACCAGGCCTTCACCTTCTTCGCCACGAGCGCGCGTCCGTCGAGCGGCGAGAAGGCGTCGCCCTTCGTCTCCAGCAGACGGCGGAGGTTGGTGGTGAAGCCCACGGAGCAGATGGTCACGCTGCCGTCCGGCTGCGCGGCGAGGATCCTGCGATAGGTCTCGTTCGCGTCGGGCGCGGCGTCGCTCGTGGGATGCTTCACCACGTCCTTGTTGGCCTTCACCATGTCCGCGTAGATGTCGTAGATGGCATGCTTCCAGCCGAGCGGGCCGAGGCCCAGCTCCCGGTTCGCGCCCACCGGGATGTCGGGACGGCCGTAGTAGGCGTTGATGATCTCGACCATGCCGACCGCCGGCGTGCCGCGCGTGGAGGCGACGGTGCCGAGGATCTCGCACTCGCCCGCGTCGGCGAGCGCATGGAGCGTGGCAAGCGCGCCCACGTCGTCGAAATCCGTGTACATGTCGGTGTCGAAGATGATCTTCTCCGGCGCGCCGAACGCAATCCAGGCGGCGCATGCGGCCGCCACAAAAACGAAGTGTCTTGTTTTCATGCGGTAAGTATACCACATTTTCACCTCGTCCGGCGTCCCCTTTGTAATCGGTCAGCGGTAGGGGGGGCGAGGCGCTGACCGATTACCAAGCTGAAAGTTGGAATGCCGGACCCGCCTTACGGGACCGATTCCGCCTGGCTCACGAGAGCCTGCCATTCCTCGCGCGCCTTCTTCTCCTTGGCGGCCTCCGCCTCCGGATGCGCGCCATACACCCAGAACGGCTTGATGCCGGCGCCCGCGCACGAGAACACGCGCGGCACCTCGATCACGCCGCCCGAACGGCGCACGATCTTCTTGCCGTCCGTCAGCACGATGCGCGGCGCGCGCCCGCGCGGACGCGAGGGGACGTCTGCCGTTGCCGCGGGCGGCGCTTCGGGCGGAGCTTCCGGCGTCTCGGCGACCTGCGGAGGGGCGTCCTCCCCGCCAACGTCGGCCATGGCAGGCGCAGCCTCTTCCTCCGCAGGCACGTCCGGTTCGGGCTGCTGGACGTCTACGCGCGCAACCACGTTGGACGTGACCTCATCGACCTTGGCCACAGATGGCGGCGGCTCCGACGGACGGTCCGGCGCCCGTTGCGAGAAGTAGAGGGCGAGTACGCCGAGGAGAAGCAAAACGAAGCCGGCAGCGACTTTCAACGGCAAAGATAGCGAATTGTCCTTCTCCACCGGGGCATCCTCCGCCCGAAGGGCCGGCGGCGGGACCGTTCGGCGGATCTTCCGTTTCGGCGGCGCAATTGGCACGTCGGCCGATTCGGGCGGGGCAATCGGCACGACAGCCGGTTCGAGCGGCGCGGGTTCCTCCGAGACGGCTTCCGCCTCGCGCCGGACGAGAAGTTCGCGCAGGTACTTCTTCGTGTTCTTGTCGCGCTCGAAGCGAATCAGGTACTTGAGGTCGTTGACGGCGAGCGCCGGCTCGATCTCCGCCTGACACTCGGCGTATTGGAGGGGATCGACCTTGTCGCCGAAATGGGTCGAGTAGAAGCCGAGCCCGATGAACAGCTTCGCGCCCGGCGGTGCCATCTTGAAATAGCGGTCCAGCTCGGGGTCACGGCGGCAAGCGGCAATCGCCTCCCGGAAGTCCTCCTCCGGGATGATGGCCTCTTCCTCGAACTCCTCTTCGGGTTCCACGCTTGGACTCTCATCTGTCATGCGCGCACAGTATACCACATTTCATTGACGCAGGGCGAAGGTTCTGCTATCATTTGCGCCGTGACTTGGAAAACGATATGTTTCGTTGCCGTGGCGTGTAGCCTGTTGGCCCATTCGCCCGCACGGGGGGAGAGTCTGCCGTTTGCCGGACTCGACGACCTGCGCGGCCCCTACGAGGGAACGGGCATGTTCGGCGAGGCCCTCCACGTGCAGCCGCTCGGCATGGCCGGGAACTGGCCGATCTGCGCCGTCTGGTCGTCAGACAGGACAACCAAGTCGCCGTATCTCGGCTTCGGCTGGAGCATCCCCGCACTTGAATCGCGCTTCGTGCCGCTTGACGTGCGCCGCTGGGCGTTCTACCAGCCAGACGGCTACGTGCGCATCTTCGTGCAGGTCGATCGGAAAGAGAGCAACGTCCTGACCGGCGGACCCGCGTGGACGGCCATCGTCAAGGACGACCTCATCCGCGTGACGGCGGACCCGCACGACGGCGGACCGAAGTCGGAGTTCACCTTCCGGCAGGGACGACTCGTGCGCATGATCTGCGAGGAGGGATCCTTCGACGTGAAGTACACGGGGCGCGTGGCCGACGGCATCACCTCGCACGGCAAGACCCTGCTCGAGGCGACGCGCGAATCTGGACCCGAAAAGCGCGCCGTGTTCCGCTTCAACGGCGGACGCGCGCAGGTCGTGGCCGTCTGCCGTCCGGCGACGGTCTTCGGCCCCCAGGGCGAATCATCTGCGGCAATGTCGTCACAGGAAAACTGCCTTGCGAGCCTCCAGACGCCCGACGGGACAGTGGACTTCTCGTACGGCGGCGATAACGGCGAGGCGGCCTTCCAAGCCGGCAACGCGCGCTGGACATGGGATCCGCGCACGCGGAAAATCCTCTCCTGCGGAGACTGGATCTACACGATCGGCGAGACGAAGAACCACGAGGACGAGGTGAAAGAGACGCCGACCTTCGACCGGCGCCACGCGGATGGCCGACACGAATCCTACGCCAATAGCCGGAAGACAGGTCTCTGCGTCCAGTCGTTCACCAACGGGACGAGCCGTACGTATAAGGTCTTCACGTCGGGTCCGCTCGCCTACCGCCGCGTACGTTGGACGAAGGAGACGGACGGCGACGGGTCAAGCGTCCGAACCGACTACACCTACAACGAGGCCGGGCGCGTCGTCTACCGCCGGACCACGCGCGAAGGAGAAGACGCCGGAACCGACGAGGCGTGGCTCGACGAGTCCGGCAAGGTCTTCCGCCGCCGCGTGGACGGCAAGGAGGTGCCGACCAAGTGACGGCCTACCACCTCTTCCGCGAGGGAGACGCACATTTCGTCTTCCATCACGCATCCGGGCGCTTCATCCGCGTGAGCCCGGAAGCGTACGACCTGCTGGAACTGCGCGAGAGACTCTCTGCGGAGGAGGCGACTGCGGCGTTCCGCGCGCGCCATCCCGACGCGACGAGCGTGTTGGACGACGTCGCCGCGCTGGAGACGGACGGTTTCTTCGAGCCGGCGGAGCCGCCGGTCAAGGATGACGACGAATTCGAGGACGAACTGGAGAAGCGCTTCTCGGGGCCCTGCAATACGCTGGTGCTGACCGTGGCGTCAGGCTGCAACCTCGCCTGCCGCTACTGCTACTGCGGCGTCTGCCGGGACGAACTGCCGGACAAAGGGCTAATGCCGGAGGCGACGGCGCTTCAGGCCGTGGACCGCCTGTTCGCGGCGGCCGATCTGAAGGTCGGCGTGCGCATCACGTTCTTCGGCGGCGAACCCCTTCTGAACAAGCCCGTGATCCGAAGCGTGGTGGCGCGCTGCAACGAACTCGCCGCCGCGCGCGGACAGAAAGCCAGTTACTCCATCACGACGAACGCGACGTTGGTGGACGACGAGACGGCAGACCTGATCATCGAGAACAATTTCGGCCTGATGGTGAGTCTGGACGGACCGCAGCCGCTCCATGACGGACAATGCCCCACACGCGCCGGAGGAGGGTCGTTCGCGCTCGCCGCCGCCGGCATCCGCAAGCTGCTCGCGCGCGGCGCGCGCGTGACGGCGCGCTGCACGATGGCGCATCCCGCACCCGATGCACTGGAGCTCATCCGTTTCTTCTCGGAATTCGGCGTGTCGCGCGTGGTGCTCGGAACCGTGTACAACCCCACGTTCCCCAGCGCGTGCGATTTCACCGAAGAAGACGACCGCATATTCCGCCGGTGCATAAGCGAAAAAGTGATTCCGTGGATGGTCGCAGAACATGCCGCCGGACGCACGCCCATCTACGATCCCTTCGAGGACATCGGCGAGTTCCAGGGCGAGGAGACGCATCCGGACAAGGTGCCGGCGCTGCGCTGCGGCGCCTGCCACGGCGCGATGGCGGTGGCGCCGGATGGCACGCTCTATCCGTGCCACAGGTTTGTCGGCATGGAAAAGTGGGCGCTCGGGCGGCTGGAGGACGGTCCCGACAAGGAACGTTGCAAGGCGTTCTGGCGCGCCTACCGCGCGGCGACCCGCGAGGCGTGCGCCGGCTGTTGGGCGTACCGCGTCTGCGGAGGGCCCTGTCCGTGGGAGGTCGCGCGCGCCGACGGAACGTTCGCGACGGTGCCACGTCTGTGCAAAGACACTTGCGCGTGGATCAAACAAGGAGTATACTATTGGGACACGATTGGCCTAGCTGGCCAGAAGAAAGGAGTACAACACACATGACGACACGCAGAAAGTTCACGGGGGCGTTGTTGGCGGCGGGTACGCTGGCCAATTTCGCGCTTGTCGCCGGTACGCATGGCCCAGGCTCAGGCAACAACGGCAATCCGTGTAACGGTCACGGCAAGGCTGACCAGTGCCACGGCAACGGCGCGAAGGCCGACACGGTCCAGCCGCCGAATCCCTGCGGCTCCAACGCGCGCATGGGTCAGGACCAGACCCCGCCGCCCGCCTGCGGTTCCGTCGGCGGCAAAGAGGATCACGTGGAGTGATCCGTTTCGCCGCATGTGCGGCGATTGCCCTGTTCCTCTCTTTGGCACCTGTGGCACGCGCCGCAGATGCCGAGGGTGGTGTTTCGTCTCGGTTGATTGAATATTCCGTCAAGACGAAACTCAAGAACTACGAGCAGTTGACGCTATTCCTTCTCCAGCCCGAAAGCGGAAAGGCGGAAGGCGTCCTGTGTCTCAGCCTGCTGGCCAAGGACCCCGACGAAGTGCGCGCGCAGCTGCTCGGGAAATCGGCGCGCCGCTCGCCGCACCGAGCACTTGCGTTCGCCGCCGAACGCAACCTCGCCGTCGTGGCGTGGGGTGCACATCGCCTGTGGGACCCTTCCCGCAACTGGGACGAGCTGTCGCGTACCGAGGCGAAGAAGATCGATTCCGACTTCGACCTCGTCGCCAACGCCTGGGACGCGGGGATCAAGTATTTCGTCAAAAACCACGGGCTCCCTGCTGGAGGGTACCTCATGATGGGATCGTCCGGCGCGGCGCAGTACGCCCAGCGCCTCGCACTGCGCCGCCCCGAGCGGTTCCTGGCGGTGCATGTCCACATCGCGAGCAGCTTCGACGTCCCCGTCAAGAAAGGCGCCTCCCTTCTCTGGTGCGTCACCACGGGCGAGAACGAGCTGGGCTACGCGCGGTCGCGCCGGTTCTTCCGCGCGGCGCGCGACCTGTACTTCCCGATCGTGTACAAGGCGTACCCCGGTCTCGGACACGAAGGCAACGCCAAGGTCACGGCGCTGGGCTTCGCCTGCTTCGACTACGCGCTCGCGGAATACGCGCGCGCCACCAAGCTCAACGGCGGCAAGCCCGCGATGCCGGACTGGGCCGACATCTTTTCCTCCGCGCCCTCGGTGGCGGACGTCTTCAACCAGGCCGTCTACTCGAAGTTCGACTACCTCTGCGTACCCGTCGAATTCCGCATGCTCCTGCCGGAACCCCTCCGCGCAAGATGGAGCGCCGAATGACGCTTGTCTCCGAAAACCCGTTCTTCTACAAGGGGCTTCCCCGTTGGGACTTCGGCCTGGACAACCCCAACAAGGCGGCGGCCATCCTGGCCTGCCTCCTCATCGTCCTCCTTGGATTGTCCCTGAAAAGTGGCAAAACAGGTCAGACCTGTTTTGCCACTTTTCGCAGACGGATCCGCTGGGGTTGCGGCACGCTCGCGGCGGTCGTGGGTTTTGCCCTCGTGCACACCTTCTCGCGCGGCGGGTTGGTGGCGTTCCTCGCCGGCGCAGGCGTGCTGTTTTGGGGCTCATGGAAGAAGCCCTGCAAGCTGCGGCGATGGATCCCCGCGTTGCTTGCGGTGCTCGTGATCGCAGGCGCCGCGCTGTGGACCGGCTTCGCCGGACGCATGGCGCGCAGTGCACCGTCCGCCGACGCCTCGGTGGGCAACCGTCTCGCGATCTGGCGAAGCGTCCCGGCCATGATGGTCGATGCGCCCGGCGGCTGGGGGCGCGGTAACGCAGGGGATGCGTACATGGGTTGGTACCAGCCGCTGTCCAGCCATCTACGCTACCGCACGCTCGTCAACAGCCACTTCACATGGCTCGTTGAAATGGGATGGCTGGGGCGTATCGGCTACGTCTGCGGGCTGGCATTTCTCTTCGCGGTGGGAATCGTCCGCCTGCGGGTGCGCGGCGACCCGATTCCGCTTGCCGTCCTGACGAGTTTCGCCACCTCGGCGTTCTTCAGTTCGGTGGCGGAGGAATGGCTCGTCTGCGCAGTGCCGCTGGCGCTGACCCTACCGGCACTCAAGTCTTTCTTCTTTGAAACAACAACGCGCATGAGGTGGGCATCGGCGGTGGCGGCCCTGCTCGCAGGATGCACGTTGCTCGGCGCTGTTGCTGTGGCAGGCACTCTATTCAGGCCGACGGATACGATTCCCCTCCGCAAATCGCCCGACGGCACGCGGATTGTGGTTGGGGATGGCACGCCGTCAGCATGGGCGGTCTGTGACCCCGCCGCAATAGGCGGACCTGAGTTCGGACGCCCTCTGCGCGGTTTTGCGCAGACGCCGGAGGGACATGGGCGTGCGTATGGCCTTGCATCCGATCTCGCGACAGTACCGGATGACGTGCACCATCTGGCTTTGTGCGACCAGGCGGCAAACATCAAAGCCGACGCGCTGTCACGCTTTGGCGCCCTTTCCGACGTGCGCGTGATCGCGCCGAAGAAGCCGCAGGAGTGGCTGGCCGCGCGTGCGCAGATGCCGTACATCCGCGTGTTCTGCGGCGAGTTCGCGAAATCCTGCCCCGAGGATGACGTCGAAGGATTGACCGTCGTCCTCGGCGCACAAGATTACCTCCCCGACTGGCCGCGCCTCGCGTTCGCAGACATGTCGCCTTGACGTTTGTTACGCGTCACGCGCTGTCCAACAATGTCCTCTGCTCCTGCAACCCGCGAAAGACCGAGCAGGATGCCAAGCGAGACGAGCGTCACCATGAGCGAGCTGCCGCCAAGCGAGAGAAGCGGGAGCGGAATGCCCGTCATCGGGACGGCGTTCAGCACGCCGCCAATGTTCAACAGCACCTGTACGGCAAGGCTCGCCACAAGGCCCGCCGCAAGAAGCGCACCGCCGACGTTCTCCGCGTGCGAAAGCCGGTCGGATGCCATCAGCCCGCGCACGAAAATCATGCCGTAGAGCGCAAGCAAGGCCACGCAGCCGACAAGCCCCCACTCCTCCGCAAGCGCCGTGTACACGAAGTCGCTCGCGACGATGGGCACGTTGCGCACGTCGCCCAACTTCGCGCCCACGCCCCACCAGCCGCCGCTCACGACCGCCGTCAGGCCCTGGAGCGTCTGCCACCCCGCACCCGCCGCGTCCGCGAGCGGATCGCGCCACACCGCCAGCCGCGTCGCGAGATGCCCCGTCGGCCGCGCGAACATGAACGACACGCCGCCCGCAATCGTCACGAACGCGGCGCATCCCCAGAACCACGACGTCGCAAACAGCACAGCCGCACCTGTTACGGCGAGTTGCGCGAGCAGCCCGAAGTCGCCCGCCAGCGCCACGGTAACCGCCACGACGCCGTACCCGGCACCCAGTTCCAGCAGACGCCGCATCGTCACGCGTCCGTCCGAGAGCGTACCGGCGGCGAACACCACCATGCAAAGCTTCACGAGTTCCGACGGATTGATGCGCCCCGGCAAGTAGAGCCCTCCCCGATAGCGCCGCCCAAACACGAGCAGCGCCGCCATAAGCGCCGTTGCCGCGCCGAGCGCGATCCAGCGTCCGCGCAGCAACACCCCCGCCCGCTCGCCAGAGAACGCGAACATCGCCGCGATCCCGCACACGGCACCAAGCGCGTATGGAATGAAGAATCCGGCTCGCGGCACCGCCTCGGCGATCCGAATCTGCAGGAAGAACCCCAACGCCGTCAATGCGCACACCGCGGCCAGCAACCATCTGTCGCGTCCCATCATCTGAAGTACCCCAGCCGTTGCGCTTCCAAGAGAATCCCGCGGGCAACGGGCGCGGCCGACCTGGCCCCGAAACCGCCGCCCTCCACGAGCACGGTCACGACGAGACGCGGCGACGCCGCCGGCGCGAAGCACGTGAACCAGGCGTGATCCGCGCCCTTCCCCGTCTGCGCCGTGCCCGTCTTGCCGCACACCTCAAGGCCGGGGATGTCGCACACCTTGCCGGTGCCGCGCCGGACCGCCGCGCGCATCATCTTCTTCACGCGCTGCGCCGCCGCGAACGTGAACGGACGCGCCCGCAACGTCGGTTTCGCCGCCTCGGAGAGCGTCGGCGCGAGGATGAGACCGTCATCGGCAACCGCCGCCGTCACGAGCGCCACTCCGAGCGGCGTGAGTTGCAGCGCGCCCTGCCCGATCGCAAGCGGCGCGAGGGTAGCCGCAGATGCGCCATCGGGCACGCCTCCGCCGGCGCCCGTGAGCGAAACCGTGTTGGCGGCGAGCACGGTCGCGGAATCGCGCAGACGCGCGGCGGCAACCGCCGCATCAAACCGTTCCGCCCCCAGCGCGTACCCGAGCTGGGCGAAGTAGGTGTTCGCGGAATGGACCATCGCCTCGCTCATCCCGATCCGCCCGAACCCCTTCCACGCCTTTCGGCGACGCGCGAACTCGGCCACCTCCGAGTCGCGGATGGGCGACGTCGACCGATTGGGACGCCACCCCGCCGCCGGACAGTCGAACACGGGATCGACATCCGCCGAGAGCGCCGCCGCCGCCATGAACACCTTGAACGTGGAACCCGGCGGATAGAGCCCGTTGAGCGCACGGGTGAGGTACGCCGCGCGCGGTGCGTTCACGAGCGCGCGGATGCGTCCCGTCGCCGGCTCCAGCGCCACGACCGCGCCGAGCTTCCCCTCCATCAGCGACTCTGCCTTCGCCTGGAGGTCGGCGTCGATGGTCAAGGGCACCGGCGCGCCCGAGGCGAGTTGGAGTTCGTCGATGACTTTCTGGAACGTGGAACCTGCCTCGGCGATGTCCAGCGGACACCCCCGGCGGTCAAGCGCCTTCCCGCGTTCGGGGATCACCTCGTTCGCATTGGCGCGGAGGTTGTTGCGGCGCATGAAGCGCACGAAACGCGGGTCGCGCGGCGCACGCGCCATCCAACGCGCATGGGCGAATACAAGCCCACACAACGCACCGCAGAACGCAATGCCGGAAATGACGAGACGCCCCTTCACGGAGAACCCCTGCTTGCAAGTCCGACGACGTGGTGTCCGCGCGGGGCCAGCACGGTCCCGTCGGCCAGCGTAAAGGGTCTGTCCCCGAAGTTGACCGTCGCGACGACGCCGTTCGAGAAGCGCGCCTGCTGCACAAGACGGTCTGCCGTGAGCCAGGCGAACTCCTCGAGGACGGCATCAGCCGTGGCGCGCGCCACGGGAGTTGCCACGCGCACGCTCGCCGCGAGGCGGTCCTTCTGTTCCTCGAATACCTCCGGCGTGAAGAGGTACATCGGCGGCGTCCCGGAGACGACGTTGAGCAGGTCGCGTTTCCACCAGTCGTGCGGGAATTTGTTGTTGTAGTCCGTCCAGTACCACGTGCTCGACACGCAGTCGTGGAACACCATTTCCCAGAACGGACAGCGGGTGGCGGGGTCGATGGCGCGTTCCATCACGGGCGGCGTCTCGTCGTAGATGCGCCACATGTAACGTCCGCCGTCCACGCGCCAGCGCGCGGCCGAGAAGTTGCCCTCGAACCAGTCGCATTCCGGCACATAGCACTCAAGGCCGTCCTCCGAGCCCGTGACGAGTCCGAACTCGTTCCCCGCAATCGCGAGGAGCGCACGGCGCGCCTCCACGGACTGCCGCCGCGTGAGCGGGTGGCGCGGGTTGTCGCACGTACCCACGCTCGTGCCCGTGACGTCGAAAAAGCGCGCGCCGTAAGGTGCCTCGACAAGACGGCGCGCGACGCGCGCGCGAAGGTAGGACGGCGCCTGACGTTCGCAGAGGCGGAGACAGCCGATGACCGGCTTGGCCGGGTCCGACTTCAACGCCACCTTCCACCCGCGCCGCGGCACGCCGTTCGCGTCCGCCACGTAGTCGCCGCGTTCCCAGACCTCGAGCGGCCAGTGCGGACGCACCGCGTCGATCTTGTCGAGCATCGCGGGCTCCATCGTGTCGGTGTAGATGTCGTACTCCGCCTGGAGCACGTCGGGGATCTCCGCCACGGCGCGTACCTCCTCGGGCGTCACCCACACGCCGAGGTCGCGACGCGTGATGGAGCAGAACAGGAAATTGCCGAACCCGATGCGCCGCAGCTCGCGCGCAACTTCGGCCTTGTTCGTGCGGGTGGTCCAATACCAGATGTCCGGCGCGCCCTTCAGAAGATTCAATCCGGCGGCGAGACGCGGGTTGCGTCGTGCCTTCTCGGCGAACGTCACGCGGTAGCCGCGGCGATCCATTTCGGTGCGGTAGCGGGCGGCGAGGCGTCCGGGCGTGGCTGCGTCGAAGAACGCGTATCGGATGCGCCGCGCGTAACCGAAACGCCCTTTCTCCGGCGACCATTCCGGACCTGCGGCGCGCAAACCGCCTGCGCGGAACGCGAAAGAGACCCAGGCGTCCGCAGGCGTCTCGAGAATCGCGAGCATGCCTGCGCCCTGGCGGAGCGAACCGTCGGACGCGACGCTCTCCGCGTACTGCGCCCAACAGCCCATCTTCATGTCGCGCGAATACACCTGAAGGCGGTCTAGCTCGTGTGGACGGAAATCCGGGAAATCGGCGGGCAGGGAGAATCCGCAGCCGTGCGGCAGGATGAAACGGTCGCCCTTCTCGGCGCGGAACGGGCCGGGGAACGCCAGCGGACGCGGCTGCGGGGTTTCCGGCGGCAGATTGATCTCGACCACCAGTTCGGTACCGTCCAAGTACCAGCGCAGGGCGTTGTCGGACAATTCGGCGCCGGCCAGCGTCGTCCACGTACGTCCCGCGCGCACGTCCGTCACGGTGAACGTACGCGCCACAGGATCGTACGCCGCGCGCAGGCATTCATTCGTAGCGGACTGCGGCTCGGCGGCGCACGCGACGGCGGAAAGGATGAAGAGCGGAAGCGCCCGCATCAGCGCACCCCGATGACCTTGTGCATCTGGATGGAGAGCGACCAGGGGGGCATCGCGTCGGGCATGGTTTTCTTGAGCTTCATGAGCAGGTTCAGCGCCCGGCGGTAGTGCATACGGCCGTCGGTCTCGAGCGGCGAGATGTAGTAGTCGGTCGCCTTGATGCGCGCGCGCATGCTCCGGCAGAAGCCCACGATCTCGTCCGTCGTCGCCACGATCCGCACCTCGTTGGCTTCGCGAATCATGAGATTGTCCATGTAGCGCGAGAAGTAGTCGGGCTTCGGCGATACGGCGATGTAGTCGAAGAGCTCGGCGCACGACGGCGCGCGTACGCCGTTCGTCTCGAGCGCCACCCAGTACCCGGCGTCCTTCAGCGCGCCCACGAGTTCGCCGAGGTCCTTCTGGATCGTCGGCTCGCCGCCGGTGATGATCACGCTCTTGTTGCTGTGCTCGCCGACTTTCTTCACGATGTCCTCGGCCGTGCAGGACATGCGCTCGTCCTTGTGCGTGTCGCACCACTTGCAGGCGAGATTGCAGCCGGAGAAGCGCACGAACGTCGCGGGGCGGCCGACGTTGCGGCCTTCGCCCTGGAGCGACGAGAAGATCGTGTGGAGGTGGAATGTGGCCATATCTACTCCTTTGAGTATTCAGCACAGGATTCGGGCGTCTCCCAGACGCGGATGAAGCGGAGCCCGGTCAAACGCGGGGCGAGTAGCGAGAAGAAGTGGCGCGCGAGGTTCTCGGCCGTCGAGCGGAACGGAAGCGCCGCCGTGCGCATGCCGTGCTTCTCCACGACGGCGGCGATCTCGCTCTCGCCGGGCGAGGTGCTGTCGTAGATGAAGGCGTGGTCGAAGCGCGAGACGATTTCCTCCTCGCCCACGCGCTTGAGGTCCTTGAAGTCGATCACCATGTCCGCCGTGTCGTCCGGCGGCTGCGCCACGCCCACCTCCACGCGGTAGGTGTGGCCGTGCAGGTTCTTGCAGAGGCCCTGGTGGTTCGTCAGGATGTGCGCGGCGTCGAACTTGATGGACTTAGTCACCGTCAGCATGTTCTTCCCTCCATTCCTTTCCGCGGCTTTCGCGCCGCGCCACGCCCTCGCGCGGCTCGTCCTCGGGCGCGATCGTGAGCGGCGCGAGCGGCGCGTCGTCCGCCTCCAGCGCCTCCCATGCCGCCGCGTGGATGGGCAGTCCCTGCCCGCGGAACATCGTCTCGAACTCGGTCCACTCCTCCGGTCCGCGTTCCATCGGCGCCACGCGGCGGAACCGCGCGTCGGCCGCGAAGCAGTCCTCCACCACATGGTAGTACTCCTCGTGGTCGGTCGCGAACTCGAGGCGCCCGCCGATCTCGAGGCGCTTCCAGAGCGCGTTGAGGAAGAGCGGGCCGAACAGCCGGTGCGAATGGTGCTTCCGCTTCGGCCAGGGGTCGGGGAAGAACACGTACACGCGGCGCGCGTGGTGCGCAGGCAGCAGGTAGTGGAACGTGTAGAGCGCCTCGAGGCGCAGCACGTGCGCGTTCGCGAGGCCGAGGCGGCGCACCTTCGCGCCGAACACGTTCACGCGCTCCTTCATGCGCTCCACGCCGAGGAACTCGCAACCCGGCATCCGTGCGGCGCGCCCCGTAAGGAAACGCCCGCGTCCGCAGCCCACCTCCACCTCAAACGGACGCGACAGGTCGTACAGCGCCGGGCATGCCAGCGGCTTCGTCGGATCCGTTACGGGGATCACCGCGCTTTCAAGTTGTTTCGTCACGACGGAAATTATTGCACATTCCCCTGCGCGACGCAAGGCGAAATTACTTCGCGGCGGCGCGCAGCACGAGGCCGGCGAGCGCGAAGCCGAACATGGCCGTGACATGGACGGCGCTGCCGAGGGCGCCCCCTTCGCCGAGGGGCGCGGGCAGCTCGTCGCTCCACACGCACGTGAATTTCCTCGCGGGGAACTCGCCGAGCTGGCGGAACCGCCGCCGGAGCGCGCGCGCAAGGCCGTCCCCCTGCACTTTCCAGAACTCCGACTGCCGGATGCGGAACGGATCCGTCTTCCGCGCCGCGCCCAGGGAGGAGACGAGGACAGGACGTTCCAGCCGCGTCACGGCGTTGATGAGGTGCGCCTTCGCGCGCAGGCTGTCGATCGCGTCGACCACGTAGTCGAAGCTGCCGAGGTCAAAGGTGGCGGCGGTCTCCGCCGAGTAGACGCGCGCCACGGCCTCGACATCTGCGGCGGGATTGATCTCCAGCAACCGCGCCCGCAGCGCCTCAACCTTCACCTGCCCCACGGTGCGGGACGTCGCCATCACCTGGCGGTTCACGTTCGAGGCGCACACGCGGTCGGAGTCGACGACCGTCAGATGCCCCACGCCACTGCGCACGAGCGACTCGGCGCACCAGCCGCCCACGCCGCCCACGCCGAACACAATCACGCGCAGCCGCTTAAAGGCATCCACCGCCTCCGTGCCCAGCAACAACTCAGTCCGACTGAAGATCGAATCGACGTTTAACGCAGACACGCGCGCACCTCCCGCACATCAACCCTGCCGGGCGCCGCCGAGGACTTTCCGCCGAAGGCGGTCCGCAAGGCTGTCGGCCCAGTTGAAGATGCCCGCAAGCAGCGCGCCCGAGATGGAATGCCACACGCACGAGACGGCCGACGCGATCGCCGCCTCGGGCATCGTCGGGAAGTGCTTGCCCGCCAGCACCGTCGCGAGACCCGCGTTCTGCATGCCCACCTCGATCGAGACCGTGCGCCGCTTCGCCCGCGTGAAGCGTGCAAGCATCCCGCTCGCGTACCCCAGCACGTAGCCGAGCGCGTTGTGGCAGAACACCGCCACGAAGACGATCACGCCCGACTGCGCGAACTTCTGTCCGTGCGCCGACACCACGCCCCCCACGATGCACGCGAGTCCCGCCACCGCCACGCCCGGCAGGACCTTCTTCACCTCGCCGAACCCCGTGCGTGTCCCGAACGCCGTGTTCAGCACGAACCCCAGCGCGACGGGCAGGATCGTCACGAAGAGAATGGACGTGAACATGCCCACCGCGTCCACATCCACGCTCTCCCGCGCAAGCCACAGCATGAGAAACGGCGTCATGACGGGCGCCGCGAGCGTCGAGACCGTGGTGAGGCCCACCGAGAACGCCACGTCGCCCTTGCAGAGAAAACTCATGATGTTCGACGACACGCCGCCCGGGCAGCACCCCACGAGGATCAACCCCACCCCCACCTCCTTCGGCAACCCCAGCCCGTGCACGAGCCCGTAGGCGATGAGCGGCATGAGCGTGAACTGCGCGAGCGATCCGACCACGATGTCGAAGGGACGCGACGCGAGGGCGCGGAAGTCCTCGCCCGTGAGCGTGAGCCCCATCGTGAGCATGATGAGGCCCAGCAGGGAGGTCTGCGCGTTCCCGCGCACCCAACCGAACACGCCCGGCGCAAAATACGCCGCCACCGCCGCCAGCGTCACCACGGCCGGCGTCCACTTGGCCATGAAAGCCGCAAGTTTCTGAAGGAATTTCATAAGCCCTCCCGCTTGAACCAGGTCGCGCGGAGATCGGCGCTTAGCGCCCATGGGCGGGTTTGCGGCAGATTAGCTCGTCGATCACGCGGCCCACCTCGGCCTTTGGCACCTTTTCGGTCACGCGCAGGTGCGGGCCATCCTCCATCGGCGCCCACTCGTTCGTACCGTCGGTTCCCACCATGCTGTAGCGACCGCGGCTCACGTTGAAGTAGCGTTCCGCTCCGCGCACGGCGATCAGCACGGCCGTCTCGTCCCACGCGCTGCGCCCGCCCATGCCGTACGCGCCGCGCAGCCACTTGGCCGGGTCCTTGCGGATTTCCTCGCGCGACGGAATGTTGCCCGCGAAGACGTCCTTCACGGGGTTGCGCGGGCCCTCCATTTCGGCGATCGCGCGTCCGGCGAACACGTCGATGCCCATGTTCCAGTCCGTGAACACGATCGGCGTGGGCCAGTTGTCGAGCGCGATGCGCGAAGACTCCCAGTCCATCATCGAGTTGTATTCCTTTCCATGGAAATACCTGCACGCCATCGCCACCCAGCACTTCACCTTCTTCGCCACGAGCGCCCGTCCGTCGAGGGGCGAGTACTGGTCGCCTTTCGTCTCGAGGAGACGGCGGAGGTTCGTGAGGAAGCCCGTGGAGCAGATCACCACGCTGCCGTCCGGCTGCGCGGCGAGCACCTTGCGGTAGACCTCGTTCGCGTCCGGCGCGTCGTCCGCGTCGGCGTACGTGTACCAGCCGGGGTAGTCGGCAAGCAGCTTGCGGTACTTGTAGTGTCCGCCGTCGCCGCCGGTCTTGTCGCCGAGCGGCGCGCCGGGATGAACCTTCTCCTTCGCGCGTGCGTGGGCCCCCAGCACGCCGATGCCCTTCGGTGCGCCCACCGGCAGGTTGCCGCGCCCGTAGTAGGAGTTGATCACCTGCACGGCGCCCACGGAGGCGTTGCCGCGCGTGCTGCTGACGGTGGCGAGGATCTCCGCCTCGCCGGCGTCCGCGAGCGCGTGGAGACACGCGAGCGCGCCCACGTCGTCGAAATCCGTGAGCATGTCGGTATCGAAGATCACCTTCACCGGCGCCGCCCAGGCGAGGGCGGGCGCAAGCGAAAGGGCGAGAATCAGCTTTCTCATGTCATTTCTCCTGTCTTGTGGCTGCGTCTCCGGAACACTTCCCCGACGACGGCACGAATAGTGTAGCACAAATCTTCCTCGCACGAAACGAAAAGCTCATCCCCGGTATCGCGTCTTGCGGGGGGACTACGGTTTATGATATACTCGCCGGCATGAGAAAACTCCTTTCTGCCTGCGCGGCCATGACCGCCCTTTCGCTCCCCGCCGCCATCACGCTTGACGCGACGGGCCATGTCTACACCGACAAGGAGACGCCTTCCGCACGCGGCGGCACCCCCGGCGCAGCTTGGACGCTCACCGACTGGCGCGGCCGCCCCGTGGGCGAGCCCGGCACGTGGCGCGCGGACGGAACGGCCGCCCTCCCCAAGCTGCCCACCGGCTACTATCACCTGAAGAGCGGCGGGGAAGACGCCACATTCGCCGTCGTACCCGTCCCCGAAAGCCGCGTGTTCGACCACAACTCCTTCTACGGCATCGACTCGGCGCAGAGCTGGGTGTCGCGCAAGGGCAGCTTCGTCTGCCCCTGGAACGGCGGCGACACCTACCGCACCGTGAGCGACCTCCTCTGGCGTAGCGGTCTCCCGCACGTGCGCGACCGCCTGAGCTGGAGCGAGGTCAACAAGCAGCCGGATTCGCTCGACTACTCCTACTACATGTACAACGCCGACCTGCTCCGCGCACGCGACATCCTCGTCTCGGGCATGTTCCACGACTGTCCCCCGTGGGCCGGCAAGCTGAAGAAGCTCCCCTCCGACCTCAACGCCGTCTACACCTTCTGCTCCCGCACGGCCGCCGCGTTCGGCGACCGCATGGGCGACTGGGAGTTCTGGAACGAGCAGGACATCGGCTTCGCCCCGGAGCCGGTGTGGGACTACGCCGCCGCGCTCAAGGCCGCCTATCTCGGCTTCAAGGCCGGCCGCCCCGGCACCGTCGTGCTGCCGGGCGCGCTCTGCCAACGCCCCGACAGCGCCTACGCCCGCGCCCTCTTCGACAACGACGCCGGCAAGTTCGGCGACGTGTTCAACTACCACACCTACGACGCGCCCACCAGCTATCCACGGACGTTCGCCACGCTCCGCGCGTTCATGGAGCGCTACGGCATCGGCGACCGGGCGATCTGGATGACCGAGGCCGGAACGAACCTGGAGGGCCACTCCGAAAAGCAGGGCGCGAAGAAGGGCCTGATGGCCCACTCGCCCGAGCAAGAGCTCATCAAGGCCGAGTTCTATCCGAAGTCGCAGATCGCCTTCCAGATGGAGGGCGTGGCGCGCAACTACTATTTCGTGTTCGGCGCGTACAACGAGCGCGCCGGCGCGAAGGACTGGGGCGTGATGCGGCGCGACGGTACCGTCAAGCCGGAATACGCCGCCATCAGCACGATGACGCGCGAACTCGTCTCCGCGCGCCTCGCAGGCGCGATGGACGTGGGCGGAGGCCTGCGCGCCTACCTCTTCGAGCAGCCCGACGGCTCGCAGACCGTCGCGTACTGGTCTGCATCGCCCATGGACACCCGTCCGGGCGGCTCCATGCGCATCAAGGAGGATTTCGCGAAGGAGCTGACCCTCCCCGTCGCGAACGGCACCTACCGGCTTTCCGATCTCTGCGGCACGCGCTCGACCATCACCGTCACGAACGGCGTCCTCGCGCTCGCGTCCACGCGCTTCCCGTCCTACGTGGCGGGCCTGCACGGCCTCAAGGCGGCAACGCCGCCCCAGCCGACGGGGAAGGTGAAGCCCTACGTGCCGACGGCAGACGAGGACCTGACGGTCATCATCCGCGTCGACCTCAACACGAACGACTTCGAGATCGCCAGCCAGAAGACGCGCGCCATCCTGAAGGGCGATACGGGGCGCCTGCGTGTGCAGGTGTGGAACATGGGCGACTGCACCAAGACGGGTTCTGTCAAGGTCGATGGCGGCACGTTCAAGGGACTGCCGGCCGAGATCACCCTCGGTGCGCGCGGTACGCCGCCCGCCACGTTCGACTGCACGTTCGTGCCGGACGCGGGATGCGACTTCATCCGTCCGATCGCGCTCACGGGCGTATTCGGCGGCAAGCGGTCGAGCCGGCTCGTCTTGTCCGTGCGCCTCGAGAAGCAGTTCCTCGCTTCTTGCGAGAAGGTGCCGCTCGCCTGGCAGGACCCGAAAGACTGGGAAAGGAACACGTCCGCGCAGTCGTTCAGCGCCACGTGGGACGAGGCGGAGAAGGCCGTGCGGTTCGACGTCGCCTGGACGAAGCCCGCCGACCGCTGGTTCTACCCCGTCTACAGGCTCAAGCTCCCGCAGGAGAGCTTCGCGGGCGCGCAGCTGTTCGAGTTCGAGGTGAAGAGCGCGCAAGACAAGGTGGAGAACGATTTCTCCACCCAGAACCTGATGTTGCTTTACGGCGGGAAGCATCCCGACCGCTTCATCTCCTACCAGGCGCCTCTCGGTTCGTGGGAGAAGCGTTACGTGGAACTTTCCGACGGCGACTTGCTCTCCGATGTCACGGGCTTCCGCCTTGGCGCGAACCCGAAGGGCACGAAGTGCACGTTCTGGATCCGTAACCTCTCCGTCTTGAAACGCGCTTCCCAGCACTAGATTCCCGCACCAGACCGCCTCACAGCGTTCGAGCCAAGTTCGCGCGTGAATCACTTTTTTGAATTTACCCCCTTGACGGCGGGGCCAAGAAAAGATAAACTATTTGCTCTTTTTTGGGGTGGACTCAGGCATGAGCGAATCCCAGAAGACAGGAGAGAAAACAACATGAAGATCAAGAGCAAACCCGCCGTGAAGACCGTCACGGCCAAGAAAACCCGCACGGCGGTCAAGAAAGCAGCCCCCAAGGCCGCCGCCAAGCCCGTCGAGAAGTCGGTCACGTTCACCGTGCATGCCGAACCCGGCAAGGCCGTCTATCTGGCCGGTTCGTTCAACAACTGGGATCCGGCCGGCAAGAAAATGCTGGAAAAGAAGGGCAACGGCGTGTACACGGTCGCCATTAAGCTGGTCCCCGGCACCTACCAGTACAAGTTCGTGATCGACGGCACCTGGTGCGCCGATCCGGAGAACAGGGATTTCGTGCAGAACGACCACGGCACGCTCAACAGCGTGATCACGGTCAAGTAAAGGATCCGCCCCAGACGACCGCCTCGCGCGGAACCGTCTCCAGCGGACTGTGCCCGATCAGGCTCTGCAGCCTGATCGGCGCTTTTTTCGCATTCCACCCGCATGTGTGGGCGAGCCAGCCCACGACAGTCTCCGGGGAAACGCCTGCCGCGCGGAACGCCGCAAGGCGCGTGTCGCCATGGCGTTTCGCGAGACGGCGTCCGTCCGGCCCCACGACGAGCGGCACGTGGCAGTAGGCGGGCGGACGGCGACCCAGTTGGCGGGCAAGGAGAATCTGCGGTGGCGTGGCGGGGAGGAGGTCATCGCCCCGGACGACCTCCGTCACGCCCATCAAAAGGTCGTCCACCGTGACGGCGAGCGTGTAGCCCGCGCCGTCTGGATCGCGCGCGAGCGGGAAGTCGCCGAGCGTCCGCGAGACATCCTGTTCGCACGCGCCGACGAAGACGTCGTCGAATCGCACGACCGTCCCCTCCGGCACGCGGAAGCGCCAGCACGGCGTGCGCGGCGCGCAGGCCGCCGCCGCGGCGTCCCACGAGGCGAAGCGCCCGCGGCAGGTGCCGGGGTAGAACAACTGTTCGCCGGCGTGCGGCGCGGACTGCGCGCAGGCCACGTCCTTGCGGCTGCAGATGCACGGATAGGCGTCGAGGCGGGCGAGCGCGGCGCGGTAGACGGCGCGGCGTTCGGACTGGACGTATTCCTCGTCCCAGTCGAACCCGAGCCAGCGCAGGTCCTCGACGGCGGCCGCAGCCGCACCCGGCTTGTCCCGGGGATGGTCGAGATCCTCCATGCGGAAGACGACCTTCCCGCCGCAGGCGCGCGCGCGCAGCCAGGCAATCATGAACGTGCGCGCGTTGCCGAGATGCAGAGCCCCGGTCGGGCTCGGCGCGAGGCGTCCGACATACCCGCTCATTGGCGCTTCCAGAAATCGAGCCAGGCGGAAATGAAATCCTCGCACCTCTCGCCGTTCAGCACCTCCGCCGTGGCCTCGTGCATGGAGCGCGTGCGCACGAGGGCCTTCAAGTAGTCCGCGCGCAGGCGTTCAAACGGGCGGAAGCGCACTTGAGGCGCGCCCACTTCAAGGAAATAGGCCATCGCCCACGCGAGACGGTACTTTGCGGCGACGTCGCTCTGCGTGCCGTCGTAGAACGCCGTATAGTCCATTTCGAGCACGGCCGGGATGTTCTGCGCCAACTCGGCGGCGAATTCCTGTATGTAGGCGGCCGCCTGCACATCGCGGTCGAACACGATCGCGCCGGTCCGGTCGAAATGCGAATGCTCGAACAGCTGGGCATGTCCTTCGTTGAACCACGGGGAACTGTCGATCATCGAACCCGCGTAGGCCAAGTACTGGTGGAACGCCTCATGCCAAACGGTTCGAAGCAGTTGCTCCGTGCCGTTCTCGGGGAGATAGAGCACCAGTTCGCGGCGGACGGGACTCCAGAGCGCGGCTGTCCATTTCTGCTCCACGCCCACATACGCCAGGTATTCCTCCCGGCTGTTGAAGACGCGCACGACGGCGGTCTGGTTTGTCGCCGCCAACGCGCTCGGCACGCAGCGCGCGTAGGCGCGGCGAAGACGGGGCAGGTTGTTCGTGAGGGACGTAATGAAGAACCCGCGCAGGGCCGGATCGACGTTGTCGACCACCAGGACGTCCTCCGCGGACACGCTGTGCCAGTCATCGTAGTTCACCACGTTGCCCCGCACGTCGCGCCACAGCAAGTCGCCCTCCGTTGCGTCCTCCTGCGGCAATACGGCGGCAGCGGGAACGGGCCGCGCGCGCGCGGCCGGAATTTCGATCTGGTCGAGAAAGGCCTCGTCAAACCACGCCTGCACCTCGTTCATGTCGGCGGCGGGCGCCGCGAGGAGCGTGGCGAGGTACCAGTCCGTCGACTCCTTACGCTCAGGCGAGCGCGGACGGAAGGCGCACACGAGCGCATGGTCGTTCGTCGAGGGGTAGTAGACGATGTCCAGCAGGTTCTGACGCCGCGAACGGCGAGGTCTCACGGGCGCCAAAACGTCGACGGGGGCGATGGCCTGGACCGCTTCGTCACGCTGGTCCAGCCGCTTGGGATCGATCAATCGCCGCGCGAGGGCGTTGTAGAAGGCGCGCCGCGTGCAGACCTTCCCAGGCGCGTCGAGGGGCGGGCGGGTGACAAGTCGGGCGATGTGCAACTGGGAACCTTCGGCGTCCACCCAACGTCCGCGCAGGGTCACCGACACCCACAGGTCGAACACGTCAAACCGATCTTCCAGACGACGTTCCCCGTTCGGGGAGGTCACGAGGTACCCCTCCGCCTTGGGCAACGAGAACGGCTGCGCCGCCGCTCCGGCGAGTTCCGGGAGGGAAATGCCGAGATCGGGACGCCAGACCGGATCCGTGAACCGGGGAGCGGCCTCAGCCGTCAGCCAGCACAGGGCGGCCGCGATGTAGAGATTCAAACGCATAGGACATGCAACTTCCGATCAACACGAGTTGCCAGCTCATGTAAATCCAGGCCAGGAGAATCGGCACGGCCGCGAAGGAACCGTACATGGCGCTGGACTTGGAGATTCCCACGCCGGCGGTCGTGCAGAGCTTCATCCACCCGCCGACGAGCAACGCCGTGAGGATGCCGGCGCGAAACGACGCGCGGAAACTGACGCGGCGGTTCGGCATCACCTTCAGGAGCACGGCAAACGCCAACGAGGAGAAGAACAGCGTGACGAAGAAGCCGAACAGGCGCGACGTGAGGAGCCTCACGAGGGAATCCCCGACCCATCGCGTGTAGCTCGTGGCGCCGAGCGTCGCGTCAAGCGCGGTCTTGACCACGCGGAGAATCGGCAACGACATCGCGAGCGACAAGAACGTCGGCAGCGCAATGACGATAAACAGGTACAGGATGAACTTCCGCCAGAGAGGGCGCGCCCTGTCGACCAGCCAGATCTCGTTGACCGACGTCTCGACATGCCCCAGAGTCGAAACAATCGTCCACATCAGGAGCGCGAACCCGATCCAGCCCAGCTTCGTCAAGTCGACTTTGTCAATCCGGTCAAACATCTCGTTCGAGAACTGGCGCACCTTCCGGGCAAGGTCTTTGGACGCCTCGGCCTTGTAGTTGGCCACCTTGACTTTCTCGTCCACGACGGCCTGCGCGGCGGCGTCTTCCGCGCGCGGGGCGGTGGCTGCTGCCGCGGCGGCATTCTTCTGCCCCGTCTCGACCTGCGAGATGAAGGCGTCGATCTGGTCGTTGATCTTTTCGCGGGCCAGATTTCCCAAGCCGCACGCCTTGGCACAGACCATCAACATGCAGATCACCGGCACGAAACCGAGAATCGAGAAATAGGTCAGCCCGGCCGCATGAAGGCCGCACCGATGCTGGATGAAGCTCTTGATCGTAGTTGAAACGAAACGGACGAACTGGACGCCCGCGCGCTTCAGAAATCCAGACGCGCTGAGATCAGACTGCCAACACCCCTTGTCGTAGAAGGTGACGGCCTCTTTAAGTTTCTTGATCATTGACAACGAATTCTCCTTAGGCAGACAGTATACCAAAAAGAAAATCGTTTGCGGGGCAGAAAATGAACAAAAGGCGCAGTCCGGATCCGGACCGCGCCTTTCGCAGAGCGGAATGATATCCGCTTACTTGATCGTGACCTTGGCGCCGGCCTTCTCGAGCTGGGCCTTGATCTTCTCGGCGTCTTCCTTCGTGGCGCCTTCCTTGACCGTCTTGGGCGCGCCCTCGACCATGTCCTTGGCGTCCTTGAGGCCGAGACCCGTGATCGCGCGGACTTCCTTGATGACCGCGATCTTCTGGGCGCCGGCGGATTCGAGCACCACGTCGAACTCCGTCTTCTCCTCGGCGGGAGCGGCGGCGGCGGCAGGGCCGGCCACGGCGACGGCGGCAGCGGCGGAAACGCCCCACGCCTCTTCGAGCGCCTTCACGAGTTCGTTGATTTCGAGAACCGTCTTGCCCGACAGTTCCTTGATGAGTTCTTCATTCGTCATTGTCTGTTTCCTTTTTTACTTGTCAACCAACGCCGTGTTTCATGCGCTGGAAACTGTTTCGGCGGGCGCGGGGCACCCGCCCTACCGTTACGCGGCGGGAGCCTCTCCGCCTTCCTTCTTGGCCTTCTCGGAGAGCACGCGCGCGAGACGCGTCGCCGGCTCCTTGAGGAGCATGAGCAACGTGGCGCGGAGCTGGTCCTTGCCGGGCACCTTGGAGAGCGCCTCGACCATCTTGGCGTCCACGATCTTGCCGTCGTAGTCGGCGCCTTTGACGGACGCGCGGCCCTCGGAGGCCTCGACGAAGTCCATGACGTCCTTGGCGACGGCCGTGACCTCGCCCGAGCCCGTGACGATTGCCGTCGGGCCCGTGAGCATCTTCTGCACGTCGTCCGACCAGCCTTTCTCCTTGGCGGCCTTCGCGAGGAAGGTGTTCTTCACCACAAGGAGGCGCGAATCGTGCGTCTTGAGCGCGGCGCGGAGCTTCGCGACCTTGTCGACGGACACGCCACCGTAGTTCAGGATGAAGCAGTATTCCGACGCCTTGACGCGGTCGACCACTTCGTTGAGGATTGCGACTTTTTCAATTCTCATGGTTCAAACTCCTTTACTCAGCCTGCTCCAGGATGCAGGGGACACCCACGCCCATCGTGGAGGAGAGCGTCAAGGAGCGGATGAACGCACCCTTGACCGTGGCGGGTTTCGCGGCCTGCACGGCCTCGACGACGGCCTTGACGTTCGCGACGAGCTTGTCGGCCTCGAAGGAGACCTTGCCCGCGATCACGCAGCAGTTGCCCGTCTTGTCCATGCGGAAATCGACCTTGCCGGCCTTTGCATCCTTGACCGCCGTGGCGGGATCGTCCGTCACAGTGCCGGTCTTCGGGTTCGGCATGAGGCCGCGGGGACCGAGCACGCGGGCGCACTTGCGCACGCTCTTCATCGCCTCGACCGTGGCGATCGCCACGTCGAAGTCGGTCCAACCGCCCAAGACCTTCTCGATGAGGTCGTCCATGCCCACGAAATCGGCGCCGGCGGTCTTCGCCTCCTCGGCATGGTCGCCGCCCGCGAACACGAGCACCTTGACCTTCTTGCCCGAACCGGCGGGGAGCTTCACGACGCCGCGAACCGGGGTGTCGGTCTTCTTCGTGTCGGCGCCGAGGCGCATCGACACGTCGACGGTCTCGTCGAACTTCGCGCCGGGATGCTTCTTGATGAAGGCAACGGCCTCCTCGATTGAAACGGGCTTCTTCGGCGCCGCCTTCAGAGCGGCCCTGTACTTCTTGCTGTGCTTAGCCATTGTACCGCTCCTTTCAGTCCACGACTTCAATGCCCATGTTGCGGGCAGTGCCGGCAATCATGCGGATGGCCGCTTCGACGTCGGTCGTGTTCAAGTCGGCCTTCTTCATCTCGACGATCTTCGCGAGCTGGGCCTTGGTGACCTTGCCGACCTTGTTCTTGTTCGGAACGCCCGAGCCCTTCGCGAGCCCTGCTTCCTTCTTGAGCAGCACGCTCGCCGGCGGCGACTTGAACTGCAGCGAGAAGCTACGGTCCTGATACACCGTGATGATCACGGGGATGACGAGACCCGCCTGCTTCTGGGTCTTTGCGTTGAACTCCTTGCAGAACGCCATGATGTTGACGCCTGCCGAACCGAGGGCGGGACCCACCGGCGGCGCAGGATTCGCGGCACCTGCCGGAATCTGGAGCTTGACTACGCCCTTGACTTTCTTGGCCATTTCTCTTGCCTTTTACTTTTTCCGCGAACCCTCCCGGCGTCCAACCGGTGCAGACGGATCCGCAAAACACGCGTCAACTGCCAGGTTCAAGGGAGGCCATCTCCTCAGCAGAGACTTTCTCCACCTGCCAGTATTCCGCGTCGACAGGGGCCTTCCGACCGAAGATCTGAACTTCAACCGTCAGTTTGCCCTTATCGGGATCGACCATTATGACGGTGCCCACCTGACCCAGGAAGGCACCCTCCTTTATTTTCACCATCATGCCGACGGTAAATTCAACGTTCGGACGCGGCCGCGAGGACCCGCCCGTGGGCTTATCCGAGAGAATCGCCTCCACTTCGTCCTGCCGAAGCGGCATCGGGCGCTGCTGGAGCCAGCTGCCAATCACCCCCGGCGTCTCGCGCAGGAACTGCCACGTCTCCGGCACCACCGCGCGCGCACCCGTTTCCTTGTCAATGCCGCCGCCCTCTTGGTAAAGGGCCAACTGCACGAGCACGTAGCCCGGAAAAACCTTCTTCGTCAGAATGCGCTTCTTCCCGTCCTTCGTATCGGTGACCTTCTCGGTGGGAATCCGGCATTCGCCGATGTACTCCTCCATCCCCTCCATCGGAACGCGCGCCTTGATGGAGTCCCTGACCTTGTTTTCCTTTCCGGTCAGCGTCTGGAGGACGAACCACTCTTTCTTCATCGCAACCCCCTTGTTACGCGCCGAGGTGGACGATCTTGATGAAGAGCTGGATCACTTTGTCGCAGACCAGCGTCGTAACCGCCAAGATGAAAATGAACGCAATCACGACCAGCGTCGAATCATAGCACTCGCGCGAGGTGGGCCACGTGACCCGACGCGCCTCGCCGCCGACTTCGGAGAGGTAACCCTTGATCTTCAGGAAAAGCTCTTTCATCTCATCCTCAAAAACGTTTTGGCAGGGTAGGAGGGAATCGAACCCCCATAGGCGGTTTTGGAGACCGCTGCACTGCCATTGTGCTACTACCCTAACCGGAAATCGATTACTTGACTTCTTTGTGCACGGTGCGCTTGCGGTCGAACGGGCAGTACTTCACCTTCTCGATACGCTCGGTCATCGTACGCTTGTTGCGCGTCGTCGTATAGTTGCGGCGCTTGCACTCGGTACACGCGAGAATAGCCAAATCACGGGGCATGGTATCAAATCCTTCCGTTCCCTTTGAGCTGAATCAGCCCGCCCTCCGTCCCGGCCGACCACATCGGGCCGGGACTCGGGGCAGGCATCTCACAGAAGAACGCTTCGTTTGTTACTTGATGATCTTCGTGACCGTGCCAGCGCCGACCGTGCGGCCGCCTTCGCGGATGGCGAAGCGCATCTTCTCTTCCAACGCAACAGGCGCGATCAGCTTGACGTCGATCGACACGTTGTCGCCCGGCATGACCATCTCCACGCCTTCCGGCAGGCCGATGTCGCCCGTCACGTCCGTCGTGCGGATGTAGAACTGGGGACGATAGCCCCGCATGAACTGCGTGTGGCGGCCGCCCTCGTCCTTCGTGAGGACGTAGACCTGGCCGTTGAACTCGGTGTGCGGCGTGATGGAACCCGGCTTCGCGAGCACCTGGCCGCGCTCCACCTCTTCCTTCTTCGTGCCGCGGAGCAGCGTGCCGATGTTGTCGCCCGCGCGGCCCTCGTCGAGCAGCTTGCGGAACATCTCGACGCCCGTGACGGCCGTCTTCGCCGTCGGCTTGAGACCGACGATCTCGACGTCATCGCCGACGTGGATCGTGCCACGCTCGACGCGGCCCGTCACCACCGTGCCGCGGCCTTCGATCGAGAAGATGTCCTCGATCGGCATCAGGAACGGCTTGTCGAGCTCGCGGACCGGCTCGGGAATGTAGCTGTCGAGAGCGTCCATCAGCTCGTCGATGCACTTGCAGGCGGGATCGTCAGCCGACGTGGCCTGCGTGGCCGGATACGCGGCGCCGCGGATCACCGGGGCGTTGTCGCCGTCGTACTCGTACTTGGAAAGCAGCTCGCGGACTTCCATCTCGACGAGATCGAGCATCTCCGCGTCTTCGACGAGATCGCACTTGTTGAGGAACACGACGATCTTCGGCACGCCCACCTGGCGGGCGAGCAGCACGTGCTCGCGCGTCTGCGGCATCGCGCCGTCAACGGCGGACACCACGAGGATCGCGCCGTCCATCTGCGCCGCGCCCGTGATCATGTTCTTCACGTAGTCGGCGTGGCCGGGGCAGTCGACGTGCGCGTAGTGGCGGTTCGCCGTGGCGTACTCGACGTGGGACGAGGCGATCGTAAGGATCTTCGTCGCGTCGCGACGGCCGGCGGACTCGGAAGCCTTCGCCACCTGGTCGTACTTAATCTCTTCGCAAAGGCCCTTCAGCGACTGCACATGCGTGATTGCAGCCGTCAGCGTGGTCTTACCGTGGTCGACATGGCCAATCGTGCCGACGTTCACGTGCGGCTTTCCGCCGCGATCAAACGTTTCTTTTGCCATTTTTATCTCCTGTGAGTTGTGTTTGGTGCCAATCGCAAATGGAGCCATCAAGCAGAATCGAACTGCCGACCTCTTCCTTACCAAGGAAGTGCTCTACCAACTGAGCTATAATGGCGCCTATTTTTGACAAGCCCGAATAGTATACATGAATCAGTGAGGCGGCGCAAGGGGGTAAATTGAGAAATTTTGTCGGGCGGCGCACCCTCGAACGCCCCTCCTTCCCGGTCACGCGACACGCAAAGCTATCCGCACCTTCGCCATCATACTACTCCACCGCCCGCCTCACGCACGCGCCGTCGCGGAACACCGCCTCCACCGTCTTGCCGCCCGGCGCACGCAGACGGAACGCGAAATCGCGCCAGGACGCAGGCACGGCGGGCGCAAGCTTGATGTCGTCTCCCTCGCCCTGCAGCAGCATCTCGTTCACCGCCTGCACGAACGTGCCCTGCGGCGACGAACACCACGGACAGCTCCTGTACGCCGGCTCGTTGATCTCGAAGATCTCGGCGAACGCGCCCGCACTCGCCGCCGCCCGCGTGAGGTTGCGGTACGCGCCCGCGCCGTCGCCGAGGCGCGCCTGCGCCCCCGCGAGCCACGCCGCGTACCACGTGCAGATGCGCGTCCCCACCGAATACATGTTCCCCACGGAAAGCCCGTTCTCCTCGAAGTCCGCGATCGCCGCCAACTGGCGCAAATCGTCCGCCGGCACGGTGCCGTAGGGGAGAATCCCGGAGAGCACGCCCACGCTCCGCTCCGCCGCCCCCTCGAACGGCAGGTAGCGCGTGCCGTCGGACGGCAAGTCGCGCCTCAGCGCGACGGCCAGCCGACGCCATTCCGCCGCCTCGACATCGTCCACGCCCAGCAGCAGCGCCCCTTCCGCCGCCTTCTCGAAGCAGAAGATCGCGCCGCAGGTCGTGAGGTAGGCGTTGCGGACCGGACAGGGCAGGCGCTCCAGGTCGCAGAGTGGACCGAGGATCGTGCGTCCGTCCTTCGTCTCCCACACGAGATGCGTCTGGAAGTACTGCGCGCACCCCTTCACCACCGGATAGACCGTATTGCGCAGCAGGTCCCTGTCGCCCGTGTAACGCCAGGCCGTCCAGCACTCCAGCGAGATGTTGCCAAGATGGAGGTAGTGGTCGAGCCAGCGCCCCTTCTTCGAGAACTCGCTGAAGTCCTCCAGCGTCTGCCAGTTGTAGCGGAGACCGCAGTCGGGGCTGCGCTTCACGTTGCCGGCGCGGGCATGCGCGGAGCGCCGATGGGCTTCGCTCCCCCAGAACTTGGCGACCTTGACGGCCTCTGGCACGTGTCCGGACGCGCAGAGCGCCGGACCGAAGAAGGTGAAGCCGAAGAACGCGCCGTGCCAGTGCGTCGGCAGGATGCCCACGGGGATCGACCACTGCGTGCTCCAGCACTTGAGGTTGTAGAGCGCGGTGTAGTAAATCTCCTGGATGCGCGCGTCCGGAATGGAGATGTACGTGTCGCCCCAGAACGCGCGCCAGGCGTCGGTGTGCGCGCGCAACAGGCCGTCCCATCCCGCCGCGCGCACGGACGCAACGTCGGGCTTGCGCGCGTCGAGCGAGTCGCGGAACACGAGGAAGAAGCGGACCGTCCCCCGCGGCCGGTCGAGCGTGAGGCGCAATCCCTTGTCAATCGTCTCGGCGCGCGCCGCGGGCGCGTCCGAGAACACGGTGACGGTTCCGTCGATCGAGTTCTTCTCCCGGTCGATGGAGAACGCCACCTCGCCCAGCTTGAACGCGGCCGTGGTGTTGAGCGGCAGGCGCACGTCCGTTCCCGTCCGGCGGAACACGTAGTCGAAGGCGTAACGCTCGACGTCGCCGGAGAACCGCTTCTCCACCGCGATCACGGCCGTGTGCTGCGCGACGAACGCCGTCGAGTCGATGCGGACACCTCCCGCGTACACGTTCTCGCAGATCGAGAGCGCGTTCGTGATGTCGAGCGTCTGCCGCCATTTCACCGGCTTCGCATCCGCATCGCCGGCGAGCGAGACGTGCTCTTCGATGCGGCCGAACGCGGCGAGTTTGCCGTTCTCGGTGCGCCGGGCCGCGCGGTAGATGCCCGGCAGGTACTTCTCGCCGACTGCGTGGATCGTCTTGTAGCTCGGCACGTCCTGGAACTGGCAGTTGCGGTAGTCGATCAGCATGCCGACGTCGCCGTTCGCGAGAATCGGCGGGGAATACTGCCCGGCCATCGCATCCGTCGCCACCCGCTCGCCGACGACGGCGAGCGGAATCGCCAGCAAAATCACACCGATTTTCTTCATGCTCGGATGCCCTTCAGAGGTCGAACTTGACGAGGAAGTGCGCGGAGCCGGATGAGTGGAGCGCGCGGCGCACGGCGCCGGTCTCGACCGAGAAGTCCGCCGACAGCTCCGCGCCCTGCGCGAACGCCCCGCCAACGCAAAAGTGATACCTACCGCCAATCTGCACATGTTCATGTCACAACACTCCTTATTCAAGGCGACAGGATCCTGACCTCGGAAAACGTGGGGCCTTCGCTTGCGTCAAGGATGGAGATGCGGAGGGTGCGGGCCGTGACGGGGGCGAAGGACGTTCCGAAATGCGCGCCTATCCGCGTGCCCGCGTATACGGTCGTCCACGTCTCGCCGTCGAGCTTTTGCAGTTCCCACTTGTTCACGCGGCTCGAATGCCCACAACATTCCTCCTCGATGTGGATGCCGGCAAACGTCGTCTCCGCCGCCAGGTCGATGCGCAGCCACGCCTGGTGCGTGCCAGCCGGCGTGGCCCACCGCGTCGATTTGTCGCCGTCGAGCGCCATCCCGGGCGCATACTCCGGCTTGCCGCCGAACACCGCCGAGGCCGTGGACGTCGCGCCGGGAATTGACGGCTTGACGAGTCCCGGAAGCGGCTGGACGGACATCGCGTCGCCCGCAACCGTCAGCTCCACGACCGTGGCGATGCCGTCCCACGCGCAGTCCTGCACGTGGACCGTCAGCTTCCCCTTCTTGCTGGACGTCCGCACGGCCTTGCCGTCGAGCGTGCGGGCGGCCGTGACGGCCAGCGGCAGATCCTGCAGGACGACGGGCTCGCGCATCTGCTGCAGGAAGTGAATGTAGATCTTGTCACCCTTGCGCGTGGAGACCATGAGCGGCGACGGCTTCCACGGACCGCCGCGCGTCCCGTAGATCGCCGCGGCGTGACGCCCCACCCAGTCGCCCATCTCCTTCAGGCGCGCCACCTGGCGCGGCTCGATGAGGCCGTCCGGCTGCGGCCCCACGTTGAAGAGGAAGTTGCCGTCGCCGCCGACCGTGCGGAGAAGCGCGTGCACGCACGTGTCGAGCGGCTTCATCACGTCATCCGGCTTCCACGCCCACTGGCGGCAGATCGTCATGCACGTCTCCCACGGACGGTCGAGCTGGAAATTCCCGACGCGCTGCTCGGGCGTGTCGAAGTCGCCGGGGTGGCGCGTGCGGTTGTTGACGAGGATGTCGGGCTGGATGGCGCGCTCCATGTTGATCACGCCCGCGCCGCGCCGCACGTCGAACTGCTGCGGCACGTCGTGCCAGAGGCAGAGGAGCGGACCGTATTTCACGAGCAGCTCGCAGGACTGCGCCTTCATGTAGTCCGTGTAGCGGTCGAGATTGTGCGTGGCGCGCGGCGTCTTGCCGCCGGGACTGGTAAGGGGAAAATCGGGATGGTGCCAGTCGCAGGTGGAGTAGTACGCCCCGAACGCGAGGCCGGCGCGCCGGCAGGCGTCGGAGAGTTCCTTCGTCACGTCGCGCCCGAACGGCGTGTTCATGATGTTGTAGTCCGTCTCCTGCGTGTCCCACAGGCAGAAGCCGTCGTGGTGCTTCGTCGTGAGGACGATGTACTTCATGCCGGCCGACTTGGCGACGGCCACCCACTCGTCGGCGTTGAACTTCACGGGGTTGAAGCGTTTGTACAGGCTGTCATATACCTCCACCGGCGTCTCGCGTCCACGCGACCAGCCGATCTCCTTGCCCGTGAGCGACACGGGGCCCCAGTGTATGAACATGCCGAAGCGCAAATCGCGCCACCGCTTCACCGCCTCGGGCCGCGCCGGAACAGCGCCCTGCACGAGCTCCGCGCCCTGCGCGAACGCCGCCGCCAACGCGAGAACGGCAAGATGAATGTAATTACGCATCATTCGGGCCAAGTGAAGTCGGGAAGAATTTCGGACAAGGGCCCCGTCACGAAGGTACGTTCGCGCGCACGGGGATGGGGAAGGGTCAGACCCGGTTCGTCAAGCACGAGGTCGCCGAAGGCGATCAGGTCAAGGTCGATCGTGCGCGGGGCGTTGCGCACGCCCGTGCGCACGCGTCCCTGCGCGTCCTCGATCGCATGCATGCGCCGCGCGAAATCGTGCACCTCAAGAGATGTCTCGAACGCGGCGACCTGGTTCAGGAACCGCAGGTGGGCGAACTCCGGCGGTACGTCTACGCCGGCGTTGTCGAGCGTAGAACTCGCCCGCACGAGACGCGTCCCCGGCAGTCCGGCAAGCGCGCGAAGCGCCTGTTCCAGGCGTTCCGCGCGCGGCTCGATGTTACTCCCGAGTGCCACCACGGCCAAGACCGTTCGTGAAGAAGATTCTTCCATGCGAAGATTTTATCATTTCCCGGCATGCGAACGCAAGGACGGATGTCGCTCATTCCGTCACCGTGATGCGGACGGAGGCGGAGACGCCTTCGGCGGTCGTGCAGGAGATGACGTGCTTGCCCAAGGACATCGGCACGGTCTTGGGCTTGGCGCCTTCGCTCTCTCCCTCCAACCGCCCGTCGACAAACCACCAGAGACGCGATCCCGCTGGATTGCCGACAGTCTGGCAGACGATCTGCTGGTTGAGTTGTCCTTCCACGAGGCAGAAATGCGCGTCGTCCTCCGGCTTTGAAATCGACAGCTTCTCCGCCTGTGAGATGCGTCCCGCAAACGCGGCGAGCGCCGGATTTTCCTGCGTGATGACGTTCCCCGAGGCGTCTCGCCGGTGTGCCATGCAGAGCGTGGACGGACTCTTCCCCGCGAGCGCCCAGCCGTTCGCCGTTTCGGGACAGTCCGGCGACGCCGGCCGCCCCGAGTACGTGCAGATCCGGCGAGGCACGACCTCGGCCGGGCGCGTGAACCACGGGCCGTCGTTCTGCGGGTAGAGGGCGCGCGCAAGGCCCCACGCGACCGGCGCCGCCGCCTTTGCGCCCACGAGCGTCTGGTCGCCGAAGCCGCCGGACTTGTGTCCGCACCACACGCCCACCACGTACTCGGGGTTCCACGCCACCGTCCAGGCGTCGCGGTACGCGCTTGACGTGCCCGTCTTCCACGCGAAGCGCGAGGTCTCCACGTCCGCCACATGCCCGAGCGCCGCCTGCGCGCGCTCGTTGCCGGAGAGCATGTCGGACACGAGGTAGCACGCCCCGGGCGAAAACACCTCGTCGCCGCCGCGCGCAATCACCGCGTAGGCGGAGACGAGCTCCATCAGAGACACCTCCACGTTCCCGATCGCCATGCCGAGGCCGAACTGCTCGTCCTCGTCCGCGACGTGCTGGAAGCCGAGTCCGCGCAGGCAATCGCCGAACGTCGTCACGCCCACGCGCCGCAGCATCTGCACGAACGGTATGTTCAGCGACAGGACGAGCGAGTCGCGCACCGTGACGAGTCCGCGGTATTTCGCGTCGAAATTGGCGGGGCGGTATCCCTTGAACGCCACCGGCACGTCGCAGAGGCGCTCGTCCGGCGTCACCACGCCGCGCTCCATCGCGAGCGCGGTGAGGAACGGCTTGAGCGTGGAGCCGGCCGGACGCGGTGCAAGCGCCGTGTTGACCTGTCCGTTCGCCGCATCGAAGTAGTCGCCGCTGCAGGCGAGCGCGAGCACGGCGCCCGTCTCAGCCTTCATGACGATGGCCGCCACGGAATAACCGCCCTTCTCGGCGGCCGCGTTCACGGCACGTTCGCAGCGCTCCTGCATGTCTGCGTTGAGGGTGGTGGTGAAGTCGCCACCGCGTTCTTCCGCGCCATACGCCTGCATCGCCCAGTCGCAGAAGTACGGCGCCTTGAACGGACGCGGCGCGCGGCAGAGGGTCGGCTTGACGGACCGCGCCCCCTCCCGTTGCTCCTCCGTGATCATCCCGAGCGCCACCATGCGCCCGAGCACGTAGTCGCGCCGCCTGATGGCGCGGTCGTAGTGTCGGTCGGGACGGAAGCGCGACGGTGCCTGCACCATCCCCGCAAGGAGCGCAGCCTCGCCCAAACCGAGCTCCTTCGCGCCCTTCCCGAACCAGCCCTGCGCAGCAGCCTCAACGCCGACGAAGTTCGCACCGAACGGCGCGCGGTTGAGGTACTGCGTGACGATCCACTCCTTCGACTTGACACGCTCCATCTTCAGCGCCATGATGGACTCCTTCCATTTCCACCAGAGCGACTTCGGATGCGGCGCGATGAGGCGCACGGCCTGCATCGTGATCGTCGAGGCGCCGGAGACGCGCCGTCCGCTGAACACGTTCTGACACGCGGCGCGGAGGACGCTGAGCGGACGCACCCCATGGTGCGTCCAGAACGTACCGTCCTCGGACGCGACGAGCGCCTGGACGATCCAGTCCTTCCGGTCGGCCATGTAGTACGGCCGGCAGTCCACGTCACCCGGACCGAGCGAGACCCGCAGGACGTTCCCGGCGTCGTCCCTCAGGACGGTACCGCCGGGATAATCCTGCGATCCCGCGTCAGTCCAGTCAAGGACGAACCACGATGCGGCCAGGAATGCGGCGAGCGCGCAGAGCAGGATGATACATGCCCTCCACGCTCGGGCCCGGCAGTACGAACTCGCCCGCCGAAACCACGCGCACAGGATAGCGGAACTTGGCTTCACGTCCCTTCTCCAGCTTGAACTTCTTCGAAAACACGAGCATGCGGTCGTCCCGCGCGTCGCTGCGCATCACCCAGTCCGCCTGCGCGATCTCGTTCGCGGTGGGCTCTGCCGCGAAACTCGCGGGAAGCGCGCCCTGGACCGGCTCCACCGCCCCGGCGAAGAGATCCTCGATGACCAGGTCGTTCAGCACGCGCGTGTCGTCTACGGTGAGGGTCAGTTCGGCGATGAGCATCTGCCCGCGGCGCAGCGCGCCGAGGTCGGCGGACTTGCCCTCCGCGTCGAGGAACCGGCGCTCGATGGCGATGCCGGACGCCTCCTCGCGCACGTCGCGCGGGTCGGGGAGCGTCAACTTCCGCCACGAGACGAACTTCTCGCCCTTCTTCGGCGGATGGTAGCGGTAGAACTCGCCGAGCGCCAACAGCGCATGGGCGTTCTCACCAGTCGTGCCCCAGCTGAACTTCGACCGGTCGCGCGTGGAGTTGAGATACTCCATGAGCGGCAGGATCCGCATGTCGTCCTTGTCGAGCTCGAGCAGCGCGATGAGCGCGAAGGCCGCCTCCTTCACCGACGACGGCGCAGACGCGTTCGCGAGCAGCTCGGTCGCGCGGGTGCGGTCGGACGCGAGGGCGAACGCCCGCGCCAGCCGGGCCCGCGAGAGGAGCGAGAGGGCCTTCCGCCTGTCGTAGAGGCTCAGCATGCGGTCGCGGTCTGGCGCGCCGGCGAGCGCGAGCGTGTGGCAGGCGTAGGCGGCGTGCACGGTGTTGGTGGATGTTGCCCACTTGTGCAGGAAGCCGAGCACCTGTCTCTTCGCGAAGGGATTCAGCGCCACGCCGGACTTCTCCGCCTCCAGCAGGAAGTGCGCGGCGTAGAGCGACACCTCGCGGTCCCACGGCGCGTAGGTGCAGTCAGGCCACATCACGAAGTCATTCTGACGGATCATCGACTCCACGCGCTTGACGCCAGCGGCCACATAGTCCTTGCCCTTCGGCGTGACGGTGTTGAGAATGCCGCCCGCGCCGACGAGCGGGAAGATGCGCGAGGAGGTCTGCTCCAGACAGCCATGCGGATAGTCCGCCAGCCATTCGAGCGCGCGGGAGAGCTCGCCGATCGGCGAGTCGAACGTCCTGGACGTCCAGCGCCCGGACGTCGGCGGCGTCCACTGGCTTTCCGGCACCACGCCGGCCGTCTCGATCCACGCCACGGCGGGGCGGACCGGTAGCTGGATCGTCTTGCAGTGGTCCTCTCCCATGCCGTTCACGCGGTAGGCGATCTCCAGTTCGCCCGGATCCTTCGGCGCGGTCAGGCGCACGACGATGTTCGTGGACGCGTCCTTCGCGAGCGCGACCTTCGCGGACTCCGCGATCGCCGCGCCGTTCGTCGAGATGCTCCAGGCGAACGTGGCGTCGGCGCCGCTGCGGTTGTGGACCGGCAGCGTGGCCTCGAACACGTCGCTCGGCGCCACGAAGCGCGGGGCGTCGGGCATCGCGACGAGCTTCGGCGTGACCTTGCGCTGCACGGACGCCGCGCCGGCCGCCGACGCGCTGTACGCAACGGCCGTCACGCGCACCTCGCCCACAAACTCGGGCAGCTTGAAGGAGGCGCGGGCCTTGCCGTCCACCACCGGGACACGTCCGCTCCAGAGCGCGAGCGGCTTGAACCGGCGCGTGGGGACGGGGCTCACGCGTCCCAGCAGCTCCGCACCGAACCCGCCGCCGGTCTTCACGCCGTTCACGCGCAGTTCGTCCTCGCCCACCACCGGCAGGATGCGGCGGTAGAGGTCGTGGAGCGGATGGTCGGCACCGCGAACTTCCGAGAAGTACCCGATGGGATCGGGCGTTCCGCCGCCGCAGAGAAGGTTGATCGCCTCGTCCACGACCGTCACCACCGCCACCGTCGCGCGCGGTGCCGTCACGTCCACGTTGACCTCGCGGAAGCCGACGACCTTCGCGTCGATTTCCACCGGCACCTCGTTCTCCTCGGGACGGATCGACACCGTGGTCTGCCCGTGTGCGCGGACGGCGAGGTGGCGCGCGTTGGCCGCCACGCTCTGCACCACGGAGACGTACACGTCAAGGTTCGGCGCCTGATCGGCGGTCACGGGACGCAGCGCCACCTCGCTCGTCGCGTTCGTCAGGTTCAGCACCTCGGTGTAGACCTCCTTCTCGCGCAGGACCGAGACGAGCGCGTAACCGGCGAACGGCGCCTTGACCGTGAGACGCGGCGACTCGCCCACGCGGTAGTGCGCCTTGTCCGGCACCACCGTCACCTCGCTCGGGTTCGTGAGCGGCGCGCGCACCACGTTGTCGCCCCAGTCGCAGAGGTAGAAGTTCAGGGCGAAGGAAGCGGCCGAATCGGCATCCTTGATCGTCAGCACGTAGTCGCCGGCCTTGTCCAGCGGCATCTCGAGGATGGAGTTCTCGTTGGTGGAGGTCTTGACGACGATGTTGGACGCTACGAGCACGTTCACGCGGTCGCAGTCCCACGCCTGCCAGCCGTCCGGCTTCTTGCGGTACGAGTACACCGTATCGACGCGCTCGATCTGCGCCGTCAGCGTGCGCGCCTCGGCGAGGCGGGTGCCGTCGGGGGCGACGCACGCCACGGACACGCGCGGGCGGATGCCCTTCTCGAGCTTCATGCTGCTCGTCGCCGTCGAGCCGATGTAGAACGGATAGAAGTGCTGCACGGCGCTCTTCCGCGCCGTCGCCGGGCGGCCGCCGTCCTCGAACACCGTTCCCTGCGCCGTCGCGCGGACGGCCGCCTTCGGGAGGCCGTAGTCCGCCCAGATCGGCGCCACGTAGCAGAACGAGCCATCGGCCGCAAGGCAGTTCCGGTCCAGCGTCCGGAAGTTGGGCCGGAGCCCGAGGTTCTCGTTTCCGAAGCGCCAGCCCTTCCACTTCGCGGGCGCGAACGGCACGTCCTCGAACACGACCGCGCCCTCGCAGGAGAGTCCCTGGGCGGGTCCGCCGAAGAGGTGCTCCGCCTTGACCGTGAAGGCGAAGTTCGTGGGGTCGAGGGAGGTTGTCGTGTCCACGGCCACGCGGATCTGCGGCGGGGCGAACTCCTCGATCTTGACGTCCGTCTCGCCAAGGTGCCGTCCGTTCTTGCCGGGTATCTCCGCGACGATGGTCCAGTCGCCGCTCGGCTGGTCGTCGGGCACGGCGAATCCGTCGTAGGCGACCGTGCCTTCGCCGTCGGTGGTCTTCGTCACGGTCGCGTAGGTGTTGCCGTCGGGGTTGACGAGGCGGAGAGCCACCGGCATCTGCGGCGGCGCGCGGCGCGCGCCGGTGCGGGTGATGACGTGCACGAAGATCTTCTCGCCGTGGCGGTAGATGCCGCGGTCGGTCCAGCAGAAGGCGGTAGACTCCTTTTCGCCGAGGAACGAGTCGCGCGCACCATCGGCGTACGATTCGTCCACCATCATCGAGTCGCGGAGCGCGAGGAAGGTCGTGTCGTCTCCGGCGGCCGACCGCACGACGACGGCGAACGGTTCGCCCTTGTCAACGCGTGCGGGGCGGCACCAGCCTTGGGCGTCCGTCACGCCCTCCATGACCTTTGTGTTGGACTTGGAGTAGACCTCCACCTGCGCGCCGCCCACGGGCGTGCCCTTCATGAGCGACGTTACCCACACGCCCAGACCTTCCTTGCCGATCGAACGCACGCTGAGGCCGAGGTCGGAGAGGCACACCAGGCGGAAATGGCACGGGTTGTAGTCGTCATTCCACCGATAGTCGTCCCGCGCCTTGTCGGCGTTGAGGATGCTCACGAGGAACACGCCGTTCGTGGCCTTGCCGTCGTTCATCTTGAGGGGAAGGAAGGTGAATTCCTTCTCGTTGAGGCGGTTGGGGCACGTGAACTTCCGCTCCTCGCCGGCGCCGGCGAGTTCGGCGGTCTCCTCGTCATCCACGTCGCGCTTCCACTCATATCGGGAGTAGGTGCCTTCTTCGCGCGCAAGGAGCTGCACGATGTTCCGCGGCTCCACGCGCATGATGTTCGTATTGATCTTCCCCACGTTCACGGACTCCAGCTTCAGAAGCCGCTTGCCGCCGGGGGGCAGGTAGCGCCCGCCGTCCGCAAAACTCACGTAGGGGTCGCGGTCCTTGCGCGTGAAGGTGTAGACGTAGTCCTCCTTGAGCGCGCCCTCGGGCGAGGGGTTCGCGCCCTTTCCGTATGGCGGCAGGCCCTTCCGGACGCGCAGCGTCACGTTCGTGCGGTGGGCGTATTCGCCCGTGATGACCACGATCGGGTCGAATTCCTTCGTACGGTAGTTGTACTCCGTCACGTATGCGAACGAGACGTTCCCCTCCTGCAGCGGTTCCACGTTGACGTAGTGCCGTATCACATCCATGTCGGGACGCTGCGACAGGCATACGCGCAACTTGGTCTCGCCGTCGTACGTCGTGTTCACAACGCCAAGCGCCGCAGAGGGCGCGTTCGTGGCCGCCGTATCGTCCTGTCCTGAGGCCTCCCTGCAGTCAAACCCGAGAAGGCCCCGGGCCTTGTCGGCGGGAATCTTCAAGGTCATGCCCGACTTCAGCTCATCCTCGGGTTTCAGGTCGTTGATATCCATGAGGTGGCTGGGGGAGATGCCGACCGCGATTGCGATGGAGACGATGTCGTCACCGTTTTTCACGGCATATTCAACAAGCCTCTGATCGGTCTGGACGCGCGGCTTCTTTGCAGGCGATTTCTTCACGGGCGGCGTCTTCCCAACCCGTCGCCTGGAGAGGGCCGAGGCCGCCTCCTCGACCTTCTGCGCCAATTGGGCGCGTTCCTGTTCCAGGGCGCGGACCTTCCCGTGCATCCACACGAGCGCCGAGCCCGTTGTGGCCAATCCGATGAGGAGAGTAGCCACCGTGCCGGTAACGACTATTCGTTTTATGTTCATCTGTGTAAGACCTTTCTTGTTCTACCCCTTATTCGCCCCCATGTGAAAAATCTTACACAGAAAATTCCTCCGTGACGCCCACGGGGGAATGACAATCTTCACAGCTCGCGGCGGTGTGGCACGGAGGACTGCGCGCCGGGGCGGGTCACGGAGATCGCGGCGGCCTTCGACGCGAAGGATATGGCGTCGTCCACCGCGCGCCCTTCGCAAAGCGCCGCCACGAACGCGCCGTTAAACGTGTCACCTGCCGCCGTGGTGTCCACGGCCTTGACGGGCACGGAGGGATGCATTCCCTCGCACCAGCAGCCAGCCGCCCCCATCGTGACGATCACGTGCCCCACGCCGCGGTCTTTCAGGACGCGCGCCGCGGCGGCCGCGCTCGCCTCGTCCACCACCTTCACGCCGGTGAGGAGCTCGGCCTCCGTCTCGTTCGGCGTAATCCAGTCGAGCTGGGCGTACAGCTCGGCGGGAAGCTCGCGCGCGGGCGCTGGGTTGAGGATCACCGGCACGCCCTTCGCGTGCGCGGCCTTCGCGGCGTACAGCACGGTCTCGAGCGGCGTCTCGAGCTGCATGAGGAGCGCCGAGGCGGACTCAATCTCCGCGCGGTGCGGTTCCACGTCCGCCGGTACGAGCGTGCCGTTCGCGCCGAGCGCCACGGAGATGCAGTTCTGACCCTGCGCGTCCACCATGATCACCGCCACGCCGCTCGGCGTTTCCGGATCAACGATCAGGCGGGGGACGATGCCGTCCGACTCGAACCGCGCGCGCGAGTCGCTCCCGAAGAGGTCGTCGCCGACCTTCGCGATGAACACGCAGCGCGTGTCCTCGGACGCGAGGCGTGCCACGGCCACGGCCTGGTTGGCGCCCTTCCCGCCCGGGTTCATGAGGAAGCGGCCGCCCGTGACGGTCTCGCCGGGCACGGGGATTTTCTGCCCCGTCACCACCATGTCCGTGTTCGTGCTGCCCAATACGACGATGTGTTTCATGCTTTGTTTTCCTTCCTTGGACGCTTAGCGCTCCATTTCAAAGACGAGTTCGCCGCCGGCGACAATGTCGGCATGGCGGATGACGGGTCCCTCAAGCGGTTTTCCGTTGAGCGTGGCGGATCTGACGTACTTGTTCCGGCGCGAGAGGTTTCTCGCGATGATGGTGAATTGCTTGGGAGGGACGCGCTCCTGCGCGTCCGCGGTCGCGCAGGAGCGCGACCCTCCCGTTGCGGTCGCGCAGGAGCGCGACCCTCCCAGGTGGATCACGACCTTGGGGAATTGCGGGGCGCCGAGCACGTAGTCGCCCCCGCACGGGTTGAACGGGTAGAAGCCCATCGCGGCGAACACGTACCACGCGCTCATCTGCCCGCAGTCGTCGTTGCCGCAGAGGTCGCCCGGCTTCACGCCGTAGAAGCGGTCGCACACCTCGCGCACCACGTCCGCCGTGCGGCGCGGCGCACCCGCAAGCGTGAAGAAATACGCCACGTGGTGGCTCGGCTCGTTGCCGTGCGCATACTGCCCGATGAGTCCCGTCACGTCGCCCACGAAGCCCATGCCCTCGGTACGCTCGGGCTGGATGAAAAGAGATCTGAGTTTCTGCTTGAACGCCGGGCGTCCGCCCATCGCCTCGATGAGCCCCTGCGGATCCTGCAGCACGTGCCACGTGTACTGGAAGGCGTTGCCCTCCGTGAAGTCGTTGGCGGTATCGCCGCCGTGGCCGAGGTGGAACGGATCGTACGGCATGCGCCACCTTCCCTCCGTACTCTTGCCGCGCATGAATCCGATCTCCTTGTCGAACACGTTCTTCCAGTATCCGGCGCGCCTGCGGAAGAACGCCTCGTCGCCGCGCCCGAGCGCCTGGCAGAACTCCGCCGCGCACCAGTCGTCGAAGCCGCACTCGAGCGTACGGCTCACGCTCTCGCCGCGGATCTTGTCGTAGGGATAGTAGCCGTAGCGGTCGTAGAGGTCCCAGTTCTCCTTGATCTTCTGCCGGCCGAACGGATCCGTGTGCGTGACGGTGAGCGAGTTCGTGACCGCCTCGAATGCGAGGTCCACGTCGAAGCCGCGGAAACCCTTCTTGTAGGCGTCCACGATCACGGGGACGGAATGGTTGCCGATCATGCAGTGCGACTCCCAGCCGAAGTACGGAATGACGGGCAGGAACCCGAGCGCCCGGTAGTGGCCG
>ONRL01000143.1 GCA_900320225.1 uncultured Lentisphaerota bacterium
GGGCACGGCCTGCCACGTGAACGGCGCGGACTCCATCGAGAAGGCGCTCGTGGAGGAGCTGGGCGTCGGCGACGGCGAGACGACCGACGACGGTCTCTTTTCCATCAAGACGGTCGCCTGCCTCGGGTGCTGCTCGCTCTCGCCCGTGATGATGATCAACGAGGACACGTACGGCTCTCTCACGCCCGCCAAGGCCAAGGACATCGTGCGCAAGATCAGGGAGGCGTCGAAATGAAGCTCGTTTTCGGAGAAGGAAGCTGCGGCATCGCCGCCGGCGCGCGCAAGGTGCGCGCGGCCGTCGAGAAGCTGAACGCGGACGGCGCGGTCGGGGTCGGCATCACCGGCTGCATCGGCATGTGCTACCTGGAGCCGATCGTGGACGTCTACGACGGCGGCACGCTCGTGAAGCGCCTCGTGAAGGTTGACGAGGCGGCCGCCCCCGCGCTCTATGAGGCGGCCAAGACGGGCGACCTCGCGCCGCTCGCCAAGTACGAGATTTCTGCGGACGACAGGGAGTTCCTGGAGAAGCAGACGCGCATCGCGCTCCGGCACTGCGGTCTCATCGACCCCGAGGACATCGCCGCCTACGAGGCGGTGGACGGCTACAAGGCCATCCGCAAGGTCCTCGCGATGACGCCGGAGGACGTGATCGCCGAGATCAAGGTGTCCGGCCTCGCCGGACGCGGCGGCGCGGGCTTCCCCACCTGGTTCAAGTGGAACGCCGCGCGCAACGCCAAAGGCGAGCAGAAGTACCTCATCTGCAACGCCGACGAGGGCGACCCCGGCGCGTTCATGGACCGCGCGGTGATCGAGAGCGACCCGCACTCCCTCATCGAGGGCATGCTGATCGCCGCCTATGCGATCGGCGCCACCAAGGCGTTCGTGTACGTGCGTGCCGAGTACCCGCTCGCGATCGTGCGTCTCGAAAAGGCGCTCGCGGCTGCGAAGAAGGCCGGACTTCTCGGCGAGAACATCCTCGGCAGCGGCTTCTCCTGCGACATCCGCATCAAGGCGGGCGCGGGCGCGTTCGTGTGCGGCGAGGAGACGGCTCTCATTGAATCGCTTGAAGGCAACCGCGGCATGCCGCGCCTGAAGCCGCCCTTCCCGGCGGAAAAGGGCTACACGCAGGCCCCCTCGAACATCAACAACGTCGAGACGTTCGCGAACGTCGCGTGGATCATCCTCAACGGCGGCGCCGCGTTCGCCGCGATGGGCACCGAGACGAGCAAGGGCACCAAGGTGTTCGCGCTCACCGGCAAGATCAAGCGCGGCGGCCTCGTGGAGATCCCGATGGGCCTTACGCTCCGCGACGTGATCTTCGGCATCGGCGGCGGCATCCGCGACGGCGGCACGTTCAAGGCCGTGCAGATGGGCGGACCCTCCGGCGGCTGCATCCCCGAGCACCTGCTTGACACGAAGATCGACTACAAGGCGCTCGGCGCGACCGGCGCGATCATGGGCTCCGGCGGCATGGTGGTGATGGACTCCCACACCTGCATGGTGAACATGGCGCGGTTCTTCCTCGACTTCACGGCCAAGGAGAGCTGCGGCAAGTGCGTCCACTGCCGCATCGGCACGAAGCGCATGCACGAGATTCTCACGCGCATTACCGAGGGCAAGGGCAAGGAGGGTGACGTGGAGCTGCTGCAGGAACTCTGCAACGGCATCAAGGCGGGCGCGCTCTGCGGCCTCGGCCAGACGGCCCCGAACCCCGTCCTCACCACGATCCGCTACTTCCGCGACGAGTACGACGCCCACATCCGCGAGGCGCGTTGCCCGGCGCACGAGTGCGCGGCGCTGAAGAAGTACGAGATCGACCCCGCGAAGTGCAAGGGCTGCACGATGTGCGCGAAGAAGTGCCCCGTGGGCGCGATTACGGGCACGGTAAAACAGCCGCACGTGATCGACCAGTCGAAGTGCATCAAGTGCGGTCAGTGCGCCGCGACATGTAAGTTTGGCGCGATAGTTGTTGGGTGAAAGGATTTGCAAAATGGATACCGAAATGATTACCCTTGAAATCGACGGCCAGTCCGTCAGCGTGCCGGCGGGCACCACCATCTTCGAGGCGGCGAAGACGGCCGGGATCGACATCCCGAACCTGTGCTACCTGAAGGAACTCGGGCCCTACGGCGCGTGCGGCGTGTGCGTGGTGGAGGTGGAGAACTGCCCCAAGATGCTCCGCGCCTGCTCCGCGAAGGTCGCGCCCGGCATGGTAGTCCACACGAAGAGCGAAAAGGCGCTCGCCACGCGCAAGCTCGCGCTGGAGCTCCTGATGGGCGACCACGACGGCGACTGCCAGGGCCCCTGCAAGCTCAACTGCCCCGCCCACACGGACTGCCAGAAGTACGTGAAGGAAATCGCGGAAGGACGCTTCGCGGACGCTGTCGCCACGGTGAAGGAGACGTTCCCGCTTCCCGCCGCCATCGGCCGCGTGTGCCCGCATCCGTGCGAGAAGGCGTGCCGCCGCAACCTCGTGGAGCAGCCGATCTCCATCGCGCAGCTCAAGTACTTCGCCGCCGACCAGGTGCGCAAGGACGGCAACGAGCACCCGATCAAGGTGGCCGCGCCCACGGGCAAGAAGGTCGGCATCATCGGCGGCGGTCCCGCCGGTCTCACCGCCGCGTTCAAGCTCGCGCAGTGGGGACACATGGTGGCCGTCTACGACCAGATGCCCGAAATGGGCGGCATGCTCCGCTATGGCATCCCCGAGTACCGCCTGCCCAAGGCGATCCTCAAGGCCGAGACGGACGCCATCGAGGCGCTGGGCGTCAACTTCATCAACAACTTCAAGATCGGACGCGACGCGGACTTCGCGAAGTTCCGCTCGTGGTTCGACGCGGTGATCGTGGCGAACGGCGCGTGGAAGTCGACTGCAATGCGCGTCAAGGGCGAGGACCTCAAGGGCGTGTGGGGCGGCATCGACTTCCTCCGCGCGGTCGTCACCGGCGAGAAGCCGGACATCGGCGAGCGCGTGGCGATCGTCGGCGGCGGCAACACCGCGATGGATGCCTGCCGCACCGCGGTGCGCGTGGGCGCGAAAGAGGTGTTCGTGGTCTACCGCCGCACTCGCAAGGAGATGCCGGCGGAGGACGTCGAGATCACGGAGGCCGAGGAGGAAGGCGTCAAGTTCAAGTTCCTCTACGCGCCGGATGAAATCCTCGGCAAGGACGGCAAGGTGTGCGGCATGCGCCTCCAGGTGATGGAGCTCGGCGAGCCCGACGAGCGCGGACGCCGCAAGCCCGTCCCCGTGCCCGGCAAGTTCGAGGAGATCGCGCTCGACAGCGTGATCGCCGCCATTGGCCAGCGCAACGACCCCGAGGGGTTCGCGGACCTGCCGCAGACGCCCAAGGGCACGATCGCCGCCGACGAGGGCAACTTCTCAACCACCCTTCCCGGCGTGTTCGCCTGCGGCGACACGGTGAACAAGGGCGCGGGCATCGCAATCGGCGCAATCGCGCAGGCCAACGAGGCCGCGCTCGCCGTGAACGCCTACCTGCGCGGCGGCGAGTACAGGCCCGTCAAGCCGATCCTCTCCGAGCGCAACCTCACCGAGAAGGATTTCGAGGACCGTCCGCGCATCGCGCGCGCCGTGATGCCACAGCGTCCTGCCGAAGAGCGCAAGCACGACTTCAAGGAGGTCAACCTCGGCCTTTCCGTGGAGGCTGCCCAGGCGGAGGCCAAGCGCTGCCTGGAGTGCGGCTGCCACGACTTCGAGGACTGCAAGCTCATCCGCTACGCGAACCTCGTGCAGGCGGATACGCAGCGTCTCCGCGGCGACTTCCATCCCGGCTTCACGGAGCAGAAGCTCGTCACGATCGAGCGCAACCAGCGCAAGTGCGTTCTCTGCAACCTGTGCGTGCGCGTCTGCGCCGAACAGGCGAAGCAGGGTCTGCTGGGCCTCGTCGGTCGCGGCTTCAAGACGGTCATCAAGCCAGAGTTCCAGAACCCGGCCGCCACGGCGGTGTGCAAGGACTGCCACCTCTGCGCGGACAACTGCCCCACGGGCGCGCTGAAGATCATCGGCTAAGGCGCCGATTCCACAAGCAAACGCGCATCAACCCGGCAGACGCAGTCCGCCGTCGATGATGATGGTTGCGCCGGTGATGTAGCGCCCGGCGTCGGAGGCGAGCAGCAGCGCGGTGCCGGCGGCATCTTCGGGACGCGCGTAGTCGTGCATCGGGATCGCGTTCATCACCTTTTCCGCATACACGGGGTTGCCAAGCGCCTCCGCGTTGCGGTCGGTGGCGAACACGCCCGGACAGAGGTTGTTCACGGTGATGCCCTCGCGCGCGACTTGGCGCGCCACGTTCCGCACGAGATTCTCCTGCGCAGCCTTGGAGGCGGCGTAGGCGCACATCTGCGGGTGCGGACGCGGCTCCTGCACGCTGCCCACGGCGATGAGGCGTCCCCACCCCTGCGCCTTCATCTTCGGGTACGCGAGCTGGAACATCCGGAGCGTCGCGTGGAAGTTCACTTCCATCTCGCGGTGCGCCTCGGCGAGGTCGAACTCCGACCAGGGGATGTTCATCTGGATGGACGCGTTGGCGACGAGGATGTCGGGCAGAGCGTCGATCTCCCGCAGCCGCGCGAAGATCGCCTCCACGGCGGCGGGATCGCCCAAATCGCCCGTCACGGCGTCGCAGGCGGGATTGTACGCGCGCACGGCCGCGAGGCTCTCCTCCAATGGGCCGCTCGGCTTCACGCCGTGCACGATCACACGCGCGCCGAACTCGGCGTACGCGGCGGCGATCGCGCGGCCGATGCCGCGCGCGCTCCCCGTCACGAGCGCCGTCCTACCTGTCAAATCGAATTTTTCCTTGATCATGTTGCTCCTTGTCCTTCATTTTGTCTTTTCGCGATGAAAAACTGGACGCGCCCCCCGCCTACAACCCGCGAGATTCCTTGATCAAATCCCAGGCGGAATTGATTTTCGCCATCATCTCGGTGGCCTTCTTGATCTGCGCCTCCGACGCGGAAGCCGCGCGGAGCATGTCCGGATGATATGTTTTGGCGGCGGCGCGATAGGCGCGACGCACGACGTCGTTGCCGTCCGAGGGCCGGCATTTCAACAGTTCGTAGGCCTTCTCCAGCGGCGTCTTTTGCCTGGGAGGAGGAGGCGAGGGGCGACGACGGCGATTCGAGGATTCACGCGCGTTCTTCGGCCCGCCCGCAGTCCGTCCCTGCCGACCGTTCGTGCCGGACGCCTCCTCCGGCGCGACTTCGCGAAACGTCGACCGCCGCTTGCGGTAGAAAATCCCGAAGTACGGTTCCGGCAACTTGAGAGACACGCATACCGTGCGGAGGATTTCCTTGTGCGCCGGATTGAGCACGCCTTTCGCGCAGGCGATGTCCCACAGAAGTTCGTAAACGGCAAAGCAGTCGTCGGGACGGGCCCAGCTACTCGCGAACTCCTCTGCCAGCCGGCAGACCGAGCTGCGGCCGTCCTTCGATGAATTGAACACGCCTTTGCAGAATGCCCGGCGCGCCGCCGCGCGCGGGAACCGCGCAAAGGCGCCTTCGGCGGCATGCACCTCCCAGGCGTCCACCTTCCCGTCGGCCTTCGCCATCTTCGCGAGGATGCCGAACAGCCGCCGCAGGAACATGTCCTCGCGCCGCTTCAGACGCTTCTTGAATGCGTCATTTGCCGTCATCGCAGCCTCTTTCCGTTTTCTGGCCTCATGTGCGCGCTTATGATACCATTTCCAAACGACGGTCGCAATCCCCTATTCCCATGTACGTTTTACTTTCGCGCGCTACGCTCGTAAAACACGAGGTGGTTCGCGCTACGGTCGCGGAAAATATGGTAAACTAACAGCCGTCATGCACGACATCGAACTTCTCGCACCCGCCGGATCATTTGAGACGGCGCTCGCCGCCTTCCAGGCCGGCGCGGACCTCTCCGTCGCCCAGTTGCGCGACCTCCTCGCCTGGGCGCATCCCCGCGACCGCAAGGTCTATGTGACGTTCAACACCGTCATCGACGACGCCGACCTCCCCGCCGCCGTCGAACGCCTCGCCCTGCTCGACGAACTGCGCCCCGACGGGCTCATCGTGCAGGATCTCGGCATTGCCCGGCTGGTCCGCACGCACTTTCCCGCCCTTCAACTCCACGCCTCTACGCAGCTCGTCGCGCACAATCTCGAGGGCGTGCTCGCCCTGAAGGAACTCGGCTTCACGCGCGTGGTGCTTGCACGCGAACTTTCCCTCGAGGAAATCCGCGCAATCACGCGCCGGTGCGGCACAGAGATCGAGGTGTTCGTGCACGGCGCGCTCTGCTACTCGATTTCGGGACTCTGCCTCTTCTCCGCCATGGAAAAGAACCGCAGCGGGAACCGCGGGAAATGCGCCTATTGCTGCCGGCTTTCCTACGCCGGCGAAGACGGCGCGAAGACGCTCCCTTTCTCCATGCGCGACCTGCGCCTCGACGACTGCCTCGACGCCCTCAAGGACGCCGGCGTCGCCTCCCTCAAGATCGAAGGGCGCATGAAGTCGCCGCTCTACGTCGCCTCCGTCACGAGCCGCTACCGCCAGCTGCTCGACGGCGCGCCCGTCACCACCACGCGCGCCGACCTCGAGACCGTGTTCTCGCGCCGCACGACGACCCTCTACATCCACGGCACGCCGGACGACCCCATCGACTCCACGTCGCTCGGACACCTCGGCACGCCCGTCGGCACGGTCAAGCGGCTCACGAAGGACCGCGAGGGACGCTCCTGGTTGCGCTTCCACACGAATCGCGCACTCGAGCGCCATGACGGACTCCAGTTCACCGTGAAAGGCGAGAAGCCCTTCGGCTTCGGCATCGCCGAAATGCGCCTGGCCATCTCGCGCAAGCCCGTGTTCGACGTCCGGCCCGGCGCCGACATCGAAGTACGCGTGCCCGACGACCGTCTCGCCGACCTTCCGCCCCTCAACGGCGCCACGGTGTACTGCTCCGCCTCCAACGAGGTGAAGCGCCGCTTCCCGATACCTTCCTTCCGTCCCTCCGATGTCACCTCCGGCACGCCCGTGGATCTCACGGTCACGCTCGCCCCCGACGGCATCACCGTGCAGACTGCGACAAGCTCGACCCGCCTGGCAGTACAGGCCACGACACGCGCGGCCCTCACGCCCGCCCAACACCCCGAGCGCACGGCCGCCGCCGTTGAAAAGGCCTTCGCGCGCATGGGCGGCACGGACTGGTCGCTCCGTAACCTCACGTTGCTCGACCCCGACCATCTCTTCGCCCCCGCCTCGCTCCTCAACGACCTGCGCCGCGAGCTCGTGGAGCGCCTTGACGCCGCACGCGACGCCGTACGCGCCCAGAAGATCGCCGCCGCCCTCGGGGAGGGTCGCGCTCCTGCGCGACCGCATAACGGGGAGCTGCGCGCTCCTGCGCGACCGCCCGCCCTCACCACCCTCAAACAACGCCTCGACCAACCCCTTCCCGCCGATGCCGCGCGCTTCGCCGAAATCGTGCTGTCGATCGGACACCTCTCGGGACGCGCGGTGGAGGCCGCACTCACGCCATTTGCTGGTCTCCCCGTGCGCCTCGCCCTGCCCGTGTTCACGCACGAACGCGACGTTCCCGCCCTGCGCACGACCGTAAAGCACCTTCTACGCGCCGGCTACACGCGTTGGGAGGCAAGCGACCTCGCCACACTTCACCTCCTGCGCCAGGTCGGAGTGTCGGACATCTCGTCCGACTGGACTCTCTACGCCTTCAACCGGGCCGCCCTTGCGGAGCTTGCCGACCTCGGCGTCGTCCGCGCCGTCGCCTCACCTGAGAATTCGCCAGACAACCTCGCCTTCCTCGCCGACAGCTCCCTGCCCGTCGAGTTTCTCGAGCAACAATCCACCCCGCTCTTCATTTCCATCACGCCACCCGCCACGGGAGGGTCGCAACTTGCCGTGACCGCAGACATCACGGGGCCCAACGGCACCCCCTTCACCACCTTCCCGCTGGACGGCCTCTGGATCACCACGCGCGCCGTGCCCCGCCGCTTCACGCCGCCCGCAGATACCCCCCGCCGCCTCGACCTCAGCTGGGATCCCGTGTCCTGACAGAAGGTCATACCGCATTCTGGTCACTTTGAGGACGGAACGGCGCCGAGGCGCAGGTTCACCGAGATGCCGTCGCGCGCCAACACGGCGCGACACGAGGCGACGTCGATCGTTACCACCGTCCAGCCGTCTGCCGACTGCCCCTGCGCGAGAAGGTGGTACCGCGGCGGATTCTGCGTCGTGTCCGCGAAGCCCACCACCGGCTCGGCGCCGGGCGGCGCATTCACCGCACACACGCGCACCGACGCGCGGATGCGCGCGGCGGCTTTCTCGTATTCGGGGCCGCTATCCTCTCGCGAGGACGCGTCACCCACGTAAAGCGCCTCGGCTCCGGCCGCCGTCGGCGCATGCGCGGCGGACGGACGACCGAACGGCATCCGGTCGATAATCGTCCTATACGGCGCGAAACCGTCGTCGAACGCGGCGGCGGAGAGTCCGACGCCGAATATCAGCACGAGCAGGGTTGTCTTCATGTGGGCTCCTTCGGTCTGTGCCGCACAGTATACCTCCCGCTCGGCGAAAATGCGTCAGGAGAACGTCCGCAGCATGTCAGAAAAATGTCAAAAGCGGGAAATCAGAAGCCCGGCAGGGTGAGTTGCCCGGCCACGGTGACCTTGCGTCCGTTCGAGAGCGACGGGTCGCTCGTGTCGTAGACGACGAACTTGAAACCGCCGAAACGGCGCGCGAGCTCGCTGCGGATGTAGTCGGAGACAGCAGCCACGTTGCCGGCGTCGTCGTCGGAGAAGCCCACCGCCACTTGGTGTCCGAGCGCATTCGTGCGCTGGAGCGTGCGGAAGAGGTGCTCCACGAAGTCGCGGATGGCGAACTCCTTGGCGAGCTCCGGCTTTTGTTCGGTGGTCGCCTCGGCAAAACGGGCGCCGAAGTCGTCGTCGTACGCGAGCCGCTCCTTGAAGTCGGGGTTCGTGACGGCGTGGTAGCGGCACATGGAGAGGAAGTAGTCGAGCTCCTCCTCGTCTGTGCCGAACGTCTCCACCTTGTCGAAGCAGTAACGGTATCCGCGGAGATTGGCCATCATCTCGGCGCGCTCCGCCGGGGTAAGGACGCTGTCGATGAAGATGTTCACCGCCTCGCGGATCGTCTCGGCGGCGTGTCCGCGCGCGGTGACGATGGCGAAGATGCGCCCTTCCCGCAGCGTCTTGCGCAGAGTCTCGAAGGACGGACCGGGCGCCTCGCCCGCGGCGATGCGCGCGAGGGCGCTCTTCGTGTCGCGGATGAACGCGAGGTCGCCCGTGCGCGCGTCCGGCGCGTCCTGAAAGTCGCGGAACGCGGCCTCGCGTCCGCCGGTGCGCGGCATGCGGTAGTGCTCCACGTCGGTGCGCACGAGCGCGAAGGTGCTGGTGGAGACGGATACAGGACGCCATACCCCGTCGCAGCTGAGCTTTTCGAGGTAGATGCGCGTGGGCATGTGGAGGATGTTGTCGTCCCAATCGAAGATGTAGTACTTGAAGTCGCGCTTCGCGACGTCCACGTTCACCGGCTTTCCGTCAATCATCTCCATGGTCCGCGCACTCCGTTCACGCCTCAAAGGGCCCGAGAAACTCCTCGCGGAAATCAAAGCCGCCGATGAAGTCGGCGGGAGAGTCCGAATCGGTCTTCGCGATCCGTTTGGCATTGTAGAGATTGAATACGATGTCGCCGACGTCCTCGCACGTCTTCACGCCCCAATCCGTCAGCACGGCGTAGGCCATCGGACCGTAGGCGTCGAGCGCGAGGTCGCGGAACCAGTCGAGCAGTTCGGCGCCGGTGACGTGTCCCTTGGCGGACGCCGAAGCCTCGGAGATGACCTGCAGCACGAAGTCGTAGGCGCGCGAATCAAAGCGCGCGTCCTTCCGCAGGATGTCGCCGAAGTCGTCGGTCTCGTATTTGATCTCGGGCACGTCCATGTCGGTCACATCCGAATGCGCGCCGCGAGCGCCGCCAGCGCGTCCATCTTCCCCTCGTGGTTCGCGAAGGCAATCTCGCCGTCGCCCGCGCCGTACCGGGGCACGATGTGGAAATGGACGTGCGGCACGGTCTGCCCGGCCGCGGCGCCGTTGTTCTGGAGGACGTTGAACCCGTCGCACGGCAACGCCTCCTTCAGGTGTGCGGCCACCTTCTGCACGCGCACGACGATTTCCTTCAGGACGTCGGCGGGCGTGTCCAGGAGGCCCGTGTAGTGGACCTTCGGAATCACGAGGGTGTGTCCCTCAGAGAACGGGTTGATGTCGAGGTAGGCGAGCACGAGGTCGTCCTCGTACACCTTGAAGCTCGGGATTTCGCCCTCGGCGATCGCGCAGAACACGCAGTTGTTCTTCATGCTGCCTCCTTCCGCCGCTACGTGCGCGGCTTGAACGCGTGCTCCGCCTGCACGGAGCCGGTCTTGATGTTGTGGACGGTGATCTTCAGCTCGCCGCCGGCGACCTTCCCCTCGACCACCGTGGGGAAACGGTCGGGCGCGGTCGGCGTCATCTCGGGACCGCCGCCGACGATCTGCGCCCAGGGGCGTTCGGCAGTGGCGGGGTCGAAGCGGTAGCGGTGCTGGTGGGCGGCGATCACGAGCTGCACGCCGTTCAGCGCGAACACCGGGCCCCACTGGTCGGCGCACGATTTCTCCCACGCGGCGTATGCCGTCCGGTACTTACCGCCCCCGTCGTCGATCAGGCCGCCGGGGTGCTCGTCGGGACGCGGGTCGAAGAGCGGGATGTGGCAGGTCGCCACGATGTACGGCGCGTTCGCGATCTCCGGGCGCTTGAACTGGTCCACGAGCCACTGCGTCTGCGCCACGCGGTACGGTTCGCAGCAGACGAGTCCCGCGAACTGCGGATGGCAGTCGGGCTTGTCCTCGCCCGTGTCGAGCCCGATCATCGCGATGTCGCCCACGCGCACGGCCCAGTTGCGGGTGAGCGCCCAGTCGCGCGCGGAACGCTCCGAGGGGAGGCGCGTCATCATGAAGTAGTCGAGCCGGCGGTTCCAGATGCCGCGGAAGTCGTGGTTTCCGTTGTTCCAGAGAACGGGCACGTCGGCCGCGTAGCCCGGATGCGGAATGGGCGGCGCGAGGAATATCCCGATCCCCGTCTCCGGCTTCTCGGTGAGGTTCGAGGCGTCGCCGTTCCACACGGTCACGGACGGCTTGAGCGCGGAGATCTTCTCCGTGACGAGGGCGAAACTCTTCCATTGCGCGTGGGTGTCGTTCATCACGCAGAAGTGCGACGGCACCTGCGCGCCGAGCGTGGTAAAGGAGTGGACTGCGCCCTTCGCCACGTCCAGCGGGAAACGCTTGTAGTTGTCGACGTAGTCGATGTGCTGCGCCGCGACGCGGTACCAGTAGCGGGTGTTCGGGCGCAGGTCCGTAAGGCGCACCTGCAGCACGCGATCGTCGAAGCCCGTCACGCCGAAGCCGCCGCACACGGTCTTCTTCGCGTTCGCGAGTTCGGGGTTGTCGGCGTACTCCACCCAGCCGTTCGCGAGCACGTTGACGGTCCAGGCGATGCCCATGGACGTGTCGGACGGCGACTGCAGGTTGGGTTCGCCCAGCACGAGCTTTTTCGCCGCCTCCGCGGGACGCGCCGCGCTCGCCGGCGGCAGCTCGATGTTCAGCTTCTTCGGTTTCATCAGAAGTATCCGCCCTTGTCGATGATCTCGCTGATGGTGTCGCCCTGGCGCACCCAGCTGAAGATGTCGATCTCGTTGCGCTCGATGCCCTCGGCGCGCAGGAGCACGTCGTAGGCGATCTCGCGCGGGATGCACAGGACGCCGTCGATGTCGCCGAAGATGATGTCGCCGGGGCGCACCGTGACCTTGCCGACCTTGATCGGCACCTGGTAGTGCGTGATCATGCAGCGGCCGAGCGAGCCGTTGGAGGTGCGGTAGCGGTAGAACACGGGGAAGTTCTGCTCGAGGATCTGCTTCGTGTCGCGGATGCCGCCCGCGATCACCGCGCCGCGGATGCCCTTCGTAATGGCGGTGGCGGTCATCACGCCGCCCCAGAGGCTCGCCTCCACGTCGCTCGACGTGTCCCACACGACCACGCCGTTCGGCTTGAACTCGTCGAGCATCTGCGCGCGGAACGTCATCTCGCCCTCGATCATCACGTTCGGGGCGCTCTTCACGGTGAACGCCTCGCCGCACACTGTCATCTCGTCGCGGAGCGGCATGATGTCCGAGGGGAGGTTCTGGTCGAGGAGCGTAAGCTCGCGCATCACGTCATTGATTGCGCCCGTGTAGAGCTTCTCGTAGCGCGCGCAGAGCTCCGGGATCGGGATCGGAATTTCGCAGGTGGGGATGCGCTGACGCGTGGCGATCAGCTTGTCGAGCTTCATGAGGCCGGCTTCCTTCGCCTTGCCCCGCATGTCCTTGAGGGATGGCATTCTTGTGTTCCTTTCAATTCACGAACGTTGAAAGTATACCCTTTCCGCGCCGCCGCGTCAATGCGGGACACGCGGACCGTCAGGGCCGCGCGGGCGAACGTTTTGGCGGAACGTTGTAGCCGCCGCGGCGCACCCAGCAGCTGCGGCATTCGCATGCGTCGTCGCGCCCGCAGGTGCCCTGTATGTCATGCCACGGATGCGGCTTGAGGGACGCGCGGCAGAGCGCGAGGAAGCGCGGTGCGTCCACCGGTCCCACGAGGTCGAGCACGCGGCTCTTCGCCTCGTCGCCGCGGTTCACGAGCGCGTCGAACGGCTGCGACGCCACCGCGGCCCCGAGACGCTCCTTCACCGCCGCGCGCAGCGCCTTCTCCCCGGCCGGGTCGATCTCGCGCGAATCCGGGCCGTTCCAGCCGTAACCGCTCGACAGCGCGTATTCAGGCACGTTGAAGTCCATCCAGAGAATAAGCGTGCGCCACTCCTCCGGCGTGAACTTCGCGCCGCCGTGTCCCGCGCGGAGACGCTGCGTGAGCGGACTCGCCCCAGCGAAGTAGTCGTAGGGCTTCGAGTAGTGCGTCTCCCTGTAGGACTTCGCGAAGCTCACCTGCTTGCGCGCCACGAGATTCGTCTGGCCCGCGATGCCGATGAGCGAGAACGGCGCCTTGTCCGAGAGTCCGTGGCACGAGATGCACTTCCGGTCGAAGATCGGCTGCACGGACCGCGCATAGCTAAACGCGCCCGTGTAGCCGAGGTCGACCTCCGGCACGGGATCGCGCACCGCGCGGTTCTTCGGCACGTACGTGGGCGTGCGGCTCGCGTTCTTCTCCTCGTGGCAGCCGGCGCATCCCTGGATCTCACCCTTCTGCGCGTAGATGAACGAACGCATCGTGAGGATCGCCTTGCCTTCCGCGTCGAGCGCCTGCAGCTGGATGGGCACGCCGGACGGGATGCGGAACGCGCACGAGCCGTCCGCCTCCACGCTCACCGTGCCAAGCGACTCCTTGTAGAGGTCGAGGTCAGGCCCCGGCTTCGGCGTGCGGCGGCGGCAGATCGGCAGGTTCACGAGGCGGTTGAGACGCAGCGCCTTCACGCTGCCGGGCGGCAGCTTCACGCGCGAGTCGTACACGTTCTCCACGTAGCAGACGCCGCTCGTGGGCGCCGTCGCGGCGGGCGGCAGCACGCTTGCGAGGACCGGCGGCTTCGTGCGCTTGATAAACGGAATCGGGTTGAAGGTGCTGATTTCGGGATCCTGATAGATCAGCTCGCGCCCGCCGAGCGTATCGACGAGCCAGATGCCGTATGCGGCCTGCGTGGGCCAGCTCGCGCCGTTTGAGCCGGGCTGCTTGCGGGGATGACCCTTCGGGAACGACAGCGGTTCGTCCGAGTAGGCGCAGAAGAAGAGCGTGTCGTTCACGGGCATCGGCGAGCAGTACGTGCCGCCAAGCTTCCAGCCCTCGCCCTCGGGGAACGGGCACTCCGGCGTGAGGCGCGTGACGGGTTCGAGGCCGTCCTCGCCCTTCCGCACGTCCAGGAGGAAGAGCGACCCGCTCGTGAAGTTGTGGTGCGCGCTCGCGGTCGCCACGAGGAGCGGCGAGTTCGGGATCGCCTTTACTTCGGTGCCCACGCACACCTTCTCGGAGTAGTTGCCGTAGAGGTGCGCCACGCCCGTGCCGTCGGGACGCACCGTCCAGAGCGACTGGTGCCACACGGCGTTGCGGTTCACGTAGTCCCAGCGCGTGTAGGCGATGCGGCCGTCGCTGAGCACGGACGGCTCCCACTCGTTCGCCTCGCCGAAGGAGAGTTGCCGGATGTTGCGCCCGCCCGCGTCTGCGCGGTAGAGGAGGAAACTCGGCGTGTAGCGCCCCCAGTGGCAGCGCCCGAAGTTCTGTCCGCGCGTGGAGGTGAACACGAACCCGCCGTCGGGCAGGTAGCAGGGGTCGGCGTCCTCGATCATCACGGTCTGGCGGCCTTCCACCGTCTCCATCGGGTCGTCCGGCGTGCCGGTGAGCTGGCGCACCCAGCTGCCGTCCGCCGCGCATTCGTAGATGAAGTAGCGGTGGTGCACCTTCAGCGCCTTCGCGTCCGCCGGCGGCTTCGCCGTGTGGTCGCAGAACGCGAAGATGATGCGGTCCGCGTCCCAGTGGAGGTCGGGGTTGAGCACCGTGCCGGTCGGCAGCTTGCCCTTCAGCAGGACGGTCTTGCGCGGCACGCCCTTCCAGTTCTCGAGCACGACGAGGCCGGGGCCGGGACGCGAGAAGCGGCCGAGGTACTGGTCCACCATGTGGAGGTCCCACGTGTAGGGGATGCCGCGCTGGACGGCGAGCAGCTTCTCGAACTGGAGGTCGGGGTGGAGGAAGAGGATGCGGCGGCGGAGCTTGCGGATCTCGCGGATGATGCCGGCGCGGTAGCCCGGCAGCTTCTCGCCCGCGAGCCACTTCGCGTCGAGCTCGAGCTCGTCCGCGTAGGGCTTCAGGGTCTGCGCGGGCACGGACTTCGCCACGTAGGCAAGCGTGCGGCGCGCGAGGTCTACGGCGGCGTCGCCATCGTCATTCGCGCCGAGTGCCGACAGCGCCGCACCGAGCGCGGCCGCCATCGCCAACTTGTAGATTGCGGTCTTCATGCTTTCCTCCTGACTAGAATTCGTAAAGTGGGCTGGGGGTGTCCTGGTCAAGCACGTCAAGGGTGATCGGGCGGCCGAGGTCGGCCACGGCGGCGCGCATCGACTCCAGAGCGAGATAGGGCGCGTTGCACTGCCGCGAAAGGTGCGCGAGAAGGAGCGTTTTCAAGCGCGGCGGCTGCACCTCGCGCACGAGGGCGGCCGCGTCGCCGTTGCAAAGATGCCCGCACCGGCCCGCAATGCGCTGCTTGAGCGACACGGGACGGTCAGAGGTCTGGAGCAGGATGGGATCGTGGTTCGACTCAAGGATGGCGCACGTGGCGCGCGCGAGGGCGTCCCGCACGCCGAACGTGGGCGCGCCCATGTCCGTGCCCACGAACAGCGCGTTCTCCCCGTCCTCGAAGAGGTAGCCCACGGGATCTGCGGCGTCGTGGGGGATCGAGAACGACGTCACGGTGAAATCGCCCACGGGGAACGTCTCCGCCGTCTCGAACACGCGCCAGCCGTCGTCCACGCCCGTGATGGCCGCGATGGCATCCGCCGTGTTGCCGTTCGCGTAGAGCGGGACGCTCGGATGGCGTTTGTGGAAAACGGCAAGGCCCTTGCAGTGGTCGGTGTGGTCGTGCGTGAAGAAGAGACCCGCCGCCGCATCCGGATCAACCCCGCACGCGGCCATGCGCCTTTCGATTTCCGTGCAGCAAAAGCCGCAGTCGAGCAGGAGAAGCGTCCCGCCCGACCTCACGGCGAGCGCGTTCCCGCCCGAACCGCTTCCAAAGACCCGCAGTTTCATTCTGCCTGGTGGATCCGTTCGTTGGCCTTCGCGACCTTGGCGCGGAGCGTCTCCTTGTGCGCGTGAAACTTCTCGCGCAAGCCAGCGTCGGCCGTGCCGAGGATCTGCACGGCGAGAAGCGCGGCGTTCACCGGACCCGCGCTGCCGCAGGCCACGGTGGCCACCGGCACGCCGGACGGCATCTGCACGGTCGCGTAGAGGGCGTCGAGTCCGTTCAGCGCGCCGCCCGCCACGGGGATGCCGATCACGGGCAGTACGGTGCCGGCTGCCAGCACGCCGCCGAGATGGGCGGCGCCGCCTGCGGCGGCAATGATCACCTGGATGCCGCGGCCCTCGGCCGTCTTGGCGTAGTCGAGCGCCACGTCGGGCGTGCGGTGCGCGCTGATCACGCGCGTCTCGTACGGCACGCCGAACGAGTCAAGCGTGTCGCAGGCTTTCTTGACGAGGGGCCAGTCGCTGTCGCTGCCCATCACGATCCCCACGCGGGGATTTGTTGCGTCCATGAATGTTCCTCCTGAATGTTCTTACGGGGTCGGTTCGATTTTGGCGGGCTGCCGTTTCTCGATGAGCTGGATCAGCTTGTCGAGCTTGCCCTCAATGCTCGCCGCCTGCGCGTCGGCGCGGGACGAGAGTCCGTGTATCGCGCTGAGTTTTGCGTCCAGGCGGTCAAGCTTCGCCTCGATCGCGTCGCTGCGGCGGTCCACCTGCTCCTGCATCTGCATCCCCCGTCCCTGGACGGCGTCGTAGATGTCACGGTTGCCGATGCGGCCGGAAAAGAAATACCAGAGGCCCGCGCCGCCCATGAGCAGGATGATGAGGACGAGGATGATGATGACGAGAACGCTCGTGCTGGTTTTCATCGGAAATGGCCCTCCCGGTCCAAGGACGCCCTCATCCGCGCTCGAAGGCGCGATGGGCGATGTCCTTTCGGTGGAACGCCTTGTCGAAGACGATGCGGTCCACGGCCGCGTAAGCGGTGTCGACCGCCGCGCGGAGCGTGGGGCCCATGCCCGTCACGGAGAGGACGCGTCCGCCCGACGTGAGGGTCTTGCCGTCCGCGGACTTCGTCCCGCAGTGGAACACGGTCGCGCCGGGCACCTGCGCCGCGGCGTCGAGTCCCGTGATCTCCTTGCCCTTCTCGTA
>ONRL01000092.1 GCA_900320225.1 uncultured Lentisphaerota bacterium
GACAACATGCTCATCTTCGGCGTCACGGACGACGGATGCGGGTTCGACGCGAACCTCGTCCCCTCCGCCGGACACCTGGGAATCGACTCGATGCGCAAGCACGCCGAGGGACTCGGCGGCACTCTCACGCTCGCCAGCGCGATCGGAGAGGGAACCGCACTCACCGTGAGGATACCGCTATGACAACGATCATGATCGTGGACGACCACCCGCTCGTGCGCGACGGAATGTCCGCCATGCTGGAGAACGAAAGCGACTTCTCCATCGTCGCCTCCGTGGCCAACGGCGAGGCGGCCGTGGAGCATTGCCGCCGCGCCGGCTTCCCCGACGTGACGGTGATGGACATCCGCATGCCGGGCCTGGACGGCTTCGCCACGCTGGAGCGGATGAAGCGCTTCAAGCCCGACGTGGCCGTCCTTCTCCTGGCCGGCATGCCGCTGAAGGCCGAGGAGGAGAAGGCCCGCCAGCTCGGCGCGCGCGGCTACCTGCCGAAGAGCATGGACTGGGAACGTCTCGTCGCCGCGATCCGCCACGCTGCCGCGGCCGACATCGACTTCCTGATGGAAGGCTACGACGACGAGAAGATCGGTCCCCTCAGCGCCCGCGAGAAGGAGATCCTCGGCTACCTCGCCCTCGGCAAGACGCACGAGGAGATCGCCATCATCGGCGGCATCAGCCCCGAGACGGTGCGGAGCCACGTGAAAGGCATCTTCCGCAAGCTCGACTGCCCCAACGCCGCCGCCGCCGTGGGCCGCGCCTACGAGCTCGGCATCCTCCGGGCATAGCGGAATGGGAAGGTCGGCAACGTCGCAGGCGAAGGGACGGCGTTCCTTCGCCGTCCGCGCCGCCAAGATGGCGGCTGTCCCAGTTAAAGCTCCGCGCGCAAGCACCGAAACGGCCACCGACATCCGCCCGATCTTCAAGCTCGTGCCCGTCGTTTCGCCGCCGCGCACATTCAGCAAGCTGTGCCTCATCAACGCGCTCATGTCCCGCAACCTCTGGCCCGCCGTCCGCGACTGGCTCGACGCTACCGGCTACTACGACCTCTTCGTCGCGCAGCCCCTTGCGGCCCCTTCGGGGTTCGCGCTACGCGCTCAGGCAACCCGACCGCTTCGCGGCGGGTGCATTGCCCAAGACTTCCGCGAAGACCACCCGCTTCTCCCTCCCCGACTCCGAAATCGCCGCCATCCTTGCCGATGCCGTTGCCACCTAAAGGTGCAATAACCACATGGGAACTTGTGGTATTTTATCGCTTTCCGCTTTTTGAAAAGTCGCCGCCCGCTTGTATTTTCCCCTCAAATGTGATAAAGTACACATATCTTTCGATAGGGGGACTATACCCTTGAACGGAAAGCGAGGTACAAAATGGCAACATCAAGCATAACGGCGAACTTTGCGATTCGCGACGAGAAAGAGGCGAAAGCCTTTATCTCGGCGCTATTGTCGGAGTCTCGTTCGATGGTTCCCCCTACCCGCAAGCGGAACTGGAAATTTGTTGGTAGCGTCAGGGAGATCGAACGTCGGCGTCCGAAGGCTCGTGCAAAATGAGCGAATTGCAGATAATCAAGCTGTCCGACTTTGTTCGTGATGTCGGGGAAGACGAGGCGCGGAAGCGTCTGTCGTCTTTCTCTTGTGGCGGCTTGAACGGAGAGGTTGAACAGTATCTTTGTGACGGAGCATTTCGCCATTCAAGGAAGAAGACGTCCATAACGTATCTTGTCATGGCGAATGGTGATACGCACAACTGCCTTGCATACTACACGCTTGCGGTCAAGCCGTTCTCGGTCAAGTTTTCGCGGTTGACGGCACGGCAGAAGAACGAGATGAAAGACCTTGCGAGAATCAACATCTCCAAGGAGGAAAAGAACTACGGCATTTCCTCATACCTGATTGCCCAGTTGGCCAAGAACTATGCAATTGCAGGCGGCAACATGATTTCAGGTAGGGATCTTATCGGATTTATTCTTGACCAGATACGCGGCATCCGCGATCAGGTGGGCGGCAAGGTTGTGTTTCTTGAGTACGAGAAGGACAAGCCGAAGCTTCGCGATTTCTATAAGTCATGCGCGTTTGAGGAGTTCAAGATGCCTTCAGATGCTGATGACGGTTCATCGTTAGGTCAGATGTTCTGCTTTCTCAATGACTGAATTTGACTTCCATAATTTACTCCCGTGTTCATCGCGAGGTGCCAGCCGAACCGACAATCCAGTCGGTTGCGTGTTGGGTTTCCGAGCGGGAGGCGGTATTGGGCAAAAAACATTAGCCCTCCCTGCAATCAAGGCTGCGTCGCTGGCCGTTCTTGCTAAAGTAATCTCGTAACCATTGAGAAGAGTGCAACAATGAGTGAGGACGTAGTTAGAGAGAATTAGGACGTTTGGGGGAATGATGGCGATATATGATGGCATAATTGGCAGAATAGTTTCGAGGAGCATTCTTCAAGGCGTCTCTTGGAATATCGGTGCCAGAATTTTGCTTCCGACTGGGGTAAGTCGTGTTTAAGTGGTTAACAGAGTTTTGGGGCTCAAAGCCTTCTTGCGTTCAGTCCGCTAAACGACGTGAGCCATCTGCCAGTCCCCTACAGACCAGCAATTCGTTGCGTAGCATCCAGTCTGATCCGGGAAAGGAACAGTTCCGAGCCCCTAAAAAAAGGCTTCCTCCAGGGCCGGATCGTTGTTACACAGAACCAGGAAAGTGCTATCGCTGCGGAAAGCCATCTGTTGAGGGATGCAATGAAGTAGTCCATCTCTATAACAATGTTCGTGTAGGTGTTGTATATCCTCAAGTCGAATTTGATGCAAAGACATTGTATCTCCCTTTGTGTAAAGACTGTAGTGAACATGAGGTTGAGCATGGGTGGGGGTATTTCATATATTTACAAACAAAGGGTTATAGCGGATGGAATCATGGCAAAGGACCAAGCCAAAGCGAAATTGATGCTCTTTGGCATGCTCATTTACATCCAGCTAAAGATGTTTGGGGCGAGGCGTTGGCAGACTTGAAAAAAGAGAAGGCGCAGCGCCGATTGAATGAAGCGCATATTTTTGACAAGCCCATTGCAACTATTGATCAGTATGAGGTTCTTAAGAAACTTGGAGAGGGCGGCTTTGGTGCAGTGTTTCTGGCGAGAGAGTCGATTTCCAAAACATTAGTTGCCATTAAGGGACTCCCGGAGGAAATTAATCGGCATGATGAGGAAAAAGAGAACCTTAAGAGGAACTTCGCATTGATTGCGAAATTACATCATCCCAATATTGCATCGCCGCTTGTGTTGCATCTTGCGAATAAGGTTGATTATGGAGATAAAAGCACAGAGAAAGCACTTCAAATTAGACAAGGCGATTTCTTTCTTGTGATGGAGTTCGCTAGAGGGGATACATTGTCTGAATGGAGAAAAAAACAACGTGGGGAAAATCTGAACGACTTTGCTGATGTGATAAAAAAGATTGCAACAGCTCTTGACTTTGCTCATGAAAAGGGAATCCTTCACAGGGATATCAAGCCTAATAACATTATGGTCTACCGACAAGAATCTGGTTCAATAGACGTAAAGGTTCTTGATTTTGGATTGGCTGCTGAATTGAAGTTGTCGTTAAATAGACTTGAGTGTAAGCCGCGTGGTGTTTCAGGTACATTGCCATATATGTCTCCAGAACAATGGCGAGGTGAAAAACAGGGTGTAGGAACTGACATATATGCACTCGCAGTGGTAGCTTACGAATTGTTACAAGGTACTGTTCCGTTTGCTTCAGCTTTTCAGACTGGCAACCAACAAGTGATGTATGCTGCCGTTTCTAAAGCCAATATTGATTACCCTTGCGGTATTTGGCCAGAAATGGATGCCGTGTTGCAACGGGGGTTGGCGAAAAAGTCGAGGAATCGTTATTTCTCGTGTGCAGAATTTGCTGATGACTACGCAAAGGCGATTTCAATTTATCTTGAGCGGAAGCAGAACCACAAGGCTCCAATAAACTCAATTAATGGTGGTGATTGGAGGATTAGTGGGAACATATTGAACCATCCGCTTAATCAAGAGATTCGCCAACTTGTAGAGAAAGTACACATGGTTGGGTATTCGGTCATCGGGATAGGAAACAATTATCATCAAAAGTTATTCTGGCAGGCTATGAGCAAGATTGTTTTGGCCATACCACCATCTCGATTGATACATTCAAATGAGGTTTTGGCGTTGGACTTTTCTTCTGACATGGATAAGGAGGAAAGGCTGATATTTGAGATTTCAGAGGAATTCAAAAAACGATACGGAACATATTCCTTCGCTGAAGTTTGGAAAGGTTTGATTCTTTGGGCAAAGTTGATAGCGACAGTGATCCTAAAGTATAGGATCAGCGATGACGGAGTTTACGAATGTGTATTGGCACGGCAAACAAAGCATGAAGAAATAGAAGATAAAAGAAAGAATGAGAATTTCAAATTTTTCTTGAAAGACGGGAGCTATTTAATGGGGAATCCATTCTATCAAGAACACCTTGGGCCAGATACGGTTATTTGTGATTACTATTTGTCGCAAGCGAAGAAGTGATGGCGATGGAAGTTGATAACCTACTAAAAATTGGATGGGTGATTGCCGAGCGTGAAGCAATCGCGTTGAGCGCTGAAAGCATTGAGCCGATTCATTTCCTCCTTGCTGCATTAAAAATAGCCGACCCAGAATTCCCAGCGCAGCTCGACAAACTAGATATTACTTCAGAAGAGTGGAAAAGGATAAGCGAAGAGGCGATGCGGCTGCGGTGCTGGTTGGAAGTGTTGCCAGATCATGTAACTGATGCCAGAAGACGCCTTCGACATAGACTTGCGCGTAATGCCGGCTCACGAGTAACGGTCAATACTCTGCATCGATCACGTAAAACAAAAGCTGCGTTTTACGATGCATCAGCGATGAGTAACGATGGTGTTTTGACATTACGTCAAGTCATTGAATCAATGTTCTATCTAGGATTTGTAGATGTTTCTGACATGCGCTGGCTAGGTGAAACACAAACAGTACAGAAATGAAAAGGAAACCCCTATGAACGAAGACGAAACCAAAGCACTTGACTTTTTACTCAAGTTAATCAAGGATGCGCGAGACAAAGGTCTTGTTTGTACGCTTGATCCGCGAAATAGTGAGATGCCAACAGGATGGGATAGTGATGAAGGAGGTATGGCATTCACATGGAAAAATGTGGTGATAGTATGTCATAGAAATCCTCGAAGTATGCGAGAGTCCATGCATGCTGCTAAACCCGCAAATGGACAAGAATGGAAAATTAAATGCGCCATCTCTTGCCATTATCCAAAAGGACAGAATCCTAAAGCACCTGGCGATAGCTGCACCATGCCATTTTTAGTGGTTTCACAAATGATCAATTCTAAGGGGCAGTCCTTCATTAAGAAATTTACGCCAGACGGGATTCGCGATGGTGATGTGCAAGATTTCATCCTCCCGGATGAAGAGGCATTTAAAGTTCTGATGTCAGAACTGATTCTGGATGACGATGAAATGCCTGTTTTAATTGACGGAGGAATTAGTGCCGCGTCAATAATGGTAACAGGTGAGGACAAGTCGAGAATGGCGTTGGAAAATAAATATGGTACAGGTTGTTTGTCCGTAATACTTCTAATCACAGGTATCACAACTATATTCTTGACGAAGTGCATGATCTAGAATCGGAGAAAATTCGCGCATTTCTTCTTGTGAGTAGCAATAATTGGGCAGCATACGCCGACGCGCCCAATATAAATCATACTGGGTAGTTGATTGAAAGCCCCAACTACAATATGTTGCGTTGGGATGCGCGTCTGGAATACAAGATGTTGCGATTGGGCCCGTCAATCAACCACCCAGTTAAATCATAGATAAATGTAACTCATCAAACCGCCGCCCATTTGGGCGGCGGTTTGCATTTCTGCCCCACACTTTGCCGCCGGAAAAATCTGATCCGGCGGCAATAAACATCTTATGCCCTGACGCGGCGTTTCCTGCCGCGCCAATACTCCGTTTCTCACCCAACCAAAAGGAGACCACATGCGACTAATCGCATTTCCGCAGTGGGACAAGTTGACGTCCCTCTTGCGCGGCATGGTGCGGCAGTCCGCCGCCAACTATGCACAACGAAAGATCGTGCGCATCATCCCGAAAAACGGTGTTGCGCACCTTGCCAACTACGCGGCAAATCTACTCGCCGTGGAAGGAGGAACGACCTCCATCATCATGCCCGACATGACGCCCGGCAAGCGCGAGATTTCCGTCTTCGACGGCACCGCGTCGGTGGCTTTCCATAAGGTCGCTAGGATGGCGAAGTCGTATTGGCGATATTTGCGCGAGACAAGTTGAGGCAAGTCGGTTCGTGGGAATCGGTATTCTCTTTCTTGTCTGCGCACCGAGGGCGTGAAATCCGCAAATGCATGTTTCACGCCCATTGGGCGCATCCGCGAATCGTGCAGAAGCTACGAAACAGCCGCTAAAATGGTAGGGTCGCCTCGTCGAGGCGACCGTAGACGCAAATGATTGGCAATGTGATTCAACGTTGATGGCGGCCCGCTCGGCGAGCGGGCCCTACCAATTTGCTAACTTGCACGATTCGCGGATGCGCCCACGCCCATTTTTCGTGATCCTCTTGTGGTTTTGCCGGGCGAATGCTATAATTCGCCCCATGGAGAACAAGTGTCATTTGACGGCTCGTGCCGCGTGTGCGGTCCTTGCGATTCTTTCTTGCGCGGCGCAAGCGAGCGCCACGACTTCTCAGGCGGCCCCCGGTGCCGCCGTTGCGCCGCCTTGCCGCGCGGTGCAGGAGGCCATCGACCGCGCACTGGCGGCGGGGCAGACCACGATCTCGATTCCCAAGGCGGTCTACACCCTTCCTCCGGGAAAGGTGGCGTCGATCCACCTGCAAGACGTGAAGGACGTGACGGTCGACTTCCAGGGCGCGGAGCTGCGCGGTAAGATTCGCAGCGGAATGATCCGCCTGGACAGGTGCGTCAACGTGACGATCAAGAACCTGGCGATCGACTATCCGGACTGCCTGCCGTTCGCCGAAGGGTGGATCCGGAACGTCGGGCCGGACGGCGCATGGGACGTGGAGATCGCCGACGGCTACGCCGATCGCGCGGGAGGCTGGCCCATTCAGGTCTACGACAAGGACACGGGGGCGCTCGTGAATCCCATGCGCATGGGCGGCGAGAAGATCGTGCGGACGGGGCCGAGGCGCTTCTCGGTCACGGGCGGCAGGAACCGGAAGGGAAAGGTTGGCGACGTGGTGGTGTGGTCGTTCGGTTGCGAGACGTTTGGCGCCACGCAGTCAATCGGCACCCGGGCGCATGCCGTCTACCTGGTGGGCTGCGCGAACTGCCGCGTCGAAAACGTGATCGTCTACTCCACGCCCGGTTCCAACGCCTTCCGTGAGGTCCTGGGGCTCGGCGGCAACACCTACGCGCGTTGCTCCGTGGTGCCGCGGGACGCGGGGAGCGATCCAGTGGCGCGCGCGCTGCCGCGCTACAGAAGTGGCAACCACGACGCGTTCAACAGCCGGGCCGTGAAGAGGGGTCCGGCGCTGATCGGCTGCGTGGCGCGGAACCATTGCGACGACGACGTGAACATCCACGGGCCCTACCAGTACGTCGCGTCGGCGCAGGGGCGCGTCGCGCGCGTGTTCGTCAAGGACATGTACGCCGGGACGCTGAAGGTGGGCGATCCCGTCCAGCTCGTCACCAAGGACGGGCACGTCCCTCCGGTGCAGCCGGTCATCGCCGCCCTGCGTCCGGCCGAACCGACGCCGGCGGAGATCGCGGACATGAAGAAGGGACTCGTGCAGCAGATGGTCGAATCGTGCCACACGATGGTGGAGGTGACGTTCGACCGCGAATGCGACGCGCTCAAGGCAGGGTCGCTCTTCGTGTCGCAGAACCAGGGCGGCAACGGCTTTCTGCTGCGCGGGTGCCGGTTCGGCCCGAACAGGGCGCGCGGGTTCATCTGCAACGCGTCGGACGGCGTGGTGGAGGACTGCATCTTCGACGGCCTCGAAGGACAGGCGATCCTCTCGCGGCCCAGCTACGGATGGCTGGAAGGCGGCGCGGCGCGGAACGTCCGCATCCAGGGCTGCACGTTCATCGACTGCGGCGTGTTCTTCGGCGTGCACAAGGAGATGGAAACGACGCCCGACTGCCACCGAAACATCGTGTTCTCCGGGTGCAGGTTCCGGGGCGCGCGGGCGACGCTCGACGTGCGGTGCTGCCGCGGCCTGACGCTGGACGGCAACACGTTCGACCTGCCGCCGGACAAGGCGATCCGGCTCGTGCACGTAGCCGACGTCGCAGACACCCGCCCTGCGGACGGCAACGGCGAAAGCGGCGGCAAGCCCCGTGGAAACTGGAACGAATACCTGTCCAGCATGGAACAACCTGCGCCGAAGACCGGCGTCAGGCGTTTTCGGCTGGACGGCATCCCGCAAAAGGTCTACTACGACGCGCAGTCCCCGCTGGAACGCGGTTCCGGCTGTTCGCTTGCGGTCGTCGTGATACATGGCTGGGGAGGCGGATTCATACGCTCCCGGTCGCAGGAAACGCTCATTGACGAGTTCCGGAAGATGAAATGTTTCGGCGAGGACGTCCCGTACGTGATCGCGCCGCTCTTTCCGCGCGACGACCTGGCCGAAAAGAAGTTTGGGAAAGTGGAGGGGCTTGCCACATGGAACCGTTCGTGGTCCAAGGATTTCCGCGTCAACCTGGCCGTGCCGGGGAAGGCCGAAGACGATTGGCGCGGCGGCGGGGACGCCATGGGCACTGCGCTCAGCTCGTATGATGTCGTGGACCGCATTTTCGCCCTGTTCGGCGACAGGCGGCGCTTCCCCAACTTGAAGAAGGTCGTGCTGACCGGTTTCTCCGCGGGCGGGCAGTTCGTCGGACGTTACGCGGCCGTGGGGAAAGGGAATGTGCGGGAAGGCGTGAAGATCGTATACGCGGCCATGGCGCCGTCGACGGAACTCAGGTTCGATTCAGAGGTCAGATGGCATTATGGGCTGAAGGGGCGTCCGCGCTACGCGGCGACGCTTACGGAAGAAAACATCATGAGGAATCTTTCTTCTCGTCGCGTCTGGCGCGGGTGCGGTTCCAAGGACGTGCTGGGACGTCCTCACACGGCGCTTGACAGCTGTCCCGAAGCGATGGCGCAAGGGGTCAACCGGTTTGACCGCTTCCGGAAGTTCGAGTCCTACCTGACCGCCTTCCCGAAATGGGCGGAACAGGTGTCGTTCCACGTGTTTGAAGGTTTGGGGCACGATTCCGCCGCGGCCTACCGCGATCCGGCATTGATTGCCTACATGATCGACGGCCTGTGACAATCTCCCGCCGCGAGGCGCGGCGGAAACGTTTGCGGCGCGCCTCGCGCCGCCGAGACGGCGGGTGGGCAACCACACCGGGCGTGCGGCAATTCAGTTAGCGGGAATTGTTTGTGCGCAGAGAGCGGACTGTTGACGGGAAACACGGTCACGCGGGACGCGTGACCCTACCTGGCGGCTCGGCGGGACGCCTCGCCCCACCGGACGGCGGTGGAACGCCGTTCCTACCAGGCGAACTTTGCGAAATGCGGTGGTGGAGGGCGGGTGGTTGAAGCGCCGCCAAGATGGCGGCTTTCCCAGTTAGTGCGCCGCCGAGACGGCGGCTTTCCATGCGGCGGTCGCGGGGCGACCGCCCTACCGGGCGGCTCGGCGGGACACCTCGCCCCATCGGGAGATGGCCAGAAAGGAGACAAATGAATGAGGTGAAAAATTACAAATGAGAGTCTTGAATTTATCCAAATGAAAAACCTGAATTTTCCCAAATGGTGTATTCCGTTTGGCGGCTGAATGTGGTATAATATCCCGCAAAAGGAGCTAAATGCATGAAAAATGACTTGTATAGAAGCAGGCTGGCCGATCAGATGTTGTCTGAACATCTGAAGGCATTCGGTGCCGTGTGCGTGGAAGGTCCGAAATGGTGCGGAAAGACCTGGCTTGCGCAGCATCAGGCTGTCAGCGCGTGCATGATTGCCGACCCGACGGACAATTTCGCGACACGCGGTCGTGTCGAGTTGGACATCAATTATGCGTTCTCTGGCGGGAAGCCGCACCTTATCGACGAATGGCAGGAATTCCCGGCGCTTTGGGATGCCACGCGGTATCATGTGGATCAGAATGCCGAACCAGGGCAGTTTATCTTGACTGGATCATCAGTGCCAAAGACCAAAGGCGTGATGCATAGCGGTACGGGTCGGATTGCCTCCATGCGTTTGAGGACGATGAGCCTGTGGGAAAGCGGCAATAGCGAGGGGCTTGTCTCTTTGGCCGATCTCTGTGATGGGAAGGCGATTGGCATTGTGCCGGTTCGGCGTCCTGAATTGCGCGAGATCATCGAACTCATTCTTCGTGGCGGCTGGCCGGGGACGCTCGGAATGCCATTCAAATACGCCATTAAGACGCCGGTCGAGTATGTGCGGCAGATTATAGAGAAGGACATCCATCGTCTTGACAACGTGAAAAGAGATCGGCGCAAGGTTGATCTCCTCATGCGGTCTCTTGCGCGCAACGAATCTACGGTTGTCGGCGTCAGCACGCTCAAGGCGGACATTGCCACGGCGGACGGCGTGGAGATTGCAGATGAGACAATTGCTTCCTATCTGGAGGCATTAAGCCGTCTTTTCGTAATCGAGAACCAGAAACCCTTTGCTGGATCCATGCGATCCGGGATGCGACTTAGGAAGGCGGAGAAGCGGCATTTTTGCGATCCGTCGTTGGCGGCGGCGCTCATGCGCGCGACGCCTGAGAAGCTGGAGAAAGATTTGCGGACGCTCGGCTTTCTTTTCGAGGGGCTGGTCGAGCGTGATTTGCGGACATACGCGGAATCGTTGGGCGCGGAGCTATATCACTACCAGGACTATGAGAACCATGAGATTGATGCCGTAGTTGAATTGTCCGATGGCCGTTGGGCGGCGATTGAGGTGAAGCTGGGCGTCAATCAGGAGGAGTCTGCCGCAGCGGGACTCAAGAAGATCGCCGCGCAGATGTCGGCCGGCGGATGTGCACCATCCGCTTTGATCATTGTCGTGGGCCTTGCATCTGCCGCCTATCGGCGCAAGGACGGCGTGTATGTCGTTCCGATAACAGCTCTTAAGCCATGATCTCTCAGCTGTCCCGTTTTATGAGAGTTGCGCATGCCTCATTCGCAATCAGTTCTGCCGCAGCGCTTGCGCTGGTCGCCTTCGCCGCGTTCGCCGCGCCGCCGTTCGACCACGAATCGTCGAGCGTCTACCAGTGGAGCGTCACCAGCGCGCCGCCGGACAAAGACCGGATGCCGGGACGCGCCTTTCTCTGGATTCCGGAAACATGCGCGCATCTGCGGGGCGTCGTGGTCGGACAGCAGAACATGCTCGAGGAGCCGATCTTCGAGTGTCCCGCGTTCCGCGAGGAATTAGCCAAGGCGGATCTGGGGATCGTGTTCATCGCGCCCAAACAGTGCGGCATCTGGCTGTTCGACGACGAGCGAAGCGAATGGCTGAAGGACATTCTCGCCCGCCTGGGGAAAGCGTCCGGCTACGGCGAGATGTCGTCGGTGCCCGTCGCGCCCATCGGACACAGCGCCCTGGCGATGTGGCCGTACTTCATGTCCGAGAGATGGCACGCGCGCATGTTCGCGGGCGTCTCGCTGAAAGGCGCGTGGGCGGACATGTCGAAATCCTGGGGCGCGCCTGCGGTCGGCAAGGGCCTTTCAGGCATTCCCTTTCTCCTCCTGGACAGCGAATACGAGGATGCCGAGAACCGCGCGCGCCTCACGCGCGCGTTCTGCAACGCGTATCCCGATGTGCCGTTCTCGTTCTGCGGAGAGATGGGGGCCGGGCACTTCGACTGGTCCGACGAGCTGGCCCGCTATCTGGGGATCTACTTCCGCAAGGCGGCGCATGCGCGCATCAAAAAGAGAGGCGCG
>ONRL01000093.1 GCA_900320225.1 uncultured Lentisphaerota bacterium
GGGGAAGGGGGCGGCTTCTCCGAAAACGCCCATTGGCGCCTCACTGAAAAGTCCGGCGAAGGCGATGAAACACATATCCCCCGGATTTGGAATCCTTGCCGCGCGTGCGTTCAACTTGACGGAGGCGCGGGATTGCGCTACAATGTGCGCCATGAACAGAAAAGAATTTATCCTCAGCGGGGCGGGCGCGTTCTTCATCGCGTCCGCCGGTAAGGCGTTCGGCGCGGATGCACCGTCGAACCGCGTGCGGCTGGCGCTCGTCGGCTGCCGCGAAAAGGGGCGCGGCGCGGCCGTGGTGCAGCGCGCGCTCCAGGTGCCGGGCGTGGAGATCGCCTACGTGTGCGACGTCGATTCGCGCGCGATGGACTACGCGGCCGACCTCGTGGAGAAGAAGAGCAACGGCGCGAGCCGTCCGAAGAAGGAGAAGGACCTGCGCAAGATCCTCGCGGACAAGTCCGTGGACGGCATCCTCTCCGAGACGCCCGACCACTTCCACGCGTGGAGCGCCGTGATGGCGATGCGCGCGGGGAAGGCCGTGTACGTGGAGAAGCCGTGCGCGTTCTGTCCGCGCGAGGGCGAGATCATCCTCGACACGTGGCGCAAGACGGGCATGGTGTTCCAGCAGGGCAGCCAGCGGCGCTCGTCCGTGCCGTTCCGCATCGCGGCAGTGCCCGAGTGGCTGGACTGGGATTTGTGGCAGGGCCCGGCGCCGCGCGTCGCCTACCGCGACAACATCGTCCATTACAACTGGCACTGGTTCCGCAACTGGGGCACGGGCGAGTGCGGCAACAACGCGGTGCACTTCGTGGACGTGGCGCGCTGGTGCCTCGGCGCGGACTGGCCGTGCCGCGTGTCCTCGACGGGCGGCAAGTACTGGATGCCGCCGGACGCGGACTGGGAATGGCCCGACACGCAGACCGCCACGTGGGACTTCCCGGACGGCAAGTTCATCACGTGGGAGGGCCTCTGCTGCGTGAACCAGAAGCCCTACATGAACGTCTCGACGGGCGCGATGGTGTACGGCACGGACGGCGCGGCGTTCTTCGGCCCTGGCGGCGGCGTGGAGATCTTCGACAAGAAGGGCAAATCCGTCAAGAAGTGGAACACCGCCGGCAAGACGGTGCTCACCAACACGGACGACCGTTCCGGCGGCGGCTGGGCGGACACCACGCGCGAGCACCTCGAGAACTTCGTGGACTGCATCCGCGCGAAGACGCCCGAGAAGGCGTACGCGAACGCGGAGATCGGCGTGAAGTCCACATTCCTCGCCCTCACGGCCAACGTCTCGTACTTCTGCGGCAAGGCGATCGAGATCGACCCGAAGACCGGCGCGCTCCTCACGAAGGAAGGCGCGAGCCTCTGGCAGCGCGAGTACGAGAAGGGCTGGGAGCTCGTCTGAGCGGAGGAAGACCGGGCATGAACATCTACATCGGAAAAGACAAGAACGACATGGCGCAGCACGCCGCCGACGCGGCGGCGGCGCACATCCGCGCGGCGATCGCCGCGCGGGGCGAGGCGCGCATCATCGTGGCGACGGGCGCGAGCCAGTTCGAGTTTCTCGCCGCGCTCGTGAAGGAGCCGGGCATCGACTGGACGAAGGTGACGGGCTTCCACCTCGACGAGTACGCCGGGCTGCCCGTCACGCACAAGGCGAGCTTCCGCGCCTACATGCGCGAGCGGTTCGTCTCCAAGACGCCCCAGCCGATGAAGGCGTTCAACGAGGTCAACGGCGAGGCGGCCGACCCCGAGGCCGAGTGCGCGCGCCTGAAGGCGCTCGTGCGCGCGGCGCCGATCGACCTCGCGTGCATCGGCTTCGGCGAGAACGGGCACATCGCGTTCAACGACCCGCCGGCCGACTTTGACACGAACGAGGCGTACCGTCTCGTGGCGCTCGACGAGAAGTGCCGCATGCAGCAGGTGGGCGAGGGCTGGTTCCCGGACCTCGCCGCCGTGCCCACGCACGCATACTCGATGACGGTGAAGCAGATCATGTGGTCGCGCGCGATTGTCTGTACGTGCCCCGACGCCCGCAAGGCCGACGCGGTGAAGGGCTGCATCGAGGGGCCGGTCACGAACACGTGCCCGGGCTCGATCCTGCAGATGCACCCGGACTGCGCGTTCTTCTTCGACCCGCCGGCGGCGGCGCTGCTCTCCGGACGGTAAGGGAACCTCAAAGGAAAAATCATGCTCGGTGAACTGACGGCGGCCGAAGTCAAGGCCAAGGCAAAGGAATGCGGCGCGGACCTCGTGGGCATCGCCCCGATGAGCCGCTGGGAAGGCGTGGACAAGCAGAAGGACCCGCGCTACATCTTCCCCGGCGCGAAGTCGATGATCGTGCTCGCGTTCCGCATTCCGCGCGGGTCGCTGCGCGGCATCGAGGAGGGCACGCACTTCCTCAACTACCAGGCGATGGGCTACGCCGCGCTGAACCAGATCTACGGGCCGATGGTGCTGTGGAGCCTCACGCAGTTCATGGAGGACCACGGGTACGAGGCCGTGCCGATGGCGAACGTGAACGGCGGCGACGCGGTGAACCCCGTGACGGGGAACTTCCGCAAGGGCTGGAGCCGTCCGGTGCGCCCGGGGCTGCCCTACCCGGACGTGTCGCCCGACTTCCGCGTGGCGGCGTACCTCGCGGGCCTCGGCGAGTTCGGCTGGTCGCGCGTGTTCCTCACGCCGGAGTTCGGTCCGCGCCAGCGCTTCGCGATCATGCTCACGGACGCCGACCTCGAGCCGGACCCGATCTTCGAGGGCCACATCTGCGACCGCTGCATGGAGTGCGTCAAGAACTGCCACGGCGGCGCGATCAGCGCCACGGAGAAGGACACGATGACGATCGCCGGGCACACGATCGAGTGGGGCAAGCACGACGAGAGCGCCTGCGCGCGCGCGTTTCGCTTCGGCGGCATGAAGCGCGAGCTGAGTCCGTTCGACGGCGACTACTGCCGCAGCTACGGCTACGGCATGGCGCACGAGGGCAGCTGCGGCTGCGTGCGCGCCTGCATGGTGCACCTCGAGCGCAAGGAGAAGCTCACGCGTCCCTTCCGCGAGCCGTTCCGTCCGGAGGGGTGGCAGCAGTGGACCATCGACCACTCCGTGCAGCCGCCGCTGGAGGAGTGGGTGGAGCGCGAGTACGCGGGGCGTATCGAGGCGCAGGACGCCTACTCGAACTACAACAAGAAGTTCAACTACGGCAGCGCGAAGTCCGCCGGCCTCACCGACGACCCGTCCGCGGCGCCTGCGGCGGAGCCCGAGAAGAAGGACGGCTACAACCCGCTCATCGACTGACGCGGAGTCCCTGCCATGATGCTCGAGAAACTGACGGCGGCCGACGTGAAGGCCAAGGCGAAGGAGCTGGGCGCGGACCTCGTGGGCATCTCCCCGATGAGCCGCTGGGAGGGCGCGCCCAAGCAGAACGACGCGCGCTACATCTTCCCGCGCGCCCGCTCGATGGTGGTGCTCGCGTTCCGCATCCCGCGCGGCGTGCTGCGCGGCGTGGAGGAGGGGACGCGCTTCATCGACTACCCCTCGATGGGGTACGCGTCCATCAACCAGATCCAGGGCACGATGTGCCTCTGGAAGCTCACGCGGTGGATGGAGGACCACGGCTACGAGGCGATCCCCCAGTTCAACGCGAACGGCGGCGAGGCGGTCAATCCCGTGACCGGCATGTTCCGCAAGGGCTGGAGCCGCCCGGTGCGTCCGGGCCTCCCCTATCCCGACGTGCTCGTCTCCTTCCGCATCGCGGCGTACATGGCCGGCCTCGGCGAGTTCGGCTGGTCGAAGGTGTTCCTCACGCCGGAGTTCGGCCCGCGCCAGCGCTTCGCCATCATGTTCACGGACGCGGAGCTGGAGCCGGACCCGATCTTCGAGGGGCACATCTGCGACCGCTGCAAGCTCTGCGTGCGCAACTGCCATGGGCACGCCATCTCGATGACCGAGAGCGTGAAGGTGACGATCGCCGGGCACGAGGTGGAGTGGGGCAAGCTCGACGAGATGGCGTGCGAGCACGGCCTCGCCGGCGGGCAGAACCGCGAGCTCAACCCGTTCGAGCACGACTACCCGCGCCAGTACGGCTACGGGCGCGCGGTCGAGGGCGCCTGCGGCTGCGTGCGTGCCTGCATGATCCACCTCGAGCAGCGCAAGAAGCTGAAATGCGATTTCCGCAACCCGTTCCGCAAACCCGGCGTGAAGCAGTGGGAGGTGGACCACTCCAAGCCCTACGAGATCGACCCCGAGACGGCGGCGAAGTACGAGGGACGCATGGAGGATCCCGACGTGATGGAGGCGAAGGACGGCGCGTGGCTGTGAGGGGACGGCCATGACACTGGCGGCGGGCTACCAGCATTTCGCGGACGGCCCCTCGTTCGCCGAGATCGTATTGCGCCATCCGGCGGTGCGCGAGGTCTACTTCCCCTGGCCCGAGGAGCCGAGCGGGCGCCCACGCCTCGGCTACGGCGAGGAGGAGGATCCCGCCACGCTCGCGCGCGCCCTGCGCGCCGACCTGGAACGGCTCCGCGCCGCGGGCGTGAAGCTCGACCTGCTCCTGAACGCGAACTGCTACGGGTCGCAGGCGATGAGCATGGCGCTCGAGGACCACGTGCGCGACATCCTCGGCAAGCTCGACCACTGCGGGCTCCTGCCCGAGACGGTCACCGCCGCGTCGCCGTTCATCGCGCGCACGGTGAAGAAACACTTTCCCGGCGTGGAGCTGCGCGCGTCGGTGAACATGCGCCTCACGACCGTCCAGGCGATGGCCTACCTCGCGCCGCTCTTCGACTCGTTCTACCTCGGACGCGACGTGCAGCGCAACCTCGGCGCCGTGCGCGCGGCGCGCGCCTGGTGCGACGCCCACGGCAAGAAGCTCTGCATCCTCGCGAACTCCGGCTGCCTGCGGAACTGCCCGTGGCAGACCTTCCACGACAACCTCGTGGCGCACTCGAGCGCGGCGCTGAAGCGCGTGAACGTGAAGGGGTGGAGTCCGCACCTCTGCTGGACCCTCTACCAGGACGCGGCGAACTTCCCCGAGATCCTCAAGGCCACGTGGATCCGGCCCGAGGACATCCACCGCTACGACGGGCTCGTGGACGTGGTGAAGCTCGCCACGCGCCAGCACGCGAATCCGGATATGGTGATCGGCGCGTACGAGCGGCGGTCGTACGGCGGCAACCTGCTCGACCTCCTCGAGCCCGGCTTCTCGCCGTCCTTCTTTCCGAAGTACATTGACAACGCCGCCTTCCCGCCGGACTGGTTCGAGAAAACGGGGGCTTGTCCCCGCGAGTGCACGGGCTGCGGCTACTGCGAGCGCGTGTTCGAGACGGTGTGCCGCACAATCGGCGAAGAACGGGAGGGCCGCGCTCCTGCGCGGCCGCAACAGAATGGGTGACGCGGAAACAGATTCCGTCGAGGCGTGGCTGGAGTCGCGGCCGAGCGAAGGCGCACGGTGTGGCCGGCTCCGGTGCGGCACATGCGTGGGGGAATGGCATGTGGAGGCGTACCTCGGCGCGGGGCTGTCGTCGGAGGTGTACCGCGTCCGGCACCTGAACCTCAGTTACGAGGGTGCGCTCAAGCTTCTCGTCAACGACCGGAAGAACCTGCGGACGCGGTTCATGGCAGAGATCAACGCCATGCGGTTCCTGTCGTTGTCCGCGCTGCCGCGTTTCTTCGGCGACGGCACGTACGGCGGGCGACCGTACTACGTAATGGAGTATCTCCTGCCGTTGCCCGATCCGATGCCGCGCGGCGACGTGCCGGGTTTCATGAACAAGGTGGCGAAGGCCGTCCAGATCCTGCACGAGGCGGGATTCGTCCACCGCGACCTGAAGCCCGGCAACATCATGCTGCGGCGGAGCGGCGACCCCGTGCTGATCGACCTCGGCCTCGTGAAGCAGCGCGCCAATGCGCATACGCCGCTGGGGTGGAAGCCGAGCGGCGTCTCCATGGTGGACGGCAAGCCCGTGGGCGTCGGCACGATCTCATTCGCCGCGCCGGAACAGTTGCTGGAGGGGAAGTCGCTCGTACAGGGCGACGTGTTCTCCCTCGGGAAGATCGCGTGGTATCTCTACGAGAAGAATCCGCCGCACGCCATGCGCGCCATCATCAACCGCGCGACGCAGGAGATTCCGGAGGCGCGCTTTGAATCTGCGCAGGCGTTCGCGACGGCGATCCGCCGCAGGAACAGGTGGACGGTCGTGACCCTATTGCTGGCCGCGCTTGCCGTCGCTGGCGTGGTCGCTGTCATCGTGTACCGTACCGAGATCAAACGCGCGGTGGTGAACTGGCTGGTACCCCCTGCAGCCGCCGAGACGGCGGCTCCCCATGTGGCGGCTCCCGATATGGAGCGCCGCCATCTTGGCGGCGAAAGCGACGAGCCGCCGGCGGGAGGGACGCGCTCTCGCGCGTCCGCCCCCGTCGACCCCGTTGAGGAAGCTCGGCAGCGTCCGGACGAAACGTCCGAAACGTACTACGAGCGGATCCTGCCGCTGGCAGAAGACGGAAATGTCCATGCGCAGATTGCGGTGGCCGAGGCCTGCTTCTACGGGAAGGGCACGGAGATGAACCGCGAGGACGCCGTGGAATGGTACCGCAAGGCGGCGGATGCGGGGGAGGCGTCCGCGCAGGCGTCGCTCGGGTACTGTCTGCTGAACGGATTGGGGTGTGAGAAAGACCCGTCCGCGGCGGCGAAGTGGTATTCCAAGGGCGCCGAGCAGGATGACCTCAATGCGATCCACGGCCTTGCCTACTGCCACCTTCACGGTTTCGGGGTGGAAAAGGACGAGAAGAAGGGGTTTGACCTGGCGATGAAGGCGGCGGTGCGCGGCCACGCACCCTCGCAGACGCTCGTGGGGGAGTGCTTCCACGCGGGGCTTGGCGTGGAGCAGGACAAGGAACGCGGCGACGCCTGGCTCTACCGCGCGACGCGCCAGAACAACAAGCGGGCTGAGACCCTCCTGCAGGCGTACTAGACCTTCGCGGCTGTCATGTTGTCGATGAGGTCCTTGAGGCGCGCGATGAGACGCGCCTTGATCTGGTCCACGTTGTTGCGCGTGATGCCGAACTGGCTGGCCACGTCCATTGGCGGCTCGTGCATGAGCGCCACGTGGCGGAACACCTCGCGCGTGGTCAGGGCGATGGAGTCGTCCGCAAGAAGTTGCTCCAGCGCCGCCTCCTTCGCGGCGTTCTTCCAGGCGGCTTCCTCGGCGTCGTCGTTCGGTACCTGAAAGTGCTTCATCCGCTCCTGTGCCTCTTCCTCCAGTTGCTTCTCGATCGCGGTACGGGCCGTTTGGCGGCGGATGGCGTCCAGGGCCTTGTGCTTCACGATGCCCATGAGGTAGTTGTGGAAGTATCCGTGTTCGTCCGGCACGTACCGGTAGCTCGGCAGACACTTCACGAGCGCGATGAGCGTCTCCTGGATCATGTCGTCGGCCTCGACCGTGGGGAAGTGCGCCTGCAGGAAGGCGCGCATGGGACCTTCGTACTTGTTGTAGAATTCCGTCCAGCGTACGCTCGACGCGTCGCCGGAGAGGGCTTTGAGGAGGCTCACGGATGTTTTCGGGATTGCGGGCATGGCGACAGTATACCACAGGTATGGAGGAAGTGGTAGCCCCCCTCATGGGGAGATTGCAAGAGCCCGTCATTCGTGGTATACTTCCACCATGCTTTTGGAAGTCAAGAACCTGCGGATCGCGTTTCGGCGCGAGGGGCACGTGACGGTGCCCGTGCGGGACGTGAGTTTCTCCGTGCCCGAACACGGACGCGTGGCGATCGTGGGCGAATCCGGATGCGGCAAGTCGCTCACCGCGTTGTCGCTCCTGCGCCTGCCGCCCACGGACCGCGCGTACATCTCCGGCAGGACCGCGTTCACGGGGAAGCGCATCTCCTACGTGTTCCAGAACCCGTCGGACTCCCTCAATCCGGTCATGCGCATCTCGGCGCAGATCCGCGAGGCGCTGCCGAAGGGAATGCCCAAGTCCGTCGCCGAGGCGAAGGCGGTGGAGCTGCTGGCGCGGACGGGTCTGCCGGACCCCAGGCGCGCGGCGCACGCCTATCCGTGCGAGCTCTCGGGCGGACAGCAACAGCGCGCGATGATCGCGATGGCGCTTGCCGCCGCGCCGGACCTGCTCGTGGCGGACGAACCCACCACGGCGCTCGACGTGACCACGCAGAAGCAGGTGCTCGAGCTCATCGACTCGTTGGCCGCAGAGACCGGCATGGCCGTGTTGCTCATCACCCACAACCTCGGGCTCGTCGCCGGGCGCATGGACGAGGTCAACGTGATGTACGCGGGGCAGATCGTCGAGTCGGGGCCCGTCCTCGACGTGCTCGCCAACCCGCGCCATCCCTACACGCGGGGGTTGCTCGCGGCGGTGCCGGCGCTCGACGCGCCGCGCGACGCGCCACTTGCGGACATCCCCGGTACGGTGCCTCCGCCCGACCAGTGGCCCGCCGGCTGCGCCTTTGCGCCGCGCTGCGCGCATGCCGTCGCGCGCTGCCGCGCCGAGATGCCTCCTGTGTACGCCGTCGGTTCCGTCCGTTGCGCCTGTTTCCATGACGCCGCCCGTGCCGTTGACGGGAAGGGGTCTCTTTTGTTAGAATAATTTCAGTTTTTTGAGAACGAACAGTCCGTTTTCCTTTCTCGCGGGGAACGCGGCTCACGAACGCGAGACGAAGAAGGAAGAAAGACTATGAAAATACTCGGTTGGTGCGTTGCCGCGATCGCGATTGTCGCGTTGGTGGTCGTGTTGCTGTCGTCCCGGACGAAAAACCAGAAAGAGGGCGAGGGTACGGCCCCTGTGGTTGAGGAGTCTCAGACGGATGGCGCACGACCTCTGGAAAAGAAGGAGACACCTCCGGAAGAGACGGTCATGGGCAGCTCTGTGACGGCGCCTGACGTCAATGGGCTTCCCTCCGAGCCTCAGAAGATGAAGGGCCTCTGCGAACTGACCGGGCGGGGGGCCTACGCGGAGAACGGCGTCGAAGTCACCTGCGACTTCTATTACGTGACGGACGTGGCGTACGAGTCGCATGTGCGGGAGAGGTCCGTGACGCCCGCCGGGGAAGTCCGCGTTGTCGAGAGCCGCCGTTACGAGCAATGCAGCGATCGAATCACCTACGGCGATTTTGACGTCAATCTGGCGCTTGACACGCTCCCGATCCATCAGGTCACGCCTTACGTCGCGGGCGTCGGCGAGTTGGTGGGCGCTTATTGTGGTCTTCCACCCGGGGAGGCGACGGTGATGGTCGAAGCCGGCGTGAAGAAGATTCTCTCGATCGACGGACTCAGCGTCCGCAAGACGTTGAGCCGCATCGCGGGGCTTTTCGGCACGGAGGTTCCCGACGGCGCCACCGCCTGGATCGAGCGCTTGGCCAAGCCCAAGATCGAGCGCCTTCACGCCCAAGTCAAGAAGGCCGTTCAGAACATCTCCGGGAAGGAGTATCTCGTGACCTACTATCAGAACGCCGCCGGGCAGCCGTTGCGCGTCAAATTCGAGCGCATGGACAAGAAGCCTCTCTCGATGGAGGAGTACCGCATCCTCCGCGAAGTGAACGTGTTTCTCTGCTGCCGCGTGATGCCGACGGAGACCCCTGCGGTCGGCGCGACCTGGAAGGTCCAGGTCGGCGATCTGCCCGGCGTGTTCGATTCGCTCTCCGGCGGCAACAAGATCAGCGGCGAACTTCAGGCGACCCGGTTGCCCGACGATCCGGACGGTTCGAGGAACGTCGATCTCAAGGGCGGGCGCGTCGCGGTTCTCGACGACAAAGGGATGGAGAGCGGCTCGTTCATGATTGACAACGGTCTCGCCCTGGTGTCTCCTTCCGGAGACACGATTCGCGCCTTTGAAATGCTGGGGACCGGAAAACTTCGCCTGGAGGAAGCGCAGAAGAGATTCCTCCTGTTCAAATTCCTGAAGCGCACCGACGGCGACAGCAAGGTCCGCATAACGCTCACTTCCGAGAACGTGAAGAAGTAGTTTCATGGAACCGCAGACGCGGACAACAGACGGCGCCGCGAGCGTCTGTCCGTATTGCTCGCACGGCATGTCGTCCGGCGGCGTGTGCCCGTCATGCGGCCGACCGCTCGACGCGGGGGAGTGGCCCTTCGACGAGGTGTATTCTCCGGCAGGGCTTCAAGCCCGTTCTGACGGAAAGGGCACGTTCTTCTTCATCCCGGAGCCCGAGCAGCCACTTCGGACGGAGCTCAAGGCGGAGACGCGACTTCCGCGCAAGATCCCGCAGCAGGACCCGCTTCGGATGGGGAGTACGTTTCAGGATTCGATTCGGATCGACTCGCCCGACGTCAAAGCCGTCTTCTACCGAAACCGCCGGAGTCGCGAATGTTGGGTGTTGGACCAAAGCCGATTTGCGTCCGTCCGCGTCAACGGGGAGTTGGTGCGCAACGTCCAGCTCCGTGCCAACGACCAGATCGACATCGCGGGCGTGAAGCTTTCGTTCGACGGCGAGCGCATTGATCGTGCGCGCGACGAAAGCGGGGGCCTATCGCTCACGGTGGACGAACTTGGCGTTACCCTCGGAGACGCGACCATCCTCCGCGACGTGTCGTTTTCGGTCGCGCCCGGCGAATTCGTGGGCGTGCTCGGACCGAGCGGGTGCGGCAAGTCGACGCTCCTGCAATGCATCGCGGGCCTCATCCCGCCGGAACGGCGCAGCGGCCGCGTCGCGTTCACCGACGCCGCCGGCGCGGACCTCACGGAAAGAGCCGTCGGCCTCTGCGCCTACCTTCCCCAGAACGCCGAGCAAATGCTTCATCCGGGGCTCACCCTCCATGAGGAGATGACGTGCTTTCTCGCCGTGCATGCCGGAACGGACGGGGACGAAACCCAGATTGAACCACTGCTTGAGCTTCTCGGCCTTGCCGAGGACGTGAACAAGCCCGTCTCAGGCTTGAGCGGCGGGCAGCAGCGCCGTGCCGCGATCGCCATGACGCTTTTGCGGAAACCGCGCATCGTGCTTCTTGACGAGCCGACCGCCGGGCTTGATCCCGCGGCGGACGCCGAGGTGATGGCGTATCTCGGCAAGATCGCGAAGAACCAGCACATCATCATCCTCTGCTCCACGCATGTTCTCGGGAACATGAACCGTTTTACGCGGGTCCTCGCGCTGACGAGCAAGAAGAAGGAGGATGTGGCGGAACGTAACGGCCGCCTGGTCTTCTGCGGCCCGCCGTCGCGACTCGTCAACGGCGTCTGCCCCCACCTCGCCGCCGCATCTGGCGCTTCCGACGACATTCTCGTAGAGGCCTCGGAAAGGCTCTCGCAAGTCTACGCGACGCTTCAGGAAGGTGCGCCGAAACTCGCCTCGCTTCCTTCGGTCAGATTTCCCGAATTGAACGGCGAGGCCGACGGTTCGCATGTCGGCGCACCGTCTGCCGTGACGGCCTTCGCGGGGTATCTCAAGCGCATGTGGACGGCGTTCCTGTCCGCGTGGAAATCCTGGATCGTTCTTTTCGGCTGCATGCCGCTCGGCGTCGTTGTGTGCATACGGGTGGGGTGCGCGGATGATTTCGGCGCACCGTCGTCGGGCGCGATCTATTTCTGCTGCATCATCGCGCTCTTCCTGCTGGGGCTCTGCCATTCGGCGCCCCGCCTCGTGGACGGGCGTGTTCCGGGGCGGTGCCTCGAGCGGCTTGCCGGCGTTCCGCTGTCGTCGTACCTTGCCGCTAAAATCGTCGGTTCCGTCGGACTGTGTCTCGCCCAGACGCTCTCTTTCTGCCTGTTCTGGCAGATCGCGATCCTTCTGCCGCAGTCGTGGTTCTCGGCGAAGGCGGCCGAACTGCTGGTCGGCCCGTTCGACATGTTCTGGACCATGCCCGTCCTCCTCTGTTCCTCGCTCATGGGGGCGCTCGTGGGTCTCTCGATTTCCGCTGTCGTCAAGAACCGCGCGACAGCCGTCAACTGGGTGCCCGTCGTCGCGGTCGTCGCCCTCTTCTTCAGCCAGCCCAATATCGGCTATCCGCTGTCCGGAAGCGACGAGCCGACTTTTGCCGAGCGGATTTCGTATCTGACGCCCACGGTGTTTCCGCAACGCTTCCTTGCGGCCGCCTATCAGGTGTCCGCTGCGGAGGAGGCGGTTCGGCGCGCCTCTCCGGACAAGCGGAAACGCGCAGAAGCGCATTTGTCCAAAACGCAAAACTACCGTACGGGCGCCGCCCTTTCGTTCTTTGTCCTTTTCGGGGCGTACCTTGCGGTTGCGCTCGGCGTGCTTTGGTTGGCCGAACCTGCGCGCGAACGCGAGTGGTACGGTCGGTAGCCCAAGCAACTCAAGAAAGGTTTCAGCATGCAGAGGAAATCGGGAAATTCGGACGGAAACGACGCGGACAGGGCGTGGCGCATTGCCGTCATCGGCGTGAAAGGTTCGACACGACGCGTGCGTATCTCGGGAAGGTCAAGTCCCTGTTGCAAGACGGGGCATTCCCACCAACTACGAACATGGAGGAACGGCCGCCGAAACTTTTCCTTTCCATCAATCAAGGTCGGGGGCGTGTGACGAAAATCGTCACCGATGAGTACATGGGCGAGCTCGTCTTCGAGGATCCCGAGTTCATAAACAACATCGTGGGTGAACCCGACGGCGCTATTATTCTCTTCAATCCGGGTATGGACATCCTTTCCAACTCGCAGTCCCGGAATGAGATGGTCTTGAAATACGCGGAAATCATTGGCCATCTCCATGCGCATGGATGTCGCCACGTCGTTTTTGCCGTGACCGCCTCGGATCGGCTGGGCGAGCAGGGGGATTTGCAACCCAAGAAGGAGGAAATCGAGAAGTACGAGCGGGAGATTACCAATCATCTGGATTCGGTGGGCGGCAAGGCGTGGTGGATCCCAATGAACATTTCCGTGACGGGCCGTCTCGCGTCGCAGCAGAATTCAAATACTTGATCACGCGCTTGAACGACGACGAGGCACGCATGAAAGCCGCTGCGAGGAAGAAAAAGGTTCTTGTCTGGGCGGCGCTCATCGGCCTTGTTGCCGGTCTTGTGCTGGCCGGAATCATGATCTACATGCGTTACGCCGAGAGTCAGACATTTCTTTCCGAACGCCAATCGCTTGAAAGAAACATCGCGGAGGCGGAGGCATTCGCCCCGTCCGCCTCCTCGGATATCGAACGGGCGCGGGCGCTCAAAGAGGACATAGAGAAACGCCTGCGGAAGTTGTCCGCGGACAGGCCGAAGTTCCCGGACAACCTTCCTCTCTGGGAAAAGACGACGAACGATTGGTCATCGCTGAAAGAGAAGCGTACGGCAGACTATTTGGTCAAGAAAATCCATGCCGACTGGTATGCGTTCAACGACGGCGCGGCCACGACCGCAACGGAATCGGCGGTGCGGGAGTTTGCCGAGAATCTAAAATCCTGGAAGCCTGGTTCGCCGGCGGAGAAGGAAGGGCGTGACTTCCTCCTCGCGCGTTTCCCTGATAAGGCGGTGACTTGGCGGACGCAGTATCTGGTTCACCAATTGGACAACGCATGCGGGAAAGCGAACTTGCTTTCCCGCGACGTGCAGAATCTGCTTGCCGATTCCTTGTCTGTTCCCATGACGAACGGATGTTCTGCGAAAGCGTCTGCTCGCCGCCGGAGTCGAATTCTTGGCTAAGAAGGTGTGGGATCCGGAGGACGAATCCGCGTCTCCGGATGAATGGGGACCGGCTTCGCTCACGTCCGGAGACGCCGGCATGCGGCTCGCGACCGTCTTGACGGCCGACGAGAATGCCGAGACGGCGGAGCATCTTGCCGCGCAACGCGACGTGGCCAAAGCCGTCTGGTACGACAAACAGGCCGAATACGCCACGGCCGTCCTGGCGAAGATGCGGGACCTGTCGGCGAGCGACGCCTGCGCGGAGTACGGCATTTTCTGTTCCGAGCATCCGAAGAATCCCGGTCTTGCCAAGGAGAAGGGGAACGTGCGGGCGGCGTTTCTGGCGAAGGTCAAGGAGGCGTTCGACGGCTACTGGGAGCATTTCATTCATGAGTTTGTGGGTCGGAACCGAATTTACAATACGGGCGGCGGACAGGACCAGCGCGTCGAGGAAGCGGAACGGCGGTTCAGCGATTTCAAAGAGCTTTGCACATTGCTGAAGGCGAACGGCAGCCAGACCTTGTCGGACACGCCCTTTTACCGGTTTGCCGTGGAGGCGGCCCCTGAATTGCACAAAGGCATGCGGGAGGCGTTCTTGCGGCAGCTCACGATCACGAAATGCGAGATCGCGTTTCATTCCACCCGAATCGAAACGGGGACAAAACTTCATACGGGTGCGAACGTGACGATTAAATTGGTCAACAAGTCCGGGACGAAGAAATCCGAGGAGTTGGTCGTAGAGAAAAGGCACTATGACTACAAGGCGTTCAGCAGTGGGGATTGGAATCCCTGTTTTGAAGAGCGACGTTGTGTTGTATTCAATGCGTGGATGGAACCGAGCTTCTGGATCGAGATTGAAGATTGCTGCCCTGGATCTAACGGGCGCCAGTCCCGTGGAATCGTATTAGAGGATTTCCGACCCGCCCCCAATCAAGAGGTTGATGTATTTGGATGCCCGTTTGTCTTCGATTACGGTGAAAAGAAGAATTCGACCGAGCTCCGCCTGCGTGTCTATGGAGAACTCTCGGGACAGGGGTTCGTTGACCTGTACAAGAAGTATTTCGGCAGGGAAGAAGAGGTCGGCGAATGAACGTTCGGCTGGGACAGGTCTTCTACGGTACGGGGCCGCGCGGGTATGCGGTTCTCGCCGCCTCCCCGCTTGCCCAAGGATGTGAAGGCGAGGTCGCCGACTTGTGCGGCGAGATCGGTTCGCCCTCTTTCGAAGGCGCACATTCGTTCGTCCTCGCGTCGCGTCCCTTCGGGAATCGCGTTCTCCTTCTGCGGGCGTGCGAGGGACCGACCGATCCGAACGGGCGGCGGACGATCTTCTTCCATGTGCTCGTTGCGTCCGCCGCCGACCTCGCCGCATCGCGTCTTGACGCATTTGCGCTTTCGGGGAAGAACGTTTTCCGGTCGTCGCTTCCCGAGGGCCCCGTCGCAGATCTCGAGGTGGAATCGGCGTCCGCATGCGCCGAGATCCCCGCACCGCCGTTCAATGCGTCCTTCCCGGCGGTTCTTCGCCTGGAAAAGCCCGACATGTCGCTTGTCCGTTCCGTTCTCGGGTCTAGGGCCAATGCCGTCTCCTGGGCCTCGTTCGCCGAGACGGCGCATCCGTCCTTCGACCTTTGTTCCGTGGACGTCTACGCCGCGATTCCCGCCGGCGTGGCGGTCTACGACGCGAAGGGACTCGTCCGCGCCGCCTCTGTCCCGTCCGCGCGATCGGACGCGGCCGCACGCGCGGCGCGCGACGGGGAACCGCAGAAGCACGGCGTTTCGTTCGCCCTCGTGGCGTCCCTTGCGTTGAACGCCATTCTTGCTGTCGCGTGCGCGGTGCTTTTCTTCGGCAGCGGGAAGGGTAAAGCCTCCGAACCCGTTGACGTGTCGGCGCCGGTTGCCGGACGCGTAGGCGGGGATGGCGATTCGACGCGTGACGGCCTTTCGGCCGTGAAGTCCGTCCTCGACGGCTTCTCGCGCGAGAACGTCATCCGGGATTGGGATGAACGGGTTCCGAAAAGTGCCTACCTCCCGTGGATGAAGAATCCAAAGTCCGGCAAGGAGGACGAGAAGGAGACTTTTGACAGGATAGAGGTCAATGTCAGATTCGTGAAGAAGCTTTTCGACGTTTATGAAGGAGGTAAAAAGGAATGAACGACAAACCCAAGCGGAGAGGCGTTGACCTCGCCGGCATCCTCTTTTTCGCCCTCGCCGGCTCGTTGTTGTTGAACGTGGCGCTGATGACGGGATGTGTCTCGTGGGGGGCAAGCGGGAACGGCGGCTTGGATTCTCCGCCGGAACCTTCGTCGGCAAGTGAAATCAGGCAGCAATGCATGCGCGAGGCCGCAGAGGCGATCGGCGTTTCCTACGCGCCGGGAATGACGGCCAGCGACATCCTTTCCGAAATCCGCATGACGGTGAAGCCGCTTGAGTTCTCGGGGCGCCCCTTGACGGAAGAGGAAATCAAATCCGCTTCGAATATGCTCACCCCTGAGGCTGAGGCCGCGCTTCGCCAGAATCAGAAGTTTCTCTCCGGCCTCAAGGGGAAGAAATTGAAGGTTGTTACGTCATTGCAATGATGAACAATCCCGTTCTTTTACGCGCGCTCGTGATTCTGGGCGTTGCGGTGCTGGGCTGTTCCGAGGGCTCTTCCGGATCCGCGCGCGCGCCCGTCCCCCAAGCCCAGGACAGTTCTCGAAAGACCGCGCGCCCGCGCGACATCGGACTCGTGCTCAGCAGCGGCGGGTGCAAGGGGGCCTATCATCTGGGCGTCTGGAAGGCCCTGGACGAGGCGGGACTCGCCGACCGCATCGGCGTCATTTCGGGAACGTCCATCGGCGCCCTCTGCTCCGCGCTTTTCGCCAGCACGGGCGACCCCAAGGTTCAGGAGCGGGCGTGGACCGAGACGACGACGGTTCTCACCTTGAATCCGGATCCGTCCGACGTCGCGCGCATTTACGCGCGCGAAGCCGCGCGGCAGCGCACGCGCTACGGCGTGACGGAACTCCCGCCGCAGATGACGAACCACCTGTGGCAGGCTGCGGAAGAGGAGGCGCGCCACGCGCTGATGCCCCGCATCGCGCGCGCCTGCCGCGAACTTGCGGCGAACCCCGACACGACGAACCTCCTTTTCGGCGCCATGTCGCCCGAGCCGTTGCGCCGTCGCCTTGAAAAACTGTTGCCAGACGTCTTTCCAGCCGACGGACCCGTTGTCTACGCAAGCGCGCTCAAATGCGGAAAGGAACATGAGGTGCGGGCGTTCCGCCTCAACGACCTTGACCGCAAGACCCGGGTGGACGCGCTTTGCGCGAGCGCGGCGATTCCCGTCGCGTTTCCCCCGGTGGAGATCGACGGCGCCCTGTGGCAGGACGGCGGCTGGGCGGAACGAGGAGGTGATGGAACGCCCCTGTCCCCGATTCTCGCGAACCACCCGGAAATCAAGACGGTCGTCGTCGTCTATCTGAACGACGACCGGCACCTGCCTCTCGGCCTCAGGGACGGGATCCGCCGCCGGGCGGAGACGGCGGGCAAGAGACTCGTCGAGATCGTACCTTCCCGGAACATCGGCGGACCGTTCAACGGATGGTTCGGCGTCTTCGATTCGTCGCCGGAAACGAGGCGTGACCTCATTGCGTGGGGGTATGACGACGCCAAGAAGGCGTTTGCGAGCATGGATGCCCGTTGACGGGGGTACCTGCATCACGATTGAAAGGTCTCAGGCAATGGAGAGAGAACGAGTCGTTTTTCTTGACTGGCTGCGCGGCGTCGCCTGTTTTATGGTGATGGCCATCCACTCGGCGGAACCGTTCTACCTCGGTGGAACGGAACCGAACATCACCCACATCGCCAGCCGATGGGACATGCTCTGGATCACGGTGACGGAATGCATCTGCCGCATTGCGGTACCGCTTTTCGTCATGACGTCGTCGTATCTGCTGTTTCCCGTGCGCCGTCCGACGGGCGAGTTCTTCAAACGGCGGCTCGGGCGCGTCGCGGTGCCGTTCGCCGTGTGGTCCGTGGCGTATGTGCTGGCGGCCGGCGGCGACGTGGGACGTCTCCTCTTCAACTTCCCCGACGAGGGCGGCCATCTCTGGTTCGTGCCGATGCTGCTGGGACTGTATCTCCTCATGCCGTTGCTCTCTCCGTGGGCGGAGAAGGTCACCGAACGCGAGCTGCGCGGCTGGATCGCGCTGTGGCTCGTCACGACGACGTTCCCGTTCCTCCGATCACTGTGGGGCTCGTTTTATGGCGCGCCCCCGTACGGCGCCGTGCCGTATCTCTACGGTGAGTGCCCGTGGAATTCCTTCGGCACGTTCCATTACGTGAGCGGATTCGTCGGTTACATGCTGCTGGGCTTCTGGTTCCGTCGGTTCGCCCCCGTTCGTGGGTGGGGCCGGACGCTGGCCTCCGCAGTGCCGCTGTGGCTCGCGGGCGTCGCGATCCTCGGCATCCCGTTCTTCTTTTTCCCCGGTAAATTCCCGTATTCCGCGCCATACGCGAAGGCCGTCGAGATGGAGACGAGCATCGAATTCTGTTCTTTTGGCGTTGTCCTCGCGACGATTGCCGTATTCTCCATCATCCGAAAGTTCGACTTCGGCGGCTGGTTCCACGCAAAGGTCGTGCGTCCGGTTTCAGAGGCCAGTTACGGGATGTACCTCATGCACATGTTCATTCTCACGCCCGTGTTCGCGGCGTTGAGTCCGCACCTCCCGACCCCGTTCGCGATTCTGCTCACGGCGGCGGCGGCGTATGTGCTCTGCGCCGTCGCGGCGGTGCTGGTCCGGAAAGTCCCGTACATCGGTAAATGGATTTGCTGAGTATCAATGCAGAATCCGCTTTTATCCTATCAAGCTGTCTGCCGCCCGGGAACCGGGGCGGGCGCTTTTTTCGCAAGCATTCTCGTATGGGGCGTCGGCATTGGATGTTTTGGCGCGGTGTTCAACAACTTCCTCGTTGAGACCTACGACATCAATGGCTTCGACCGGGGCGTGCTGGAGTTCCTGCGCGAGACGCCGGGCGTGCTGCTCGTGGCGCTCTTTGCCGTGTTGGGGCGGTTTTCCGACTGGAAGGTCCTGCGGATCGGCACGGTCTGCTCCCTTGTCGCGGCGATGCTCCTGCTGGTGCCCGTCCGATGGGCGTGGGCCGTCGCGTTCATCGTCATGTGGGCGCTCGGCGAACACCTCGTCATGCCCGTTCGCCAATCGATTGCTCTCTCCATAGCCAAGGAGGGAAAGAGCGGCGAGTCGCTCGGTATCGTCACGGGCGCGATCAACGCCGGGACGGTTGTGGGGAGCGTTCTCGTGGCGGCCATCTTCTACTTCGGCGTGCGCTTCTGGGCGGATGTGTCGCGTCGGGCGCTCTACGATGCGACGTGGGTGCTCGTGGCGCTGCTTCTCGCCGCTAGCCTCGCCGTCGCGGCGTCCGTGAAAGAGCCGGGGCTTGCGCAACGCGCGCGTCCGTCGTTCTATTTCCGACGCAAATACTCGACGTTCTACATCCTGGAGCTCTTCTACGGGGCGCGCAAGCAGGTGTTCTTCACCTTTGGTCCGTTCGTGCTGATCCGCGTCTATGGCATGGACACGCAGCATGTCGCGATTCTCTTCGCGGCGGCGGCGCTCTTCACCGCGCTGTGGGGCGGACGCCTCATCGGACGGCTCGTCGACCGTTGGGGCTACCGCAACGTGATGATCTGGGATACGGTCGTGCTGTTCTTCGTGTGCCTGCTCTACGGTTTCGCGAAGGACTGGTTCCCGTCCCGCGTGGCGGTGGCGGTCGTGAGCGTGAACTATGTCCTTGACGCCGTGCTGAGCAACGCCTCGATGGCGACGAACCTCTACGCCCGCACGCTCTCCGACTCCCAGGAGGAGCTGACCGCGACCCTCTCATCCGGGATCTCCGTGAACCACGTCGTGACCGTGTTCTACGCGTTGCTCGGCGGCTGGATCTGGGACCGTTTCGGCCCCGGCGTCCTCTTCGCCACGGCTGCGTTCATGGCCCTCGCCAACAGCGCCTTCGCGCTGACCGTTCCCAAACCCATGTTGGGAATTCGCGCAGAGGCGCAGAGAGGCAGAGAAATTGATGAAAACAATAGAAAGGTATTGAAATGACATTGGAAGAGCGCATGGACTACGCCGCAAGGCGCAAGAGCGAGATGAACTGCTGCCAGGCCGTCCTGGTCGCATTTGCCGACAGGCTCGGGAAGGGCGAGGACGAACTCAAGCGCCTCGGTTCCGGCTTTGGCGCGGGCATGGGGACGATGGAGGGAACATGCGGCGCGCTCGTGGGCGCGGTCATGGTTTCGTCCCTCGTCTCGCCCGACGGCGCGGCGATGAAGAACTCCCGCGCGATCATGCCGCGCTTCAAGGAA
>ONRL01000003.1 GCA_900320225.1 uncultured Lentisphaerota bacterium
CGAGGAGACGTACGCCTCGAAGGGCGACGCCGTGGTGCGCAAGAACATCGCCTGCATCGAGGCGGCGGCGGACGGCATCCACAAGGTGCCCGTGCCGGATGCCGTGAGCGACCTGCCGCCGCGTCCGCCCACCGTCGACCCCGCCGCGCCGGAGTTCGTGCGCGAGGTGACGGCGAAGATGATCGCCCAGAAGGGCGACGAGCTGCCCGTCTCGAAGATCCCCGTGGACGGCGTGTGGCCCGTCGCGACCACGCAGTGGGAGAAGCGCGGCGTGGCCGCGGACGTGCCCGTGTGGAATCCCGCCGCGTGCGTGCAGTGCGGACGCTGCGCGGGGGCCTGTCCCCACGCGGCCCTGCGCCTCAAGGCGTTCCATCCGGAGGCGCTCGAGGGCGCGCCGGCCGGTTTCCGCAGCGCGGACGCGAAGTCGCCCGCCTACCGCCGCCACGGCGGCAAGTTCACGGTGCAGTGCTCCACGGAGGACTGCACGGGGTGCGGCCTCTGCGTGGCGAACTGCCCGGCGGCCGCGCGCGGCGCGCTCGAGATGCAGCCGCACGAGGAGAAGAACCGCGACCGCGACCTCGCGGCGTGGGAGTTCTTCCTCACGATCCCCGAGGCGGACGCCACGAAGCTCGACATGTCGAACTACAACGACGTGCAGCTCAAGAAGCCGCTCTTCGAGTTCTGCGGCGCGTGCGCCGGCTGCGGCGAGGCGCCGTACATCCGCCTCCTCACGCAGATCTGCGGCGAGCGCCTCGTGGTGGCGAACGCGACGGGCTGCTCGAGCGTGTACGCGGGCAACCTGCCCACCGCGCCGTACTGCACGCGCGCGGACGGACGCGGCGTCGCGTGGGGCAACTCGCTCTTCGAGGACAACGCCGAGTACGGACTCGGCATGCGCGTGACCTGCGACAACCTCGAGGCGCGTGCGCGCGCCGAGGCGGCGAAGCTCATGCTCGACCGCGACGAACCCGCCGCCGTGCGCGAGGCCGCCGCCCGCGTGAGCGGCATCGACCAGGCGACGCCGCGCGGCGTGGAGGACATGCGCGCCGCCGTGGAGCAGCTCAAGAAGTCGCTCGCCGGGCGTACCGACGCGCGCGCCGTCTCGATGCTCGCCAACGCCGACTGGCTCATCCGCAAGAGCGTGTGGCTCATCGGCGGCGACGGCTGGGCGTACGACATCGGCTTCGGCGGACTCGACCACGCGCTCGCGAGCGGACGCAACATCAAGGCGCTCGTCCTCGACAGCGAGGTCTACTCCAACACGGGCGGCCAGGCCTCGAAGGCGACGCCGATGGGTGCGGTGGCGAAGTTCGCCGCCGGCGGACGTCCCACGATGAAGAAGAACCTCGGCGGCATCATCCTTACGTACCGCGACGTGTACGTGGCGCAGATCTCGCTCGGCGCGAACCCGCAGGCCGCCGCCAAGGCGCTTGCGGAGGCGGACGCCTACGACGGCCCCGCGCTCGTGATCGCCTACTCGCACTGCGTCGCCCACGGCATCGACATGGCGCAGGGCTTCGCGCGGCAGAAGACCGCCGTGGAAACGGGACACTTCCCGCTCTTCCGCTACGACCCCTCGCGCAGTGCGAAGGGCTTCTCCGCGCTCGAGCTCGACTCCAAGCCGCCGTCGAAGTCCTTCGCCGCCACAGCGTCCGAGGAAAACCGCTTCAAGCTCCTCCTCAAGCGCAATCCCGAGCACGCCGTGGAGATGCTCTCGAAGGCCGAAAGCTTCTACCGCAACTACTACGCCCGCCTCGAAGACCTCACCACCTGCAACTGGTAGCTGGCATTCCAGAATTTGCTATCATCGCTTTTTCTGATTGTGCTTCGTGCCCATCGCCTTCGTCACGACGATGCCTTGGTGCGATTGCGGCGACTGGAAGCGCTTGGCGAGAATGTCCGCCTCGGTGAACCTGTGGAGGATGATCTCGGCTTCGCGGCCGCGCTCAAAGTCGTGCGTCACGTAGATCGTGCCGTCGGGTCCCTGTTCCACGTCGGGGTACGTGACGGACTTGCGGTCGTCGAGCACGAGGCCGCCTTCCCACGTCTTGCCCTCGTCGCGCGAAAGGTAGGCGATCTGCCCGATGCGCTTGTTGTCGTTGTAGGAGTCGGGCGGGGAGAGGTGCTTCACGAAAATCCAGTTGCCGGAGGCGAGCGCGCGCACCTGGCAGCGGGCACACGGCTGGTCCATCCCGGCGGGCTTCGTCACCTCGCCCCACGTGCGGCCCTCATTGCGCGACTCCGCCATGCGCAACCCCAGACGCGAGCGCATATACATGCGAATTGTCCCGTCTTTCAATTCGAGAAAATGGTTTTCCGGCCAGTCGCTGTCGGGCACGGTCACGCCACCGCGCCGCGTCCACGTCTTGCCGCCGTCTTCGGAGGCGAGGGCAATCGCGCCGGCGTCCGTGCTGCTCGTACCGAACAGCCCCGACCACGGGCCCCACGTGCGGGGAAGCTCCACCGGCAGGAGCCACGTACCGTTCCGCAGGACGATCGGCTTGTTGAGCGCCGCGCCGTCGCAGAGGCGGCGGATGGGCGACCAGATGGGCTTCGCGTCGTCCGGGTTCGCGCACGTCGTCTCCCACACGCCCATGCGTCCGTCGTTGTGCCACATGGACTGGCTCACGAAGAGGTGCAGCATGCCGGCGGGATCGGTCCAGAGGTTCGCGATGATGTTGCTGCGCGGGAAGGGGATGGTCCGGCGAGTCGCCGCCGCCGATCCAGCTGGCCCAGAGGCGTCCCTTCGGCGTAAGCGCCGCGCCGTTGTTCATCGCCCACACCTCGTTTGCCGCGCGGTACTTCGCCGGGACCGGCGTTGTGATCAGCGCCGGCGGCACGAGCGCCAGGTCCGCCACCGCCTCCATCGCGCGCCGCTCGAGGTCGCGTACCTTTTCTTCCGTCCATTCCTCAGCCCCCGCCGCCAGCCCGGCCAACAGGGCAACTAAAGCAAATTTGCATTTGCCGTTTGTGGATAATGCGATCATGGCCATCTGCCTTTCAGTTTCTCGGACTGACCTGTCCGTTCGGCAGTATGTTATCATTTCAACGTCACGCCGTCAACTCAGCCGCGAATATACGCGCTTATGGCAAAGACCGTAACGGCGGCGGATTTCGACGAACTCTGATGATCCGCTCTAAAGGACGCGGTCGCCCCAGAGGGCGGGGGCCACGTTTGAGCAGTAGGCGTCCGCCTTTTCCTTGGCGCGGCGCACCATCGGCGTGGTGAGGCGGCCGTGTTTGTGGCCGAGTTCCCAGAGGTGCCCGAACACGACGCGCTTCGGCTGCACGCGGCGCACGGCTTCGGCGGGGTCAATGCCGCAGCCGGGGAAGAACAGCCAGAGGTCTGGCTTCCCCCACACCGTACCGAGTTTGGGTTCCGTTCCGCGCCCGCTGTCGCCCGTGTGGTAGAGGATGAAGTCGCCGACGCGGATCTCGAACGCGGTGGTGAAGTCGATGAGGTAGTCGTTGTGGTCGATGAGCGACGTGCGGATTTCGACGTCCTTGATCTTGAACGTCTTCACGGCGCGCGTGTAGCCGCCGTCCTTCTTCCAGTTGCGGACGCCGTAGTTGTCGAGGAAGTTGGAGATCACGGTCTTCCCCGCGCCGTCCATCGCGTGGTAGAGCTCCGGATGGAAGTGGTCGGCGTGGTTGTGCGTGACGAGCTCGAAGTCGAGGAAGGGCGCGAGCTGGGGGGCGCGGCGGTGGACGAGGTCGATCGAGAAGAGCGCGCCGGGCGTCTTCACGACGTAGCCCATGTTGTAGACGCTCCAGACGGCGGGCGTGTTTTCCACCTTCGTCTCGCGCGCCTCGCGGAAGATCTTCTCGAATCCGTGTTCGAGCTTCTCGAGCGAGGCGAGTCCGCGCGTGTCGCCGTCCACGCGGTACTGCTTGTAGACGTCGGAACTCACGAGATCCGTCTCGCGTTGCCACACGTCGAGCGCATCCTCCGCGCCTTCCGCCCAGAGCGGCCGCACCAGCCCCGCCGCCGCGGCGCACGCGGCACCTGCCATGAAACCTCTGCGATTGATCATTTCTGCCATGTTCTTTCTCCTGTTTGGGTGAAAGTCTACCATTCCTCCGTGTGCAGGTCAAGTCCGCTGGACGGCTCAAAAGCGTTCTGCTATACTGTCGGCAAACAGAAAAGAGGATGACGAGATGAAGGTTCTTTCTTTGGTCGGACACGTTGCGTTGACGCTGGCGGTTTGTGCCGCGTCTCCTGCGGTGGAACCGTGGTTCGGGGCGCCGATTCCCGCGTCGGGCGAGGACGGGCGCGCGGACTGCGGCATGACGGCGGCGCGCGTGTTCGACGCGCCGATCGCCGGGCTGGAGCGGATCGGCACGCTCGCCGTGCCGAAGTCCGCCGACCTGCCGGAATCCTCCACCGGCTCCATCGGCTTCGAGTGCCTCGACCGCGGGCTCTTCGACCCCGACCGCTGCTACGACACGTTGGCGGCGGCGGGCGTCAAGTGGGCGCGGTGCCAGACGATGTGGAGCCGCTGCGAGAAGCAGAAGGGCGTCTACGACTTCACCGTGCTGGACGGCGTTGTGGACAACCTCACGCGCCGCGGAATCCGTCCGTGGTTCAGCGTCACGTTCGGCAACACGCTCTACATGACGAACTGCTTCACCGGCGCGGCCGTGGGGTGCGTGCCCACCCTCTACGGCGAGGAATGCCGCGCCGCATGGTGCGCCTACGTGCGCGCACTCGCAAGACGCTACAAGGGGAAGGTCACGCACTGGGAAGTCTGGAACGAACCGAACCTGCCGCAGTTCTGGCAGCCGAGTAAGCCGAACGCCGACGACTATCTCGCGCTCGTCAAGCTGACGGGCAGCGTGATTCGCGAGGAGATTCCCGACGCGAAGATCGGCGGCACCACGGCGTCTCCGGCGCTTAACGCCTGGGAAAAGCGCTTCTTCGAGGCGGGCGGCGCGAAGGCGATCGACTTCTGGTGCGGCCACGCCTACACGCGCGTCCCCGAGCGGTTGCGCAAGCAACAGCGGATCGCCTCCGGCAGTTCGGACGATTACGTCACCGTCCTCAAGGACGTGCGCGCCTTCATTGACGCGCACGGCGGAAAGCACGTGGAAATCTGGCAGGGCGAGTCCGGCTTCCCCAGCTGGTTCCCGGCCGGTCACTGGCTCTGGTGGCCGAAGAGCGTCTGCAAGGAAGGCTGGCAGAGCCAGGCCAACCAGGCGAAGTGGCTCCTGCGCCGGTTCGTCACCGACCGCCGCGCCGGCATCGCGCGCAGCTCGTTCTTCCAGATGGCGGACATCTCCCGTCACTACTCGATGGCGACCACCACGCAGAAGCATCCCGCCGAACATGGCATCGTGAACGGCTGGACGTACCGTCCGAAGATGTCCTGCCACGCCTTCGGACACTACAACGCGCTGCTCGCGACGGCGCGGCACGACGATTCCGTCGCCGTGTCCGTCACACCCGCATCCGACGCCGGCGCGCCCACGGTGGCGACGGCGTTCCGCGCGGCCAACGGCGCGCCGCTTTTCCTCTACTACACGGCATTTGACTTCTCGGGCAGCTACACCGGCACCTGCTACACGGCGCGGTGCGACGCGAAGCTCACGGTGCCGGCGGCCCTCGCGCCGAAGGATCCCGTCCTCGTGGACATGCTCCGCGGGGGCGTGTACGCGGTTGCCTTGGACGGTCGCGCAGGAGCGCGACCCTCCCACTGGGACAACGGGCATCTTGCCCGTTGCAACGATCAAGAGACATTCGCCAACCTTCCGCTCGTGGACTATCCGCTCGTGCTGGCGGATCGCTCCACCGTGAAACTTGCACCTGCGGGCGACATGGAGAAACTCCTCGACGGTTACGTGGCGGCCGGACGCATCGCCGGCGTCGTGAGCGTGCTGAGCGACAGGGACTACCACGTCCAGTTCGACTGCGTGGGCTGGGCCGAACGCGGAAAGCGGAAGATGACGCCCGACACGCTCTTCGCGATCTTCTCGATGACGAAGACCTTCACCGGCGCCGCTCTCATGTGCGCGATCGACGACGGCAAGCTCTCGCTCGACGACGAGGTCGCGAAGTTCCTGCCCGAGTTCGCCGACGTGAAGATGAAGGACGGTTCCAGGCCAAAATGTCCGCTCACCCTCCGCCACCTCACCACGCACACGACGGGCTGGCGCGGCGGCACGGGCGTGATCAACCGCGACATCCCTCTCCGCGAAGTGGCCCGACAGCTCGCCGCGCGACCGCTTTCTTTCCAGCCCGGCGAGACGTTTGCCTACGGCAACGCCTGGATCTGCACGGCGGCGGCCTGCCTGGAAAAGGCCGTCGGCAAACCCTACGAGGTGTTCCTCAAGGAACGCGTGCTCGATCCGCTCGGCATGAAGGACACGACGTTCGCGCCGAACGCCGAACAGCTTACGCGCCTCGTCTGCGCCTACACGTCGGATGACAAGCCCCTCCGTCCGGCGGCGGATCGCTGCGTGCAGCAGCTTGTCTTCCCTAAGGCGAAGCCCGTCTTCCCTGCTGCGAGCGGCGGACTCTTCTCCACGCCGCGCGACATGATCGCCTTCTCCCAGATGCTCGCCCATCACGGCGAATGGAAGGGCAAGACCATCATTTCGCGCAAGACGTTCGATTCCATCTTCGCCGTGAAGCAGACGCCCACCGGCATTCCCCAGCCCTACACGTGCGGCAGCTGGCTGTACGGCGATTGGTTCGGACACGAGGGGGCGATGCGCACCGACCAGCGCGCGAACCTGCGCACCGGCCACAGCCGCGTCTTCTTCATCCAGACCGAGAACAAGGCCGGCAGCGCGTTCTTCCAGTTGAAGAAAGACTGGCACGCCGCGGAACTGACTGGGGTAGTCACATGAGGCGGCATTGCGCTCGCAACGTCACGGAAATAGCAAGAGGAGGTTTGCAGTTTGGAAGCCGAGATCCATCCTTGTTGCCTGACAATCGCGGGAAGCGACTCCGGCGGGAACGCCGGCGTGCAGGCCGATTTGCGCGCCTTTCACGCGTACGGACTACATGGCTGTACGGTGTTCGCCGCGCTCACGGCGCAGAATCCGTTCGGCGTCTCCGCCATCCACGCGGTACCGCCCGATTTTGTGGCCGCGCAGCTTGACGCGGTACTGGGCGTCTACGCGATCCGCGCGCTCAAGACGGGCATGCTGGCCGACGCGGCGGTGATCGAGATTGTGGCCGACCGCCTGGCCCACCACCCGGAGATCGCGAAGGTGGTCGACCCCGTGATGGTGGCGACGAGCGGGGCGAAGCTCATCTCCGACGATGCGGTGGCGACGCTCACGGCGCGTCTCTTGCCGTGCGCGACGCTCATCACGCCGAACCTGCCCGAGGCGGAGGTGCTGTGGGGGCGTAAGATTACGGGGCGGAACGACGTGCGCGAGGCGGCGAAGGCCCTGCACGGACGCTTCGGCTGCGCCGTGCTCGTGAAGGGCGGACACGCCACGGGCGACCTCGCGGCGGCGGAGGACACGCTTTTCGACGGCGAGCAGTTCTTCGCCTACACGCTGCCGCACATCGAAAACCCCGTCTCCACGCACGGCACGGGCTGCTCGCTCGCGGCGGCGCTGGCGTCCGAGCTGGCGCTCGGGCACGCGCTGCCGGACGCCGTGGCGGGCGCGAAGGCGTTCGTGCACCGCGCCATCGCCACGTCCTACCTCGTGGGGCCGGACTGTGGCGTCCTCGGCTGGGGCACGTGACGGTCAGGCGGAATCGCCTTCGCGCCTGGGCGGACGGTTCATCAGCGCGGCAATCGCGTCCGAGACGGGCATGTTCTCGTGGCAGACACGGTAGACGACCTCGGTGATGGGCATGTCCACGCCCAGCTTGCGGGCCATGTCGCGCACCACGTGCGCGTTCCACACGCCTTCCGCCACCATCTGCATGGAGCCGACGATGTCGACGATCCGTTCGCCTTTCCCCAGGCGTTCGCCGACCGAGCGGTTGCGCGAGTGGCGCGAGGTGCACGTCACGATCAGGTCGCCAATGCCCGAGAGGCCCGCGATCGTTTCGGTTTTTGCGCCGCACGCACGCGCGAAGCGCGCGACCTCCGCCTGTCCGCGGGTGATCAGCGCCGCGCGCGTGTTGTCGCCGAACCCGAGACCGTCGGAGCAGCCGACGGCGATGGCGATCACGTTTTTCACGGCGCCGCCCACTTCCACGCCGACGGGGTCGTCCGACGTGTAGACGCGGAACGCTGGTCCGTTCCACGCGTCTTGGACGGCGCGGGCGTCGGCGAGGTCGTCGGCCGCCGCGACGATGGCGGTGGGGATTCCGCGGGCGACCTCTTCAGCGTGCGTGGGTCCGGAAAGGACCGCGACGCGCGAGACGCCGAGTGCCGTGCGGGCCAGTTCGCTCATGCGGGCGTGCGTCTTTTCGCAGAAGCCCTTGGTGAGCGAAACGGCCAGCTTGTCGGGCGGGACCAGCCCGGCGAAGGAGGCGCAGACGTCGCCGAAATACTTTGACGGCGTCGCGAGCACGACCATGTCGGCGTCCTGCACGGCGGTGGCCCGGTCGGCCGTCCAGCGTATGCACGGCGGCAACTCCACGCCCGGCAAGTAACGGTCGTTGCGGCGCGAGCGCGCGATGTCGGCCACATGGTCGGCCGAGGCGCCCCAAACCGACACCTCGTGTCCGTATCCCGTCAACAGAAGTGCGTTGGCCGTGCCCCAGCCGCCGTCGCCTATGATTGCGATTTTCATCGTTCGCCAGATGGCAAAACCGGTGGACGCCGCGTCCGGGCGTCACGCCTTCGCGTTGCGCGAGGTGAAGTCGTAGGCGCCGGTCACCTTCATCGACTCGTTGTCCGCCGTCACGTAGGCGACGGTGTAGGTGTTGCCGCCGGGGGCGACGGTCAGCACCACGTGTCCGGCGTCGAACGCCTCCGGCGCGATGTCGCGGAGGAACGGCTTGCCCTCGTCCTCGAAGCGGCGCTCGGGCGTGAACACTGCCGGCGCGATGAGGCGCGGGCCGGGGTAGGCGGCGCGGTCGGAGAGGCGCGTGAGGGAGTCGGCCGTGATGTGCAGCTGGTCCCACATGCAGGCCGTCCACACGCGCGCCTGGAGCGCCGCGACGAGTTCGGTGGGCATGGAGTGGTGGGCGTGGTGGTTCACCTTGGCGACGTCCACGGGATCGAGCTCCTTGCCGAGCTCTGCCTCGATGTTGCGGCGCGAGCCGTCGGGGAGCTTCGGGTTGTCGGAGAAGTCGCCGGCGGTGTAGAAGCGGAACGGGCCGTACTGCACGAGGAGGCCGAGGCTCATGCCGTTCTCGTTGAGGCGTTTCGCGTTGTGGAGCTCCGCGTAGAGGTCGCGAATCCGGCCGTCCCGGCAGAGGATCTTGCCGTTGCCCGTGATGTTGGTGATGGAGAAGGACGGGTACGCGGCGGCGTCCTTGCGCATGGCCACCTGGTTGACGGCGCCGACGGTGAACTTCTCCATCTTCATGCCGTCGCGCGCCATGAGGTAGGGGTAGACCTTGCGCATGAGGACGTAGCAGTTGGGGTCGCACCGCTCGTCGGGGATGGGGTCGTTGAAGTCCGGCCAGCCGCGGTCGAAGGCCGTGCCGAACTTGAGGGTGTCGGCCGCCTGCATGAAGCCGCTCACGCAGATCTGCTGTCCGTTCCACTCGCGCGTGCCGGCGCCCCAGTGCTCGCCGCCGCCGTGGTCGGAGTGGTGGTGGGAGAGCATCATGTAGTCGACGTCGGTCTTCGCGGGGTTGACGCGCGTCACGTAGCGGGCGATCCACTCGCCGGCGTTCTTGTTGCCGTTGGGGAGGATCCAGATGGCCAGCTTGCCGCGCGCCCAGGCCTTGTGGTCGCCGCAGTCGAGGAGCATCGTGGTGCCGTCGGGCAGGATCCAGAACATGCTCTCCGCCACGCCCGTGTAGATGAAGTGAACCTGGAACTCGCCGGGCTTCCACGGCGGGAGCTTCTTGCCCGCGAGCGGGTGGTTCTTCCCGCACCAGGGCTTGCCGTCGCCGGCTGCCGCACATGTTTCCGAGGCGCGTCCGCCGAGGACGCCGAGGAGGGGCGCCACCGCCGCCGCCTTCATGAAGTTCCTTCTGTTCATCTTGTCTCCTTGTTGAACGGTTCGCGGGTATTCTAACAAGTTTTCCGCGTTCCTGCAAGGCGACAGCGCTTCGTGTCCGGGGCGGAGTGCAAGTCGAGCGGGCGAACTGGGGGGTTGACAGGCAAGGAACACATTCGTTACACTATTTGCCGTGCTCGGCGGTTCCGCCATGCACGGTTTAATCAACTGAAAGGAAAAACAAATGAAAGCGTTTCTGTTCGCCAACGTGCCGCTGAGCATGTTGCACTTCATCCTGTTCCTCATCTTCAAGGGATTCCTCGGACAGCCCGGATTCGCCGTGGCCGATGCCTTGGGTGCGTCCAACGGCAGCATTCTCTGGTGGGCGCTCATGGTCCTCAACTCCCTCGTCTGGGGCGCGGTCCTCTCGCTCTTCGTGTTCCCGTTCCTCCGCAAGCTCCTCAAATAGCCCCTGCCTCCCTTGCCGGGGTGTCGCAAACCGCTTACGCCGATTCCGTGGATTTGAGGAGCACATCTGAATGAGCAAGACATTCGTCGTTCTCGCGCCGATCCGCATCTGCGACCTGGGCGGCTGGTCGGACACGTGGTTCGCCAAGCACGGGGCCGTGCTCAACATCGCGGTGAGCCCGTACGCCGAATGCCGCATGGAGGTCGCGGAGGTGCCGTCGTGGCGCGAGCGGTTCTACTTCACGGTGGACGACTACGGCGACCGGTATCGTCTTGATCCGCAGAACGTGATGTTCGACCGCCACCCGCTGCTCGAGGCGTGCGTGAAGTCGATGCCGATCCCCAAGGGACTGGACATCGAGATCGCCCTCCATTCGTCGATTCCGGGCGGCTCGTCCACCGGTACGTCGGCCGCAGTCACGGTCGCGTTGCTGCGGGCGCTTGACTGCCTTACGCCGGACCGGCTTTCGCCGGACGAACTGGCGGCGAAGGCGCATGAGGTGGAGACGGTGCACCTGGGGCAGCAGAGCGGCATCCAGGACCAGCTCTGCTCGGCGCACGGCGGCATCAGCTTCATCGACATGGACGAGTATCCGCATGCGACCGTGCATCGCGTGGAGGTCTCGGACGCCGTGCGCACCGAACTCGAGGCGCGTCTCTCGGTGATCTTCCTCGGGCGCACCCACCACTCGTCGTCGGTTCACGAGGAGGTGATCCGCGGTCTGGTGGGCGGCTCGTCCGTCGACAAGCTCGAGCCGTTGCGGCGCGAGGCCGTGGCCGGACGGGACGCGTTGCTCGCGGGCGACCTCAATGCGTTCGGCGCCGCGATGATCCGCAACACCGAGGCGCAGGCCAACTTGCACGAGACGCTCGTCTCGGCGACCGCACGGCAGATCTTCGACATAGCGAAGCACTATGGCGCGATCGGGTGGAAGGTGAACGGCGCGGGCGGCGACGGCGGATCGGTGACGATCCTCTCCGGTCCGGACCATTTCGCGCAGAAGGCGATGCTGGAGGAGATCAAGACGATCGGCGGCGGGGTCCGCGAGATCGGGATCCGCCTCAACGACAGCGGCGTGCGCGTGATTAGTGATTCGTGATTCGTGGTTCGTGGTTCGTGATTCGTGTTTCGTGGTTAGAGGAAAGAAGGGAATTGACATGGATTTCTCGAAAGAAGGCATAACTGGTCGAGTGGGGCGGATGGAACAGCTCGCCGCCATCAAGCGCTATGCGATTGAAGATGGCAAAGGACGCGGGATGCGGGCGTTCGAGGTCGTGAACGGCAGCGGCTTCGACTTTACCGTCTATCCCGACCGTGGCCTTGACATCGGACCGGCCCGCTACAACGGGCTTCCGCTCACCTGGACGACGCGCAACGGTCCGGTCGCCCCCGCGTTCTACGACGCGTCCGGCTTCGAGTGGCTGCGTACGTGGGCCGGCGGGCTGTTGACGACGTGCGGCTGGCTCAACGTGGGCGGTCCGTGCACCACGCCGGAAGGCGCGCAGGGCCTTCACGGGCGCATGGACCATACGCCTGCGGAGGAGGTGAACGCCCGGGCGTTCTGGAACGCAGCAGGCGAGTACGTGCTTGAGGTGACGGGACGCATCGTCCTCTCGCGGGTGTTCGGCGAGAACCTTGCGACCAGCCGGACGATCACGACGCGTCTGGGCTGGCCGGGCGTGGAGGTCGTGGATCGCACGGAAAATCTCGGCGCCGCGACAATGCCGCTCATGCAGCTCTACCACATGAACTTCGGCTGGCCGCTTATCGGAGAGACGACACGCCTCCTTGCGCCGCCGCACGACGTCGTCCCGCGCGATGCCGCCGCCGCGAAGGGCGTTTCGGAATGGGACACGTTCCTGCCGCCGACACCGAACTTTGCCGAGCAGGTGTTCTACCATGACCTGCCCGCCGACGACAACGGGTTCTGCACGATGCGGATATCCAATCCGGCGTTCGGTCCGGACGTCGCGCTCTCGTTCCGCAAGGCCGAGCTGCCGAACCTCGTCCAGTGGCGCATGCCGGGATGTGGCGACTACGTGATGGGACTTGAGCCCGCGAACTGTCTGGCCGAGGATTACAACAGCATGGCGGCGAAGGGATTGCTCCGCCGCATTGAACCGGGGCAGGTCGTGGCGACGTGCATCAGGCTGTCGCTTGACACGTGACCTCGTATCATATAAGAGAAAGAAAAACAATGATCAAAGTTGGAATAGTCGGCTGCGGGTTCGTCGGCGGGGCGCTGAAGGCCTGGCTGGAGGAAAACAACAAGGAATGCCAGATCCTCGTGAGCGATCCGCCGAAGGGGTTCAATGACGACCTCTCGCAGGTCGACATTGCCTTCCTGCAGATCCACGTGCCTACGGAAGACGACGGCACGCAGGATCTCACGCTCATGAAGGAGCTCATCCAAAAGTTGCCGGACGTGCCCGTGTTCGTGCGCACCACGATCCTGCCCGGCACGAGCGACAGGCTCTCGCAGGAGACCGGACACCAGGTTTGCTACATGCCGGAGTTCCTCACCGAGCGCACGCACATCGAGGACTTCAAGAAGCAGACGATGGTGTTCACGGGGGCGGTCGACCTCCTGATCAAGGTGTTCCCCGGCAAGAAGTTCACGGTGATGAGCCCGCTCGAGGCCGAGCTCACGAAGTACATCCACAACGTGTTCGGCGCGTACAAGGTGACCTTCTTCAACGCGGCGAAGGAGTACGTGGAGAAGATGGGCGGCAACTGGGCGAAGGTCCACACGGGCGTGCTGCTCTCGGGTTACATCAACGACATGCACACCTACGTGCCCGGCCCGGACGGCAAGCGCGGCTACGGCGGCAAGTGCTTCCCGAAGGACGTCAACGCGTTCGCGAAGATGACGAAAGGCACGCCGCTCGGCACGCTTCTCGCCCCGCTGCACGAACTCAACGTCCACTTCCGCGGCTTCGAGGAGCACATCTGAACATGCGGAAGGCAGAACAGGTCGAGCGAAAGGAGCCGCTGGCATGAACGGGCACGAACCGCTGCGGTCCCTGTTGCGGTGGCCGTTTGCCTGCAAGGCGCTCGCGCGCAAGCGTCCCGCGCTCCGGCGCGCGCTGCTGGAGCGTCCCGGCCTCCTGGAGAAGCGCATCGCCGTCCTCGGCGGCTCGACCACGCACGACGTCGTCGCGTTCCTGGAGCTCTTCCTCCTCGATAACGGCATCCGCCCGACGTTCTACGAGAGCGAGTACAACCAGTGGTGGGAGGACGCCGTGTTCGGCAATCCCGCGCTGGACGCGTTCCGTCCCGACGTCGTCTTCATCCACACGAGCGTGCGCAACGTCCGCGACTGGCCCGCGCTTGGCGCGGAGGCGTCCGAGTCGGGCGTGGAGGAGACGGTCGCGAAATGGCGCACGGCGTGGGAGAAGATCGCGGAGAAGTTCAACTGCCCGATCATCCAGAACAACTTCGACTATCTGCCGTACCGCCTGCTCGGCAACCTCGACGGCACGGACCTCCGCGGGCGCGTGAACTTCGTGCGCCGCCTCAACGCCGCCTTTGCCAAATACGCGCGCACGCACGACGGACTCTCCATCAACGACATCTGCTGGCAGGCGGCCGACTTCGGCCTCGCGCGCTGGCACGACGAGGCGTACTGGTGCCTCTACAAGTACGCGATGAGCCGGGAGGCGTTGCCGACCGTCGCGTTCAACGTCGCGAACATCGTGAAGGCCCTTTTCGGCAAAAACAAGAAGGCCCTCGCGCTCGACCTCGACAACACGCTCTGGGGCGGCGTGGTGGGCGACGACGGCCCCGAGAACCTCGAACTCGGCACGGAGACCGCGGTCGGGCAGAGCTACACGGAGTTCCAGCAGTACCTGAAGGACCTCAGCAAGACGGGCGTCCTCCTCAACGTCATTTCCAAGAACGAGCCCGAGAACGCGAAGGCCGGCCTCGCCCATCCGCAGATGGTGCTGAAAGAAGACGATTTCATCAGCGTCAAGGCCAACTGGGAGCCGAAGAGTGAGAACCTCAGGCTGATGGCGGAGGAGCTGTCGCTCCTGCCGGAGTCGTTCGTGTTCGTGGACGACAACCCCGCCGAGCGCGAGATCGTCCGCCAGCAGGTGCCGGACGCGGCCGTGCCGGAGATCGGACAGGTGGAGGACTACGTCTCCGCCCTCGACCACGGCGGCTGGTTCGAGGCCGTCAGGCTCTCCGGCGACGACCTCAAGCGGAACGCGATGTACCGCGAAAACGCGCAGCGCGCGCAGCTGCAGAGCCGGTTCACGGACTACGGGGCGTACCTCGACTCGCTGGAGATGAAGGGGACGATCCGTCCGTTCGAGCCCGTCTACATGAGCCGCATCGCGCAGCTCACGAACAAGTCCAACCAGTTCAACCTCACGACGCGCCGCTACACGCAGGAGGAGATCGAGCGGACGGCGGCCGACGACGCCTTCATCACGCGCTACGGCAGGCTCGAAGACCGCTTCGGCGACAACGGCGTGGTGGCGATCTCCATCGGCGAGCTGAAAGGCGACGCGCTGGAGCTCGTGCTCTGGCTCATGTCCTGCCGCGTCCTCAAGCGCGACATGGAGTTCGCGATGATGGACGAAATGGTCGCGGCGGCGCGGGCGCGGGGCGCGAAGACGATCCGCGGCTTCTACTACCCGACCGCGAAGAACGGCATGGTGCGCGACTTCTACAAGACGCAGGGCTTTGCCAAGGTCTCCGAGGACGTGCAGGGAAATGCCGTGTGGGAGCTGGACGTTTCAAATGGCTACGAGCCGAGGAACCACCACATCAAGATCGAACGATAAGGAGAAGGACATGGAACGCGCAGAAGTCTATTCACGCCTCGCCGACGTCTTCCGGGACGTCTTCGACCGCGAGGTCTCGCTTGCGGATGCAACGACCGCGGCGGACGTCCCCGGCTGGGACTCGCTCAACCACATCACGCTCATCGGCACGATCGAAGACGAGTTCGACGTCAAGTTCCCGATGAAGGACGTCGTCGGCATGAAGAACGTGGGCGAGCTCGTGGACAAGATCATCGAGCTTTCGGCATGACGGTCCACCACATCGGCTACCTCGTGAAGAAACTCGAACGCGCCCGGTCCGCGTTCGAGGCGTTGGGGTACGGCGTCGAGCGGGAGACGGTGCGGGACGAGTTCCGCAAGGTCGACATCGTCTTCCTCGTGAAGGACGGCTACCGGGTCGAGCTCGTCTCGCCGTACGATCCCTCCTCCGTCGTGGCCGGTCTCCTCGCGCGCACGGGCAACGCGCCGTACCACGTCTGCTACGAGGTGGACGACCTGGACGCGGAAGTCGAGCGCCTGCGCGACGCCCGGTACGTGATGCAGGACGCCCCCGCGCCCGCGCCCGCCTGCGGCGGCGCGCGCGTGGCGTTTCTCGTCCACCCGTACCTGGGCATGGTTGAACTCCTGCAGAAGTCCGGTTGATGGTATTCACGACGCCAGAGTTCATCGTCTTCTTCGCGGCCGTGTTCGTCGCCTACTGGGCGCTGCCGTCGCGTGGACGCTGGGGCCTGCTGCTCGCCGCGAGCTGGCTCTTCTACGCCTGGGCGTCGCCCTACTACCTGATCTTCCTCGGCGTGACGACGGGCGCCACCTACCTCGCCGCCGTCGGCATGGACACGAAACGCCTCTCCCGCAAATGGGGAGGCGTGGGCGCCGCCGTCGTGACGATCGGGATGCTGGTCGTGTTCAAGTACCTGGAGTTCCTCTTCGCCAACGTCAACTGGCTGATGGGCGCGGTCGGGGTGCATGCCTCGCTGCCGGCGGTCAAGCTGCTGCTGCCGATCGGTCTTTCCTTCTACGTGTTCCAGAGCCTCGGCTACTGCATCGACGTGCAGCGCGAGATCGTGTCCGCCGAGCGGAACTTCTTCAAGCACGCGCTCTTCGTCTCGTACTTCCCGCAGATCCTGCAGGGGCCGATCGGCGACTACGGACGCCTCGCGCCGCAGCTCTTCGAGGCGAAGACCTTCAACTACGAGCAGGCGGTCTTCGGCATCCAGCGCGTGGCGTGGGGCTTCTTCAAGAAGGTGATGGTCGCCAACATCATCGCGGACCGCATCAATCCCGTGTGGAGCGCGGTCGGGGACTATCCCGGCCTCATCTGTTGGTCGGCGATCCTCGTCCTCTACGCCATCCAGCTCTACGCCGACTTTTCGGGCTACATGGACATCGCGTGCGGGTGTTCGCAGATGCTCGGCGTCCGGCTCGACGAGAACTTCCAGTGTCCCTACTTCGCGAAGAGCGTCGCCGATTTCTGGCGGCGGTGGCACATCACGCTCGGCGCGTGGTTCAAGAACTACGTGTTCTATCCGCTCCTGCGGGGCGGGCTTCTGACGAAACTCCGCAAACGGCTGAAGGGGAGGCGCAAGCTGGCGAACGTCGTGCCGACGGTCCTGGCGCTCTTCGTGGTCTGGTTCCTGATCGGCCTCTGGCACGGCGCGGACTGGTCGTATGTCGCGTACGGACTCTTCCACGGGGCGTTCATCATCCTCGCGGTCGCGCTCGCGCCGGTCACGGACAGGTTCCACGCCCGCTGTCCGGCGCTCGTCAACAGCAGGGGCTACGCCGTCTTCCAGATGGCGCGTACCTTCGCGATCGTCACGATGGGCTACGCGATTTTCAAGCCTGCCGACCTCGCGACGACGGGTGAGATCCTGCGGCAGATGTTCAGCGCGGTCGACGGCGGAGGCGTCTACCAGATCCAGTACACGCTGCACCACAGCTTCATCAAGGTGTTCGCGTGGATCGCGTTCATGTTCGCGGTCGACGCGGTCCACTACACGAAGCCGAACGGGACGATCCGCGCGTGGCTGCGCCGTTGGCCCGTGGCGGCGCGCTGGGCGGTCTACGTGGCCGGTCTGTGGCTCATGGTCTTCTACGGGGAATACGGCTCGGGGTTCGAGCAGTTTGAATACTTCAAGTTCTGATGGTCAGGTTCTTGTCCAGACTCGCCCTGCTGGCGGCAATCCTGCTGATGGTCATCATCGGCATGCACGCCGTCGCGATCTGGAACATGCAGGACGAACTTAAGTCCGCCTACACGATCTCTCCCTCGACGGAAGTCCTGTTCCTCGGGTCCTCGCAGACGGGGTGTTCGATCGACGAGGACGAGTCGCAGACGTATCGCCTCAAAAAGCTGTGGGTAAGCGAGACAATTGCGCCGTCTTGCCTCATGCGCCTGAGGGAACTCGAGCGCAGGGGGCAGCTCGAGCGCGTCAAGACGGTCGTCGTACCGTTCAATGTCAATTCGGTGACGGTCCAGACGAGGCAGGGCTATCTGTGGGCCTGGTACCTGGAGTTGCCGGTGTCATGGCGTTACATGGACATGCTTCCGTACAGTAAACTTGAGTTGGCGTGGTACATCCTGTGCAACCAGCGGTTCCCGTTCAGGATGTTGCTGGAGGAGTTCCCGCCAGACCGGCAAGGCCTGGCCAGTCGTCCGGAGGCATACAGGAACAAGATGCTGTCAATGTTCCGCCAGATGGCGCAAGAAACCCGTGCGTGCGGTTCCGCGCCGCAGTGGGAGGAACGCCTCTTCGGCGCCTACCGCGAGATGGATGAAATCTGCAGGCGACATGGCATCCGCTTCGTGGTCTACAAGGCGCCGTTGCTGCAGGAGTTCGAGCGCAACCTTCCTGCGGAAACGCAAAACCGGATCGCCGTCTACGAGCAGCGCCTGCGCGACATGCACATCGAGTACGTCAAGCCGCAGATCGAGCTTGACGAAAGGTACTTCTTCGACAATGTGCATCTCACCATGCCCGGCGCCAAGCTCTTTACTGCCGATCTCTTCCGCCTCCTCGCCCCGTAAGTCGGGAGTGGCCGCGCGTGTCGCGGCCAAACGGCAGGGCGGTCGCCCCGCGACCGCCGCAACAACCCTAAAATTCCCGCTTGCCTTCGCGTAACCAATGAGTTAAACTATCGGTGTTGCAAATGACAGGAAAGTCATCCAGCACGCATGTAATGAGGTATTCGGCTGCATACCCCACGGGCGCGGAGCGTATCTAAAAACGGGAGGGTCGCGCTCCTGCGCGACCGCAGTAGGCAACACATGAAAATCGTAGACAGAGTCGGATCGGCGTTTCTCCGGCGCATCCTGCGCCGGATGAAGGAACTGGGCATGTCGCAGACGGATCTCGCGCGGCGGATGAACGTGTCGCGTCCGTACATCACGAAGGTCCTCCACCAGGACGTGAACTTCTCCTTCCGCACGGCGGCGAAGCTCGCGAATGCCTTGAAAATGGATTTCTTCCCCGAACTCCGTCCGCAAGAGGCTCACGAAGGGTTGCCGGCCTGAATCAGCAAAACAAAAAAGGGGAGAAGCATGATGAGAAACAAGTTGGTCAATCTCTTGGGAATTGCTGCGTCCGCACTTTCCCTGTCGGTTCTCAAGAACTGCACATACCACTTTGGAAGTTGTAAGGTGAATCGTCCAAGTGTTAATGTGCAAAAGCTGCACAATAATTGGTTTGAGCGAAAATTGTTGACTGAAAAGGGTTTTGTGCAAATTTTGCATAAAACCTCCTTGTCCAGACAGTCGTGGGGGGATGATTGATGGGAATGTGGTGAGTTTGGAGTGGGTTTGTGCATGGGAAAAATGGTATAATATTCGACCTAGACATGAGCGGAGAAATGCACATGCGGAGACGGAGTGAGGTATTCAGCTGCATACCCCACGGGCGCGGAGCGTTGTCATGAAACGGATCTTCATATCGAGCGTGCAGAAGGAATTCGAAAGCGAACGGGCCGCAATCAAGCGGATGATTGAGTCCGATCCGATACTGAAGCCGTAGACGCCCCGGCTTCGGACAAGTCCACGCAACAGGTCTATGCAATAGCGCACCGAAACTATGCGAGCATCGGCAGCATTCAGGTTGAGGTCTACTCGGATCGCGTGGAGGTCATTAGCCCCGGTCGGATCCACCGCGCGATAACCGTTGCAGAATTATACAAGAAACACGAGTCGTTTGCCACGAATCCGCGGATCGCCCGTGCCATGTATCAGGTCAAGTACATCGAAACGATTGGGACTGGGTTGACCGATCTTCTGAAGAAATGCAAGGAAAAAGGACTAAGAAAGCCGCTTTTTGAAGAGACTTCAGGTCGGTTTCGCATTGTCATCTGGCGGCCGAAGTCAACAGCCAATATGGTTGGCAATCTGGCGGAAGGTTCACAGAAAACGCCACAGAAAACGCCACAGAAAACGCCACAGAGAATCCTTGCGTCAATTCGCGCCAATCCATTTGTTGGAACGCAGGCGATGGCGGACATGATTGGCGTGGAAAGAAGTACTGTGGCGCGTGCGATCGCAAAACTTAAGCGGGATGGAGTGTTGCGCCGCATTGGCCCAGACAAAGGCGGGCATTGGGAAGTAATTGAGAAATTGGATGAATGAGGCAAAACAGGTCAGACCTGTTTTGACAAAAGCGGAGGCCCGTCACATATTGCAAGTGACGCACCGCGCGGATGAAATGATGGTGGGAGATGGCTGAAAGATCTGTTGACGGGTTGAAGGCGACGGGCGCGGGGTTCTTCGCCGGCGTGCCGGTGAGGTTTCCATGCGGATGCCCCTTGAGCATCCCCGATGTGGCAAGGCCGCCTCGGCCTTGCCGCAAGGGCGAGGGCGCCCTTGCCACATCGTGTTGAGCAACTACCTTCTGTGTCAAAGAACTGTATCAAAAGGGCGCAAAAGTGATACGTGGAAATGGGCTTGGGCAAGGTGAAAATGGTATAATATTCGGACTGGACATGAGCGGAGAAATGCACATGCGGAGACGGAATGAGGTATTCGGCTGCATACCCCACGGGCGCGGAGCGTAGTCTGGTGCAGGGAATAGGCAATAGTGTATAGTGAATAGATATGCCTCGCGTATGTGAAATGATGGTGAGAGATGGTTGAAGCTGGAAGGTTTGTTGACGAGTTGAAGGCGGCGGGCATTGGCCTTTTCACCTGCGCGCCGGATTCGCTGCTGAAGAGCTTCTGCGCGTATGTGACGGACACGTGCGGGGAGAGCCATGTGATCGCCGCGAACGAGGGCGGCGCGGTTGGATTGGCGGTGGGTAAGCCTGATTATGCGATCTGATTTCATTTCTAGTGTCATGTGGTTGTATCAATGAGCTGCATCCAAGAAGTCTTTAAGGATTTGGTAAGGAGATAAATTTGCTATGAAGAAGAAGATTAAGGACGAGGCACAGATTCTTGTTTACAAAGCCTCGGATGGTAGTGAGTTACCGGTCAAGACAGATGGAGAGACCGTATGGATGGCAATCGACCAGATGGTGAAACTGTTTGGCCGTAATCGAACTGTTCTTATTCGGCATGTTAACAATGCGATAAGGGAAGGCGAACTGGACCGAGGGATTAATGTGCAAAATTTGCACAATATTCAGACTGGTCGTGGCCGTCCTGAATTGATGTACGATCTTGATGTCATGATTTCTGTCGGTTACAGGGTAAAGTCTCCAGAGGGAGTACGTTTTCGTAGATGGGCGACACGGGTTCTTCGTGAGATGCTTCTTAATCGTGTTGAGGAAATCAGGGAGATTTCTAGATTGAGACGCCGTGTTGACGCAGTTGAAGGTGACATCAAGCAGATCAAGGGCGGTATGAGCTACCTCGTCCAGCAGCTGACCGCGCCGACATCCTCTACAAGCCGACGGATCGGTTTTGACGGTACTGCCGGCGCACCGAGCAAACCATACGGGAAGTCATGAGAAGACAGCTCGGACCTGTTTTCTCGGTTGGGCGTGAGGATGGTTGATGATGGGAAAGTGGCAAAAAAGGTCAGACCTGTTTTGCACATATTGCGATATGTGACGTACCGCGCACGGGATGGAATAAAGTGATGGTTGAAGTTGGAAGATTTGTGGAAGAGTTGAAGGCGGCGGGCATTGGCCTTTTCGCCGACGTGCTGGTGAGATTTCCATGCGGATGCCACAGTGCGGACAAGGGCGTTTGTGCCAATGACTGTATCAATGAACTGTATCAAAAGGGTCTGCCCCTTTAAGCCCCCATAGTAACACTAACAGAGAAGAATGAAACTTAGGATATTCATATCAAGTGTGCAGAAGGAGTTTGCGGAGGAGCGCAGATTGCTGGCGGAATATATCCGGCACGATCCGTTGCTCGGGTTATTTTTCAGCGTCTTCCTCTTTGAGGAGTCTCCGGCCGTAGATGTCTCTGCCGCAAAACTGTATCTGCCGGAGGTGGAGTCCTCTGACATTTACCTTGGCATCATTGGCGCTGAATACGGCAATGTTGACAACGAAGGGATTTCTCCGACAGAGCGAGAATACGATGCGGCAACGAAGTTCGGTAGGGAGAGACTCGTGTTTTTGCGTAGAGGGGTCGCACGGGATGTTCGGTTGGAAAAGTTCGTGCAGAAAATCCAAACGGATGTAGTTCGCAAGTCGTTCACGACAGAAGAGGAGTTAAGGGGTGCGGTCTATGCAGCACTTGTTCGTTCTTTAGAGAAACGTGGATTTGTTCGCACTACGCCATTTGATCTTGCTTTCGACACGGATTGCACGCTTTCCGACATTGATGACACCAAAGTGGATGATTATCTTCGTCGAGCGCACAGCGCAAAGAAGATTACCATCCCAGACGATGCGGACTCCAAATGGATACTGGAGAAACTTGAGGCAATTTCGCCGAGCGGGAAGGTGTCGAACACTGGGGTATTGCTATTTGCCAAGAATCCACAGAGCTACTTTATGTCTTCGGAAGTGAAGTGCTTGCAGTACTGGGGTACAAAAGTAGAGCGCCCAATACCGTCTTACCAGATTTATGACGGCGGGCTATTGGGGATGATTGAGAATGCGGTTTCTTTCGTCATGGGCAGGACGAATCATGAGGTTGGCGAGCCGAGGGACGGAGCAGCTGCTCCAGGTCGTGACGAACTTCCCTACTTGGCCGTTCGCGAGGCAATTGTGAATGCAGTATGCCATAGGGACTATGTGTCGCACGGCGGGGTTCAGGTGATGGTGTTTAGGAATAGGGTGGAAATAATCAATCCTGGTACATTGCCTAAGGGGTGGACGGTTGATATGCTCACCCGTACCCATCACTCAGAGCCGAGAAACGAGTGCATCGCAAAAGCTTTAAATTGGGCCGGGTATGTTGAGCGTTCTGGGAATGGGACGGAGTCTATTGTGGAACGATGCCAAGCATATAATCTAAAAACGCCAGAATACCTGCCTGGGAATGTTGACTTCAGAGCTATAATATGGCGTGAATCACTTGGCCATCAGGGGCCCAAGTCGGGGCCCAAGTCGGGGCCCAAGTCGGTTGAGGAAAGAATACTGTCAAGTCTAGCCAATGGCGAGTTGAGTAGTGCGGAACTTGCAGTAGCCATTGGGCAACATTCGCTTTCTGGCAAGCTCAAATTGAGAATTAAAGATATGCGTTCTGATGGCATAATAGAGTACACGATACCAGATAAACCACGTTCACGATTGCAGAAATACCGTCTTACGGATAAGGGGCGTGGAATCTGGTCGAAGCTATTGGGTAGTGTGTAATTGGATTGATAAAGCCCAAGCCTAAAAGTCTCATGTCTCAGCTAGTCTTGTGTCTTTCGTCTTACGTCCCGCTCGTCTCTCGTCTCATGTCTCATGTCTCCATCCCCAACTTTGCGACATTGAGATGCTTTAAGCTGGAAGATTCGTTGACGGGTTGAAGGCGGCGGGCGTGGAGTTCTTCGTCGACGTGCCGGTGATGTTTCCTTGCGGCAAGAAATGATTTTGAGAAAAAAGGTCAGACCTGTTTTCGCACAATTGATGCGTAGAAGTGGGCTTGGGCAAGGTGAAAATGGTATAATATTCGACCTAAACATGAGCGGAGAAATGCACATGCGGAGACTTGATACATTTCTCACTTGCCTTCAGGCTTCAGGCGTAACCTTTTTCACAGGGGTGCCGGATTCGTTGCTGAAGAGTTTCTGCGCGTATCTGACCGATACGTGCGGGGCAAACCACATGATTGCCGCGAACGAAGGTGGCGCGGTCGGGTTGGCCGCCGGGCACTATTTGGCGACGGGCAAGCCTGCGCTCGTGTACATGCAGAACTCGGGACAGGGCAACGCGGTGAACCCGCTCGCGAGCCTTGCCGACCCGGATGTGTATTCCATTCCGATGGTGCTGCTCGTTGGGTGGCGAGGAGAGCCGGGTGTGAAGGACGAGCCGCAGCATGTGAAACAGGGTAAAGTGACCCTCTCGCTCTTTGAGACGCTGGGCATTCCGACCGAGGTGTTGCCGGATGACGAATCTGAAGCGCTGGAACTGACGCGGAAGATGGTCGAGAGGGCCAAGTCGGAAAAGCGACCTGTCGCGCTGGTTGTCCGCAAAGGGCTCTTCGCAGAATACAAGCTGCAGAACAAAGTTCCTGACATCGCCGAACTGAAGCGTGAGGATGCGATACAAGGGATTTTAAGTCCCTTGCCAGACGATGCGGTGATCGTTTCAACGACCGGCATGATCTCGCGCGAGGTGTACGAGACGCGGGAACGCCTCGGGCAAGGCCACGCGCGCGACTTCCTGACCGTCGGCTCGATGGGACACGCGATCATGATTGCACTTGGAATCGCCAAGGCGCAGCCAACGCGCAAAGTCATTTGCCTTGATGGCGACGGCGCGAGCATCATGCATTTGGGCAACATGGCGATTTGCGGACAATCCGGCTGTTCCAACTTGACGCACATCGTCCTGAACAACGCCGCCCACGACTCCGTCGGCGGACAGCCCACCGTCGGCGGAAAGATCGACTTTGAGAAGATCGCGGAAGAGCTGGGCTACAATGTGTTCCAGTCGCCGCAGGACCAGTACGTCGGAGCCCGTCAACTCGGCGTCGAGGAGGTCGCGGACGGAATGCAGTGGCTCTTGTCGATGGACGCGCTGGAGGCGCAGTCCGCACAGGAGGCGTGCGATCCTTCTGCGGCGCGCCCGAATTTCATCTTGTTTCGCGTCGCAAAGGGCGCGCGCAAAGACCTCGGCCGCCCGAAGGAGCCGCCGCAGGTGAACAAGGACAGTTTCATGAAAAACTTGGAGGAAAAGGCATGAAGAAAGTTTTCATGAGCATGAGTACCGACGTGATTCATGGCGGACACATCAATATTATCGGGAAGGCTGCTACTCTTGGAGAATTGACTGTCGGTGTGCTGAGTGACGAGACCGTTGCGAGCTACAAGCGGTATCCGCTTTTGTCTTGTGACGAGCGGATGAAGATAATCGCAGCCATCCAAGGTGTTGCGCATGTGGTGAAGCAAGAAGGATTGTCATATCGTGATCTCATTCATGAACTAAATCCAGATATTGTGGTACACGGCGATGATTGGCGAACGGGGATTCAGCAGCCCATCCGGGAGGAAACTGTCAAACTGCTGGAAGAATACGGTGGCGAGCTTGTTGAGTTCCCATACACGGTCAATGCCGAGTACGAAAGACTGGAGGCAAACGCTCGATCGCAATTGGCCATGCCAGATATGCGCCGCGCGAGGTTGAAGAAGCTCATCGGGCTCAAAGGACTTGTTACGGCGCTTGAGGCGCACAGTGGCATTACGGGGTTGATCGCCGAGAAGACAACGGTTGTGCAGGATGGGAAGACGTGCCAATTCGATGCCATGTGGGTGTCATCACTCTGCGACTCGACGGCGAAAGGTAAACCAGACATTGAGCTCGTGGACATGACTTCTCGTTTCCGTACCATTGATGACATTATGGAAGTGACGACGAAGCCTATTATCTTTGATGGTGATACAGGAGGCCTTGCCGAGCATTTCGTCTACACTGTGCGTTCGCTTGAACGGATGGGCGTTTCAATGGTCATCATTGAGGACAAATGTGGGCTCAAGAAGAATTCGCTTTTTGGAACCGAAGTGGATCAGACCCAGGATACGATTGAGAACTTCTCGGAGAAGATACGCGCAGGGAAGAAGGCGCAGAAAACGCGGGATTTCATGATCTGCGCACGCATCGAGAGCTTGATACTTGAACGCGGTATGGACGATGCGATTGCTCGTGCGAAGGCTTTCGTGACGGCAGGCGCCGATGCAATTATGATCCATAGTCGTAAGAAAGACCCAGCGGAAATATTCGGGTTTCTCGAACGCTTTCGCGATCAGGACGTTGTGACGCCAGTGGTGCTCGTTCCCACTTCGTTCAACTCCGTAACAGAGGACGAGTTCAAGCGACGCGGTGCCAATGTTATCATCTATGCGAATCAACTGACGCGCAGCGGATTCCCCGCTATGCAGAAGACGGCTGAGACGATTCTGTCGAACCATCGTGCATTGGAAGCGGATGCCCAGTGCATGCCCATCAAGCAAATCATCACGCTTATCCCTGAGGAGGTCTAGTTGGAGACTCTCTTATGATGACGTTCGGAAAAGATGCGTCGGCTAGGTATCTGGTGCCTAGGCTGGAGGGGAAGCGCAGCATTGTCCTCGTGACGGGGCGTACATCGTATGCGGTCTGCGGCGCAGAGGCGTTTCTTTCGCCCTTCCTTGCGCAGAAGAACATTGTACACCTGACGACAGTCGGAGAAAATGCTCGGGCGGAAGATGTAGCGGAAAAGAAATCCCAACTTCCTGAACATGTGGATGCTTACATCGCCGTAGGGGGGGGGACGGTAATCGATACCACGAAATTGCTGCGCGGCTTGGAAGGAGAATTGCCCCCATTCTTGGCAGTCCCGACGACAGCGGGTACAGGCGCTGAAACAACCCGTTTCGCTGTTTATTACGAACAGGGAAAGAAGATGTCGGCCGATGATGTTCGATATCTTCCGACTGACCAACTGCTCATACCCGAGTTCACGGCCACACAGACGCCTTATCAACGAGCCAGCACAGAATTTGATGCGTATGCACAGGCGGTTGAATCGCTGTGGGCGGTGGGGGCCACAGACGAATCTCGATCTTTCGCCCAAAAGGCTCTTTCGCTAATGGCGGCGGGCGAACAGATGCTTGGTTCCTACTGGGCAGGACGGGCGATTGACATTTCCCGCACGACGGCGGCGCATGCACTTTCATATTACATGACGGCAACATACGGTATTCCGCACGGCCATGCGGTCTATATGATGTTTCCCTATGTCTGTAAGGCGAACGGCCGAGACGAATTCATTAAGGATGTACCTGAACTTCAGACGCTTCGCGAGTTCGCGGAGGTCAAGGGACTTGATTGGGATAAACTCGTGGCGGCATTGCTGGCAAATGTCAATCCGACTCGTCTGGCAAATAATCCCATGCCGATAACACGTGAATTGTTTGGATAAGATTATGTTTGGTTATTCAGAGCAAGATTATAGACGCTTCCATGCTTTTGCGTGGCGGTATCTGATGCTGTTCTCGGTGCTGTACTGCTTCCTCTACTGCACGAGGCTCAACCTCTCGAACGCTGGTGCGGTGATGATGAAAGGGCTGGGGTGGAGCAAGGCCGATTTCGGCATCCTCACAGGTGCGCTCTTCTGGGCATACGGCATTGGACAGTTCGTCAACGGGCGTCTGAGCGAAATCGTAGGACCGGCAAAGTTCGTTGTTGCGTCGGTGGTGCTGTCAGTGGCAACGAATGTGCTATTTTCGTTCCAGAGTTCCATCATCGTGATGGCGGTTCTGTGGGGATTGAACGGTTATTTTCAATCTATGGCGTGGACGCCAGGTGTGGCAATTCTCACCAAATGGTGGCCAGGGCCGACACGTGGCTTTGCAACGGGGCTTGCACATGCTTTCTCGGGTTTCGGTCAGGTGGCAGCCATTCTGTCCGTTGCATTCGCGTTCAAGGTCTTGCCGAGCCTCGGTTGGCGATCGGCATTCCTCATCTCAGCCGCGTTTCCGCTCGTTGTGCTCATTGCCTATTTGGTTTGGGCACGAACTTCACCCACGCAAATTGGCTTGGTCGAGTATGTGGAGGATGACCCGGCTCGTGCCCGGCTTGAGACCGAATTGCAGGTACTCGTGAAACAGCGTGGCAAGCTCTATCCGTACAAGTATGTGTTGTCCAATCGGCAGTTCATGATCTGGGTCATAATAGCTTTCATCACGGGATTGGCTCGTTACGGACTCGTCACCTGGGTGCCACTCTACTTCGTCGACCGCTTCAATATCAGCGTGACAAGTGGTCTGATGGGGTCGTTGTCGCTTCCAGTGGGCATGGGGATCGGGACATTGGTGGTACCATGGCTCACGGACAAATGGTGTCCAAACAACCGTCTCCCCGCTGTCATCGCCAGCGCGCTGATCGGCGCGGCGTCGATTGGCAGTTTTCTGCTGTTGAATCCGAGGGTGGGTTGGCAGATGGCGTGCGTGCAGGCGTTACTGTTTATCGCAGGTTTCTGCATTTACGCAATCAATGGGACGGCTTGGGCCTACGCCACCGACATCGGCGGACGCGTGTTCTCGGCCACGTCATCGGGTGTTCTCAATTTCTCCGCCTACATGGGTGCTGCGGTGCAGTCGTTCGTCTACGGGTTCCTGCTTGACAAGATTGGCTGGATGTCCGTATTCGCCTCTCTCGCGGTCCTTTGCGCGCTCATGGCCGTTATGGGAATCATGGGGAAGAAGAAGTCAGTGCTGTAAAAAATCAAAATGTGTGAGAGCACGAACAAACCCTCAAACATTCAAACCTTGAAACGTTCAAACTTTCAAACTTAAAGAAGAAACCATGTCAAAACTAGTCTATGTCGCGATGTCTGCGGACATCATCCATCCCGGCCATCTGAACATCATTAAGGAAGCGTCGAAACTCGGCGACGTGACAGTGGGTGTACTCACCGACGCCGCAATCGCGAGCTACAAGCGCCTCCCGTACATGAACTACGAGCAACGTGCCGCCGTGGTGGCGGCACTGAAGGGCGTGACGCGTGTCATCCCCCAGGAAGAGCTCAACTACATCCCCAACCTCTTGAAACTCAAGCCGGATTTCGTTGTACACGGAACAGACTGGCGGGAAGGGGTGCAAGCCAAGACGCGCCAGGGGGTGATTGATACGCTTGCTCAATGGGGCGGCAAGCTTGTTGAGCCAGAATATACTCCCGGAATATCATCCACGCAGTTGAACAAGGCCATACGCGAGGTTGGAACTACGCCCGACATCCGCCGCGCGCGCCTGCGGCGCCTCCTGAACGCCAAACCAATCACGCGCATTCTCGAAGCCCACTCGGGTTTGACGGGCTTGATCGTCGAGAATACCTCCGTGAAGAAGAACAACCGCAAGTATGAGTTCGACGGCATGTGGCTGGGATCGTTTGCGGATTCCGTTCTCAAGGGCAAGCCTGATACCGAGAGCGTGGACGTAACGTCGCGCCTCCGTACGCTCAATGACATCCTTGAAGTGACGACCAAACCCGTTATCTATGACGGCGACTCGGGCGGCACCTCCGAGCAGTTTGCGTTCCTCGTGCGGTCGCTGGAGCGCTTGGGCGTCTCCGCGGTCGTCGTCGGCGACAAGGCAAACCAGTACCGGGGACTGTCCGACGGTGCGTCCGTGCAGCAGCTTGACGTGGCCAGCTTCAGCCGAAAGATCCATGACGGCAAGGAGGCGCAGATCACTGACGACTTCATGGTCGTGGCCCGTTGCGAGTCGCTTGTTTCCGGAAACGGTGTGGAAGATGCGCTCGCCCGCTGCCGCGCCTACTTGGAGTCGGGAGCGGACGGGATCCTGATGCAGTCGAAATCCGATACGCCTGACGAGATCCTGTCATTTGCCAAACGTTTCCGCGCGGAGGTCTCCGCCGACAAGCCGCTCGTGGTCATGCCCACCTCCTATCCGCAAATCACGGAAGGCGAGCTCGCCGCCGCCGGCATCAACATCGTCATCTACGCGAACCAGCTCGTCCGCGCCGCCTGCCCCGCGATGCGCCGTTGCGCCGAGCGCATCCTTGAATGCGAACGCGCACAGGAGGTCGAGAATGAGATTTGCATGCCGCCGGAGGCGGGTCTCTAGTTTCTGGTTCACATAGGATGTCATTGACAACCCCGTAATAAATAAGTTACACTATAAGCCGTGAAAGCAAAGTGAAAGGTTATTTATGGATTACACAGTTCAGAAACTTGGTCCAGTTAAAGATGTTTGCATAAAACTGCGGCCGCTTACTGTTGTTTGTGGAAAGAATAATACTGGTAAGTCATACATTACATATAGTTTGTATACGTTATTAGAATTTATGAAGACCCAGTTGTGTGATGTATTCGATGGAGATAAGAGCCGCTCTTTTCTTCAAACGGGCGAATGTTCTGTGAATTTGAATGACATTATTTTACGGTATAATTTGCTTGGGAAGTCAGAGGAATTGTTATGTAAATTCAAGGAAACTTTACCTCGACAACTGCTTCTAGAAAAAAGTACTTTTGAGGAATCATTCTTTAATCTGACTTTAGATGGAAAGGATGAAGAGTTACTAGACAAAGAAATAAAGTCACGTCATTTCAATTTTCCAATTAAATTGACCTCTGAGTATACGGTTCGTTTTATAAAACGTTCTGGGCAAACGATTTTACGACTGATTCTTGAGCCAACCGTTCAACCTGATATTGATATAGTGGCAAGGCATGAAGCAGCTAAGCCATTCTTACCTGCATCAGGGAATATTCTTAAGCAAATTATTCCGCTTGTTAACATTGTTATAAGTAGCTTCTCGATTAATAATTTTATTATTACATGTGAAAGGACAGGGGTTGCAACCTTTAGACCAGAATTGAGTTTGTTAAGGGATTTTGTATATAATGCAGGTCAGGACAAAGCGAATCGCTTTAGCGATTTGAAATCTCAATCGGAGTTCAAAGGTTATTCACTTCCAATTGAGAAGGAACTTGAGTTTGCTTTGCATATTCCCTCTTTGCTAAAACGAGAGTCGTCCGATGATATAGTGTTGAGGGAAATTATGCCTTTTTTTGAAGAGATTGCCAGCGGTAGTTATGTCTCTAAAGACAATACTGATAGTGTAATTTATTATCGCCCCTTAAGAACAGATATACATCTGCCAATGTCGGTTAGTTCAAGTTCTGTACGTACTCTTTCGGAATTGTTTTTCTACCTTAAGTTTAAGGCAAAAGTTGGGCAGACTCTCATGATTGATGAACCAGAGTTAAATCTTCATCCGTCAGCCCAACGAAAGATGGCGCGATTGTTTGCGAGATTAGTGAACTGTGGGATAAATGTTTTCATAACAACACACAGTGATTATTTGATTAGAGAGTTGAATGCGTTAATGAGCATGAGCAACATTCCAGAACATAGAAGATCGTCATTTCTCAAAGAACATGATTATCAAGAGAATGATTTATTGACTCGAGATAAAGTTGGTTGCTATGTTCTAGATGATGGTGTCGTTACAGAGGCTGAATATAATTCCGCTTATGGGTTTGCGGTTGAGAGCTTTGATGATACCATTCTTCAGTTTAATAAATTGTATAACGATTTGCATTCCTTGAAAGAAGAGGATGAAGATGCAAGGGATTGAAATAATAAGAGACTTACTGGCGCAAAGTGTCAAGAAGTACAATCATGTTGGCAGAATGATTACATGTGAAGAAGCATATTTGCAGTTTAGGCCTTCAAGGCAGACTTTTGAAATGGAGGAAACAGATCCGTCGGCGACGTTAAAGAAAATATATGTGACGTCATTACCAGATGACAGTATGATATTGAAACCTGATAACTTTGGCGTTCGCTTTTTCAAAAGTGGGACATGGAATAAGGCGTGTGACTACCTCTTCCTAGTAAGGGTGAGGGGTGACAGTTATGCGATTTTCATTGAACTGAAAAGTAGCCTTAATGACATGCCAGATAGTTTTGACAATCGCCTTGTTATAGTTTCAAATGAAGACCGGAAGAAAGAAATGCAACTGCTAGGTGGTGAAGCGTTATTTGATTATATTAAAGTTATTGCGGAGAAACATTCTTCGCCAAATGACCTCTCCCAATATAAAACTAGGATGTGGGTCTTGTATGAGTCGATACGTCCGAGAAGTCCTACAAGAGCAGGTATCATGTTGACGGCACAAGAGCGAATCAAGTCAAATAAAGTTCTCACGAAGAAGGTTCACGATGCACAAACAATTTCTATAGAGGATCTTATTTGAGGTAAATCGGGGCGTTTAACTGTTTAGTAGGCTTCTTCATAGTAGAACGAAAGTATAGTGTCGTCATGACGAGATTTTCACCCATGTTTGCATACCTTGATCCGGGATCGGGGAGTGCTTTGGTGGGAACGTTGATTGCCGTTGCGGGGGCGGCGATGTTCTCGGTCAAGTCTTTTGTCTACCGACTGCTGCGCAAGGAGCCGTTGGTGAAAGAGATTGAACCAGATATTGCAATCTTCAGCGAAGGAAAGAATTACTGGGGAACTTTTCACCTGTTGGTAGAGGAGTTGATTACGCGGAAGATCCACTTCGCCTATTACTCCCTTGATTTGCACGATCCGGCCCTTTTGATTGACAGCGAATATATGCACGCGCGCCTGTTCGACAAGAACAAGTCGGCCTCGTTCGCTCGTCTCTTGAAAATCAAGGCGAAGATTCTTTTGGCGACAACGCCAAATATTGGGACGCCCGGCTATCCGCTGAAACGTCCTGCGGGTGTTGAGAAGATGGCGCATGTCTTTCACGCCTTCGCCGACATCTCGGCTTACCACATCGGCAGCCTTGATAACTACGACATTGTGCTGACGGTGGGCTCCCACCAAGAGAAATACATTCGCGAGGTGGAATCCAAACGCGGACTTCCCCCAAAGCGGCTAATACCCATAGGGCTTCCGTACTTTGACGAGCAATTCTTGAAGAAACAGGATATGGAAGCGGTATCGTCACAGAGCAGAGGGCGGAAAACTATTCTGGTTGCGCCGTCATGGGGGGCAAAAGGTTGTCTTCGGGAGTATGGCATGGATTTCGTTATCGCGTTGGCCAATGCGGGATATTGTGTTATCATTCGTCCTCATCCGCAATCATTCATTGCCGAGTCGGATTTTATTTCTGAATGCCAAAAGAAGACGGAGCCATATCCTAATATTGTTTGGGATACTGAAACGATTGGAACAAAGGTGATGGAGGCGTCTGACATGTTAATCTCTGACACATCGTCCATTCGTTTCGACTATGCGTTCTTGTACGGGAAGCCCGTCATCACGCTCAATATCCCTCGAACAAGCCAGACGGAGTATGAGGGAGTTAATATGTCGGAAATCTGGACGGACGTCGCCGCGCCGCGTCTGGGAAGGGTTCTGGGAAAAGATGATATTGGGGATATTGTAGGTGTTGTTCGTAGTGTCTTGGACATCATGTCTACCTCGGATGAAGTCATCGCGTTTCGGGCGGCTACAATCACCAACCTCGGCACGTCCGCACATGCGATTGCGGAGTTCCTTGTCAAGGAAGCGGAGGTCTGACCATGTTTGAAGCAGTTATTTCCGCCTACCGTTGGTTCTTCCTTCAACTTGCCGGGGTCGTCGGACTCGGATGGGGTATCGTATTACTCTCTGTCATTTGCTCGTTGCTGATGATTCCGCTCATGCGACTTGTAGCGGGCGTGGTCAAGCGCGAGGCGGACTATCAGTCCGTTATCCTTCCGCAGCTGTCAGACATCAAGTCGCGGTACGAAAGCGATGTCGACCGGCATCTGCACATCCAGCGTCTCTATCGGCGTTATGGCTATTCGCCGATTTCAGCCGTCAAGAAGGTGCTGCCGCTTTTCGTGCAGATTCCATTCCTTTTTTTGACCTATTTTATGTTGAAGGATACAGTTGAGTTGCGCGGCGTGTCATTCCTCTTTCTTAAGGACCTTGGTCAGCCTGACGCGCTGATGACGACATTCAATGTGAACGTCCTTCCAATTGTGATGACGTTCGTCAATATCGTTACGGTGTTTGCAACGCCCGGCTTTACGTCCCGCGACTGGACTCAGGCCATTGGTATCAGCCTTCTGTTCCTTGTATTGCTTTATACGGCACCTTCGGCATTGCTTCTCTATTGGACGCTCAACAACGTAATCACGATGGTGCGTACGTTTGTCAATGATCGTGCTGCTGGCGCACGACTTTTGGTCGGACGTATTGTGGGGCTGAAGAATCTGCCTTCTGTGATTCGTCAGCGCATGACGGAACAAGCATTGGGTGTGATCGGAATGGTGACATTCCTTTTGGCTCTTTATTTGCGCTTGATGGTTCTGGCAGAAGTCTGGTTTTTCAACTACATGGCAGGATACTGGTTCATGGTTGAGGTTCTCGCCGTATCAATTGGAATCAATTATCTGCTTCTTCGCCGTCAGTCACGACTCGTCCGGGGTGTGTCACAAGTGGGTATGTGGGTATCGACCATTGCCGCCGTGTGTATCTTGGCGGCGCTTTGCTCGATTGTGTTTACGCAGAAGGTGATGATGTTCATGACGCAGAAAGTCAAATTGACTATCGTATTTGATCTTTTCTTGATCGTGTGGGTACTACCCGTTCTGATGGATGCTGGTCGTCGTCTGAATACTGTGTGGCAGTCCCTGAAGACTGCATTTAGTCGGGAATGGCACTGGCTTGTTGCTGTCTGTATCTTGACGATCCACTATTCCTTTGCGAGCGCTAATTTCAAACTCCCCTTTGATTCCGTTCTGCTCCTTGGCGTGTACATGCTTCTGCCATGTATGATCCTGATTGTCTTTGCCATTGTCGCCTACAATCGTTACTGTGACGCATCTTTTCTTTTCAAGCTGGTTGCCGGCGTATGCATCGGGGCATATTTGATTCCGATGATTTCGCTTGAGCAGGGGAAATTGCTCGGTTGGGGTAGCAATCTTCTGCTTCGGCTCGTGCTCATGGGCATGGTGGCCGGTGCCTTGCTCTATCTCAAGCGCGCAAAACCAGTGCGCGTGTTCATTGCTTTGCTCGCAGTCATTTCGTGCGTGAATGCCTGGATGTCAAAGCATCGCCTTTCAGCAGAAACGGATGAGCGACAGGTGGTGTCCGAAGGGTCGGCGGCACAAAAGGCAATGTCCGCCCTGCCCTGCGTGCACAGTAACAGCGTCTACTTGTTGCTCTATGACGGGTACATGCATGACATCAATCTCGAAGGGATGCGTATCAAACATGGGGAAATCGGCAAGTGGCTCAGGTCAAAAGGATTTACGCGTTATGATGCCTATTCCACTGGAGATGGAACGGTTGCAAGCATGGGGGCTGCGTTTGCCGTCGGCGATGTCGTTCAGGGTTCGGACCGCTCCATGCTTTCGGGCAACAATGCCTTTTGCGATTACTTACGCCGGTTCGGCTACAAGACATATTATGTAATCAATGGGTATGAAATGCCAAAGCGTGGCGAACGAACGCCGGGCGACTACTATTTCCCAAGTCCGCAGGAAATCACTCGCCCCGAGATGGTTCTTTTCCCCTGTATTGTGAGGGGTATTCTCTCCCAGTCCGCGAATACGTTCAACGAATATACGGAAGAAGAATGGCAGGCAGAGAAACTTGAAGTGTTCAAGAAAATGGGCGCCAATGGAAGTTTCATCTATGCACACTCGCATGTGCCGGGACATGTGATTTCAAATCCAGTCTATCGAAAGAGCCCTGAAATCGAGAAGGCCCAGTATGAGGAGCGTGTCGCACAGGCAGATGCGGAGATCCGCCGTGATGTAGAATTGTTGCTGGACAAGAATGACGATGCTATCATCATTGTTGCCAGCGATCACGGTTCACATCTTTCGCTCCCAGAGAAAATGGGAGAGTATGATGCATTCACGTTGTTGGATCGCCTCGGCATCCAACTGTTTGTGCGTTGGCCACATGACTACAAACCTTGCTTGAAGCTTCATTGTCTGAAGAACCTCTTCCTTGAAGTCATGATTTACATGAGCGGTGACACTTCGATCGCCAAGTTTGAGTCACAGGGAGAATCCCTGCGAGTCATGGCTCCTCTGCGCGCGCCTGCAGGAACGGTAAAGAATGGCATCATACAGTCTGGAGTGGATAAGGGCAAGAATCTCTTTGAGGCAGCCAGGGAACGTGCAAAGCAGTGGATGGAGAAGTAGACCAATGAAGCGATTTAGCAATCCGATCTTGGTCACGCGGCCATATTTGCCGCCGCTTGAGGATTTTAAGCGAGGGTGTGAGGAAATTTGGTCGAACCAGTGGCTCACGAACAACGGGCCAATCCTGAAACGATTTCAGCAGGAACTGTCGCGGTACCTGGACGTGCCGGAGACGAACCTTGCGCTCTTCAACAATGGGACGCTTGCGCTGGAATTGGGCTACTACGCGATGGGACTTTCGGGTAGCGAGGTCATCACGACGCCATTTACTTTCGTGGCGACGAGTCATGCGCTCGTGCGTATCGGGGCGAAGCCGGTATTTGCGGATGTGGATCCTGAGACGATGTGCCTTTCGCCTGAGGCGGCGGAGAAGTTGATCACGTCACGGACGAAGGCCATTGTTCCGGTGCATGTGTACGGGAATGTGTGCGATGTGGAAGGATTCGCGAGGCTTGGCGAGAAGTATGGCGTGAAGATCGTTTACGATGCGGCGCATGTGTTTGGAGTGTTTAACCGTGTAGAACATGTAGATCGTGTAGAAAAGAAAAGCATTGGGTGTTGTGGGGACATGAGTATGTTCAGCTTTCACCCGACGAAATTGTTCCACTCATGCGAGGGTGGGTTGTTGGTGTTCAAGGATGCGAAGGTTCAGGAGAAGTTGCATGAACTTCGTAACTTTGCAATTCACGGCGAGTTGAGCTGCACGGATGTTGGGACCAACGCGAAGATGAACGAGTTGCAGGCGTTGATGGGTTTAGAGTGCCTGAAGAAGATAGACGATCTGCTGGACTATCGGCAGAAGGTTTATTCGGCGTACGCAGAGGTGTTTTCTGATTGCCCCGAAGTGAAACTCGTACCTTACTCGCAGAACAAGGCATACGTGCCAGTACTGTTCAAGGATTTCGAAACTCGCGAGCGCGTGTATACGCAATTGCAGGAGAAGTGCAACGTGTTCTCCCGCCGTTACTTCTATCCGCTCTTGACGGACTTTGCACCTTACGCATACGCTAAGGGCTCATGTCCGATTGCCGAAGATCTGGCTTCGCGCGTTCTGACACTTCCCACCTACTACGGCCTGCCGATTGAGGATGTGAGGGCGATTGCGGAGAATGTGAAGGAGATAGTGGGTTGAAAAAGAAACTTATGCTCCTGGGTGGGATACGCTATCTCTTGCCAGTCATTGAGGCTGCGCACAAGCTGGGCGCGTATGTGATCACGGCGGACTATCTGCCGGATAACATCGCGCACAGGTATTCCGACGAGTATGTGAATGTCAGTATCCTTGACAAGGATGCGGTGTTGAAGGTTGCGCAGGAAAAGCAGATTGACGGCATCCTCTCGTTTGGCGTCGATCCAGGTGTCGTGACGGCAGCGTATGTGGCAGAGAAAATGGGACTTCCTTCGCCGCCGCTCAAGTCGGTTGAGATACTCCAGAACAAGGATAAATTCCGCGACTTTCTTGCGGCCAACGGTTTCAACTGCCCGTGGCACAGGGGATATTCGTCTAAGGCCGAAGCCCTACGCGACTTTTCAGTAACGCCTGAACGATTTCCCGTCATTATCAAGCCGGTTGATTCGGCTGGATCGAAGGGCTGTAAGCGAGTCAATTCTCTCGCAGAGTTGCCAAGCGCAATCGATTGCGCCCTTACGGAAAGTCATTCTGGACGGTTTATAATAGAGCAGTTTTTAGAGAAAGTGGGATCCTCGTCTGATACAGATTGCTTTTCAATTGATGACAAGCTTGTATTCGCCAGTTTTAATTGCCAACACTTTGACGTATCATCTCCCAATCCCTATACGCCAGCTGCGTATACATGGCCAAGTGATATGGCGTCAGCGGCCCAAAAAGAACTGCGTGTAGAATTGCAGAGGTTGATGCAACTCTTGCACATGGGATCGTCGATATACAATGTTGAGACGCGTGTTGCGTCAGACGGCAAGCCATATATTATGGAAGTGTCTCCTCGTGGTGGCGGTAATCGTCTTTCTGAGATACTGAAGATGGCGTCTGGCCAGGACCTTATCGCAAATGTTGTTCGAGTTGCACTCAGGATGCCGCTTGAGCAGATGTCAGATCCAATGTATAGTGGCTTCTGGGCAGAGGTCATTGTTCATAGTAATCGGCCTGGTGTTTATCAGAGACTTCAAATCTCCCATCAAATAAAGCCTTTTGTCATGCAAGAAGACATGTGGGTGAAAACCGGCGACAAAGTCGCGCCCTTTACCGGGGCAAATCAGACAATTGGGACATTGGTCTTGAGGTTTGACGATCAAGCCATGATGCAAGCAATCATAGCAGATATTCCAAGTTGGCTGTCAGTCGCGATTGCATAGAACTCACAATTGAAATAAATTCTATAAACAGGATTGTTATGAAGATAGTTGTCCTAGGCGCTACGGGCATGTTGGGGTGTTACAGTTCCCTGGCGCTCAAGACTCATGGACATGACGTAGTTGCTGTGGGACGTCGCATATCTGACGGTGGATTCTTTGCCAAGTATGGAATCATGTTCGTTGGCGGAGTCAAGCTTGAGGATGGGAACTGTTTCAGCAGGCTGCCGATCGATATTGATGCTGTGGTTAATATGGCAGGAACGATGCCCGCCCATGCTGATGCAAGTCCAATGCCTTATGTTCAGAGTATTGTTGTTGGGATGGTTAACGTACTCGAATGGATGAAATCAACTCCTGCACGTCGAATTGTCTTTAACACCACGCCTTCTGATGTTTGTGCGTTTTTCGGCAAGCCGATTCCTGTTCCGGATGATGCCCCACGATCTTTTCCGAAGGACGGAGGTGATCATGCGGTCTATGCGATTTGCAAGAATGCGGCGGTTGATATCCTTGAACATTATCGCATTGCATACGGTTTTAAGCCAATAGTTTTTCGTCATTTGACCGTTTATGGGTGGAGTCCAGATGCCAGTTATGCGGTCAATGGGGCCCAAAAAACACTTCCCTGGCGGCAGATTGTTCGCCGAGCAATTGCGGGTGAACCCATTGAAGTATGGGGCGATCCAGAAAAGAAGAAAGAACTTTTATACATTGATGATTTTACGGATGCTGTAATTAAGGCCGTTGAGTCCGGTGTATGTGGATTGTTTAACTTGCCTGGGCCACGACCTTACACGCTTGAAGAGCAAATTGATGGTATCATTGAAGGATTTTCGCCGCAAGAACATCCAGCATCTAAGATTTACTTGCCGGATCGCCCAAGCACGCCCGAGAATCTGCTGTTAGGCGATAGGGCCAAAAATGAGTTAGGATGGTCGGCAGAAACGACTTGGGCGACGGCATGTAAGATAATGAGGAACGAGTCACAGAACAATCGTTTCGTCGAACTTTGGGGAGAGACAGATCCCGCAGATAGATGTTGAGCAGCATGAACTCAGATTTCTTAATATCCTTCTGTGATCGTTTGTTCGGGGGTAGCTTTGATAACTCACTTCCTCCAGATAAGATTCCTTGCATAGAGACTTCAGACAAGGAACGCCTTTGCAAATCGCCGTTAGTTTCGGTGCGGGTAGTTACATATAATCAAGAAAAGTACATTGGGGAATGTCTTGATGGGATATTGAAGCAGGTAACGGACTTTGAGTATGAAATAGTCATTGGTGAAGATTGCTCGCAGGATCGAACAAGGGAAATCTGCTTTGAGTATCAAAAACGACACCCTAATAAGATTCGTGTTCTTTGGTGGCATGAAAATGTCAGGGAGATGGGTGGAAATCAGGCACGAACCCAGGCTCATTGCCGCGGTGAATATATTGCATTGTTGGAAGGGGATGACTACTGGACTGATCCGCTTAAACTTCAGAAGCAGGTAGATTTGATCCGTTTGAAGAAATGCATTGGCTGTGTGGCGAATTATGCGATCTTGGATCAAAGCGGGGAGCTTCATGAAACACGGTATAGAAGTAATGGGGTCATTTCGCATCAGGACTTAGCGCATTTTTACCCGCATACGTCAACATATGTGATCCGGCGTGATTTCTTGGAGGAGCGAAGTAAATTATTCCCTGATATCCATGCTTGGTATGATGTCATTTTTGTGCATTGTCTTGTTGAGATCGGTAAAGTAGCGCATCTGGAAGATGTAGTTTCTGTTTATCGTCAGACCGGGACAGGAATTGCGACAGGTCTTTCAGGACAGAAGAAAATACTTCTTGGAATTAAGCAATATCTTGATTTGTATTTGAACGGGCCCAAGAGTTGGCACAAAAGGTTCGGCGCGTTAGTTTTGACTTATATTGCGTTCTTTTTTAATCGGTCAACATCTGGTTGGACACAGGGGTTTACTGAAGACTACGCACATGACATCAAGCGCGCATTTTGGAATATTTATATGTGCCAGCCATTTGATTTGCGGGCAATTCGTGCACTGATGCGATATATGCGGTTTGCTAAAATCGGAGGTGCTATGAAAAGTGAACCATTGAAATTATTTATAGGTGAGTTCCTCCGCTACATTGTGGTGGGGGGGATTGCCTTTATGGCTGATTTTGTAACTCTTGTAGGTTCGCAAGAGCTGTTCTTTCATCGTTATGCAGGGGGCGTCTACTGGGCGACGGTCATGGGATTCGTCGTGGGGCTTGCCGTCAACTATTTTCTCTCTCTCCTGTTTGTGTTTACATCCGCAAAGGATAAAGGGAAGGGACGGTCGGTCGGCGCGTTTATCATCTTTGGCGTTGTCGGATTGCTGGGACTCGGCTGGACGGAGCTCGGCATGTGGGTGGGAATCTCCTGCCTCAAGTTGAATTACATGTTCGTGAAGATACTCGTGACGGGAGTTGTTCTAATGTGGAATTATCTCGGACGGAAGATTCTCGTGTTCGGGAGAAAGGAGCGTAGATGAAGACCGCTGTTGTGATTGGTGCCGGCCCGGCCGGGCTTACGGCCGCCTACGAGCTGGTCGAGAAGGGCGGGACGGACTGGAAGGTTGTCGTGCTGGAGGCGTCGCCGTACATCGGCGGCATCTCGCGCACGGCCGTGCATGGCGACTGCCGGATCGACATCGGTGGACACCGCTTCTTCTCGAAGTCGCAGGAGGTGAACGACCTGTGGGCGAAGCTCATGCCCGTACAGGGACAGCCCTCGAAGGATGACCGCCTACTGAACCGTCCGTGCCACGTGGAGGAGGGCGGGCCCGATCCCGAGACGTCCGACCGCGTGATGTTGCGTCGCCACCGCGTGAGCCGCATCTACTATCTGCGCCACTTCTTCAACTATCCGATTTCCATCAAGCCCGCCACGTTCCTCGCGATGGGACTCGTCCGCATCTGGAAGGCCGGCTGGAGCTATCTCTGGTCCGCGTTCTTCAAGCGGAAGGAGAAGTCGCTCGAGGATTTCTACATCAACCGCTTCGGCAAGGTGCTCTACTCGATGTTCTTCGAGGACTACACGGAGAAGCTGTGGGGCGTCCATCCCTCGAAGATCGATCCGTCCTGGGGGGCGCAGCGCGTGAAGGGGCTGTCCCTGTGGAAGGCGCTGCTGAACGTGTTCATCCCGAAGGGCGGCAAGAAGGAGACGTCCCTCATCGAGGAGTTCCTCTATCCGAAGAAGGGACCGGGACAGCTCTGGGAGACGTTGGCCGACGATCTCCGCGCGCGCGGCGTGGAGATTCGCATGAATGCGTGCGCCGCCCACCTGAAGACGGAGTCCGGACGCGTGACGGAAGTGGGACTCGCGGACGGTACGTCAATTCCCTGCGATGCCGTCTTCTCGTCGATGCCGGTCAAGGATCTCGTCGCGGCGTTTGACGCGCCGCCCGCGGATGTGGCGCGGATCGCGTCCGAACTGCCGTATCGCGACTTCATCACCGTGGGTCTCCTCGTGGATCGTCTTGCAATCAAGAACACGACGAACTTCGCCACCGTGAACGACATCGTGCCGGACACGTGGATCTACGTGCAGGAGAGGGACGTGCGGTTGGGACGCATCCAGGTGTTCAACAACTGGAGTCCGTACATGGTGGACGACGTGACGAAGCACGTGTGGGTGGGGCTGGAGTACTTCTGCTCGGAGGGAGATGCGTTCTGGACGATGGATGACGATACGTTCACTGAAATGGCGGTGAAGGAGTTGCGCCAGATCGGCGTGCTCGCGCCCGACACGCCCGTCCTTGACTCAGTCCGCCTCCGCGTGAAGAAGGCTTACCCGGCCTATTTCGGCTCGTATGCGGAGTTCGGTATCGTGCGTGCGTGGCTTGACGGTTTTGCGAATCTCTACTGTATCGGCCGTAATGGGCAGCACCGCTACAACAACATGGACCACTCAATGCTTTGCGGTCTTGAGGCCGCCCGCGCGCTTGTGAACGGGACGGACAAGTCAGCAGTCTGGAATGTCAACACGGAAGAAAAGTATCATGAAGGGAAATGAAAAACATTCTAGGGGCATTCTGTCCTTGGTTTGGCAATCTGCCATTAAAGATTATGATGGCATCTTGACGACAAGTGCGGTGCCTAGGTCATTAGGTTGGTTCTTGATATGTTCGCTTTCCATTGTAGTAGCACTGCTTGTGAACCTTTCAGTTTCAATGCGGATACCAATTTTCACATTCCCTCTTTGGTGTCTCGTAACTTTTATTGTCCTGTCAAAGGCCATAAAGGTGTTTTATTTGGATTGTTGTCTAGGCGCGCCTTCTAAAGATCAACCACAGTTCTCTTGGAGATTCGTTTCAATTCTTTTCATAATGTATGTAATGCTCTTATGTATTAATGGTTATTCTGCGAGTACGGATGTCGAAGGACAATGGGCTCAGGCGCAACAGGGAAAGTTTACGGATTGGCATCCTTTTTTTCATAGTATGTTCTTCTGGATGATTCAACAGGTCTGGGACAGTAAGGTATTTGCTTGCATTATTCAAATTATGTTGTTTGTACTTGTTGTTGGTTGGATAGAAGTGACTTTGCGGAGATATGCGATACTAAGATGGATTCGTATACTCATTATTATCCTGGTGGCATTCTCGCCAGTAATGCTTTCAATTGGGATGCGCACATTGACAAAAGATTCGTTGTTTGCAATCGCAGTAGTCTCTCTCATGGCGGCGCTTTTTCAGATTGCATGGTCTGAAGGGCGGTGGCTTGAGTCTTGGTGGCATAAATTTCTTTTTTCGTTCCTCATTTTGTGTGTTTCGTATTTGAGGCACAATGGTATTTTCATAACCATACCGATTTTGCTACTGTTTTTTTTCATGGTTTTCACGACGAATCGGGTAAAGGTGGGTCATTATATTGTGACTTGGCTTCTTTCAGTTGCCCTTTTCCTTGGGTATTTCTGCGGGCGAAACTTATTGATTGAGAAGGGGGTTATTGGAAATAATGCGGGGCAGAAATATGTCGAGGCAATTGGCGTGCCTATTGCCATAATTGGAGAGGTCATGATATCAAACCCAGATTCACTCGACCAGGAAACTAGGCGATTTTGTGAAAGATTATGTCCACTGAGAGATTGGAAGATGTATTTTCGTGGTGATGGAAACAGTATTAAGCCCTATTTAGATTTTGATTATCTTCAACGAGAAGTTCCTCCATGTGAATTTGCCAGGCATTTATGGCACATTGTTAAGGCCTCTCCTAAAGATGCCTATAAGGCGGCTAAGCACATTACGAGTATCGCCTGGGATCCTTTCCCGTTGGCGAAATTCTGGCGAACACCATCTAAAGGAAACATATTGCGTACAAGTGATTGCTTCGCCGTATGTGATTTGGTATTACATCCCCCTGTTGGGTGGATGTTTGGCGCACCTGGATTCGCCTTGCTTTTACTTATGATCTCTGGCGTCGTGTCATGGTTAAAATTCGGTGTGGGAAGGGCGATGCCTCATTTGGCTCTAATCGCTTATCTTTTAGGAACTGGGCTGTTGATGTATGATAGCGGGATAAGTGATTTTCGATTCTATTGGGCAATTGAACTGGCATATCCAATTGTAATATTGGGCTCATGCCAAAAAAATGAAAATACAGATTGTGGAAACGCTTAAACTAAAAGTCGCGAAAGGTGCCGTGTGGGCGATGCTTGAGAAGTTGAGCATGAAAGTGTTCACTTTTCTCGTTACGCTAGTGCTTGCGCGGCTGCTGACTCCGACTGATTACGGGACTGTTGCACTTTTGTATATCTTTACGACGATTGCCGGGACTTTGGCGGATGCAGGTTTTGGGCGAGCATTGATTCAGAAGAAAGATGCGACCGATGAGGACTTTAATTCCGTTTTTTATCTTAGTCTTGCGTCCGCCGGAGTCCTTTATGCCGTGATGTTCTTTGCAGCTCCAGCAATTGCGCGATTCTACGATACGCCGAGTCTCGTCTCAATTACACGTGTGACTTCAATCACGCTTTTTTTTAACGCTATTAATGGTGTGCAAGGTGCTGAGTTGAGCCGGAAACTTCTTTTTAATCAGAGTTTTAAGATTAGTCTGATTTCAGCACTCCTTTCGGCGGCTACGGGTATCACGCTTGCATTTCTCGGATATGGACCATGGGCGCTCGTCTGGAATACAATTGCCGCCGGCATCGGTTCGACATTCGCCTATTGGTATTTTATCGCGTGGCGTCCGAAATTGATGTTTAGCTGGCAATCGGTGCGCGAACTTTTTTCATTTGGGTGGAAGATGTCGCTTTCAGGCTTGCTTGATTCCGCATTTTCTAATCTCAAGGGACTTTGCATAGGAAAACTGTATACCAAGGCTGATCTCGCGTTTGTGGACAAAGGGCAGGCCCTTCCTGCCGTCGGCATGGATGTCATAACCGGGACCATTATGAAGGTGGCGTTTCCAGCGTTGGCGCAGCTTCAAGATGACAAGGAAAAATTTCGTGATGCGGTTAGGCGTATGATTCAATGTAGTACTTTCTTTGTTTTTCCGGTGATGGCGGGGTTGGCAATTCTTTCCGATTGCTTGATTCCGCTCCTTTTTGGCAACCAATGGATGTCAAGCATTCCGTATGCTCAACTGGCATGTTGGTCATTTGCCCTCTATCCGCTTCATGTCATCAACCTTCAAGCCCTGACAGCCATGGGTAGAAGCGATCTGTTCCTCGTTCTGGAGATTTTCAAGAAGGTAATCTCAATACTCATTCTTGTGTTTTCAATTCGCAAGGGTGTGCTCTTCTTGATGGTGATGTATGCGTTTGTTTCTGGGCCGTTGAGCTTAATTATCAATTCATGGCCTAACAAGAAACTTCTGGGCTACACTGTTGTTCAACAGATCCGCGACGTGTTGCCTTCGGTAGGGATTTGTTTTATCATGTGTGGTGTGGTGTATGGTGTGCGCTTTTTGTTTGGATATGCCGGTCTTTGGACTAGTTGTGGTGACTGGTTGCTCGTACCGCTCACCTTGGTGGGAGGCGTCGTATATGTTGGATTGGCTATAGCGTTTCGCTTAAAGGCTGCAGTGGAGTATGCGGGATTACTGCGCACGGTACCGATTTTCAAAACGCGAACTATCGGATGGATCGCCAGAAGGCTTGGTGTTGTGCCGTGAGCGTTGACCCTCGGGACGTCTAAGATAATGAGATTTTGTTTGGCATGAAAGTCGCTCTTGTAATACAGGATCTTTTCCGGCAAGGGGCCCAGTATGTGACGGCCCTTGTCGCGCGCGGGTTCGTGCAACGGGGATACGAGGTTGATCTTGTCGTGAGCAAGGTACATCGGGATCTGGAGTGTGATCGGCCTGACTTGAAGCCGTTCGAGGTGCCGAGTGCAGTTAGATGGATCCACTTGAAGGATCGGAAAGCGTCACGAAACGTGCTAGAGCTGGCAAGATATTTCAAGCGCGAGAAGCCGGATGTCGTTTTTACGATGTCCACGAACTACGATGAGGCGGTTGGATTGGCGATGTGGCTACTATGCGAGAAGGCGCGGCCGAAGTTTCTGCCGGTTGAGCACGGGGCGTACATGGAGCGCTCCGTTCGTTTGAGTATGGCGCAACGACTTCGCCAGTGGGCGTGGTGTCGGCATGTCGATCTGCAGCTGGCAGTATCTGAGGGCGTGAGGCGGGCGTTGGTGAATGTGCGGCATCGGTTCCTCGAAGACAAGGTGTTCGTCGTGAACAATCCCGCAATTGATGAATACTTCTGGCAGAAACTGTCAGGTGCCGCGCAGCATCCCTGGTTAAAAGAGAAGGGCGGCAAGGTGTTCGTGGCCGCTGGATCGCATGTGGCGGTGAAGAGATACGACATGCTCATTCGGGCATTTGCACGTCTTGCGGATCAGTCGGCACGCTTGATTATCTTCGGGGAAGGGGATGAAACCGAGAACTACAAGAAGCTGATTGCTGAATTGGGCGTACAGGATAGAGTGTCCCTGCCAGGTTTTGCCGAGAACCTTCCTGCGGAAATCAAGGCAGCGGACGCTTTTGTCGTGTCATCTCAGTCCGAGTCGTTCTCGATCGTACTCGTGGAGGCGTTGGCGGCTGGAACGCCCGTCGTCTCGACGGACTGTCCGCTTGGACCGCCTGAGATTCTTCAGCACGGAAAATACGGACTTATGTGTACAGTCAACGATCCTGCGTCGCTGGCCGATGCCTTGCAGAGGGTTCTGGGCGGGCATGCTATCCGTCCGCCTCGCGAAGCATGGGAGAAGTATACGCTAGATAAGGTCATGGACAATTACGAATGCGCCATTTGGCGTGTCATGGAGGAGCGGAAATGATTTGCATCGCTTGGGACGGCTTGGCTTCGTATTCCGAGGCGGCCATACGGGAGTTCATCAAGACGACCTCAGAGGAAGTGAGGATCGTCGCGATTCTTCCTGTCGTGCCGAAGACGACGTCCGATGTCATTGAGGGGGTCAAGATCAATTGGATCAAGCGCGATTACGACGGTACGCTTGCCGAGGCGGCGGGGCGGAGTCCGGACGTTTTACTCATCGGCGGCTGGTACTTGCCGCTCTTCAACCGTTTTACGCAGGAAGTGCGCAAGAACGGCGGCAAGGTCATCGCGATGCTCGACAACCAGTTTGAATGGAACTGGAAGCTCATTCCATGGATTGTCCGTTTCAATCTGCTCTTCCGGCGTTGGTACGCGGGTTATCTGGTTCCAGGCACATGCACGCGGAAGTTGCTCCATTGGTGCGGTGTGCGGGACAAGTACATCGGGTACAGCCTTTACACGGCTGATCCGGCTGTTTTCACGAACGGAGGACCGCTTGAGAAACGCGCAAAGAAGATGCTCTACATCGGGCGCTTTATCAGCCTCAAGAACGTGATGTTCATGATTGAAGCATTTGCCGACTTCTCCAAACGATTCCCAGAATGGGAACTGCATTGTTATGGTCAGGGAGACTTGCAGCCGGAAATGGAGCGGCTCATCGCCGAACGGCAGTGTAAAAATATCGTTCTTCACAAGTTCGTGCAGCCGACCGAGCTTGCGGGACTCTATAAAGAGGCGCGCGTGCTTGTGCTACCGAGCTTCTGGGACCATTGGGGGGTCGTTGTACATGAGGCGGCGCTGAGCGGTTGTGCTGTTTTGTTGAGCGACCGTGTGGGTGCGGGCTGGAACCTGTGTACGGAGAAGAATGGTGTTCGCTTTAATCCATTCCAAAAGAAAAGTCTGGGACAGGCACTTGATCGGCTCGCGGGTTGGAGCGAGGAGGATTGGCGTCAGGCGCAGCAGGAGAGTCTGCGGATTGCCCAAACGATCAGCCCGCAGGTTTTCGCTTCTGAACTTCAGCGTTTGGTTGATGTGATAAAGTAATGGAGAGTCTAAGATGAAAGTTGGAATAACTGGTCAGTCAGGTTTTATCGGCACGCATCTGGCACAGACGGTTGCGTCTGCTGCTGATATGGAACTGATTCCCTTTGAGGATGCGTTCTTTGCAGATGAGGACAAGTTGCGTACCTTCGTCAAGTCGTGTGACGCCATTATGCATCTCGCGGCGATGTCGCGGGCACCGAGCGAAGAAGTGCTGTATGAGACGAACACGGGTCTCGTCAAGAAATTGATTGCCGCGATGGACGCCGAGGATGTCAATCCTCATGTCCTGTTTGCCTCGTCCGTCCACGAAACCCGTAATACCGCCTATGGTCGGGCGAAACGGGAAGGGCGGACGCTCCTCGCCCAACGCGCCGAGAAGCGGGGAACGCCGTTCACCGCATTCATCATTCCGAATGTGTTTGGTTCGGGAGCCCGCGTTTTCTATGCCTCTTTCATCGCCAACTTCGCCTGGCAGTTGAACCATGGTCAAGAGCCTACGATTCAAGTTGACGCGCCTATTCGATTGATCTATGTCGACCACTTAATGAAAATCATTACGCAAAGGATCCGGGCCGTTGCTGCGAATGATTTCTCTGGCGATCCTCCGGTCGCCTGCATCGCGATTCCGTGTGATTTTGAAAAGAAGGTCAGTGAGGTTCTGGCGCTGTTCCGCTCATTCAAGGACGCACCGCCAGCGGCTGACGCCGATGACAATGTTCGGAATCTATACGACACATTCATTTCTTACGCGGATAGAGAGGTGTGATTCCCTGGGTTTTACAGCAGATGTAAGAAGCTTTGTCGAACGATGGACTTTAAGCGTTGGCACGAATGTTGCTTTGTGTAGGGTGAAGACATTGAGTTGGAGATCGAGGCATGAGCGAGAAGACATTTTTCTGCGGTGAGATTCAGAACCGGCGTGAACTGTGCGCGGGGCTGGGGATTGAGGCCGATGGCGTGGAGTTGCTGTCCGCGCTGTACGCGAAGAAGGGTGTGGCAGGGGTTGCGGAGGTGCGCGGACCATTCGCCGCCTGCTTCAAGGCGGGAGAGAAGACCGTCCTCGTGCGCGACCCGATGGGCGTTGCGTGGCTCTACTACAGGACGAAAGATCCGCGCGTCTGCGGGACGGGCGTGCGGCAGGTTCTTGCGCGGGGAGCGCCGCGCAAGCTGAGCGTCGAGGGACTGTGGGCGTGTCTCCTCGGCGGCTGCATGCAGGAGCCGTTCACGATGGTGGAGGACGTACGGAGCCTGTCGCCGGGATGCGTGCTGGCCGTTGGCGAGGATGGCGCGCAGAAGATGGAGCGGTTCTGGCGTCCGTCGTTCGAGTTGAAGAAGTGGAAGAGCCGCGCCGAAGCCGAGGAAGTCGTGACGGCGAAGCTGGAGGAGACAATTGCGTTGCCGTTGGGGAATGACGAGGTGCCGTGTTCGTTCCTGAGCGGCGGCATCGACTCCAGCACGATTGTCGCGTTGCTCCGTCGGAAGCACGTGGGACGCATCCGCACGTTCTGCGTGATCCACGAGGATCCGCGCACCGACGAACGGAAGTGGGCGAAGATGGTCGCGGAGCGGAACGAGACGGACCATACGGAGTTCATGCTGACGGATGCGATGATGCGCGATGGCATCGCGGATGCGCTTGCCGCGTACGACCAGCCGAGTCTGGACGGGCTCAATGTCTATTTCGCCTCCAAGTTTGCGGCGGAGGCGGGTGCCAAGGTTGTCCATTCAGGCGAGGGCGGGGACGAACTGTTTGTCGGGTACAATCAGTTCGCGAAGCCGCGCATGGCGTACAAGTGGACGCCGTGGTTCCGTTGGATCCCTGCGTTTCTGGGGAGTTGGCTTTCCGTTCACGGCGGCAGCGAGAAGGTGCGCAAGCTCGCGCAGATGTTCGGATGTCGGTATGATCCTTACTTCCTTACGCGGCGGCAGTTTAGTCCGGCGTGGATTGCGCGTCTTCTCGCGCGAGACATGCGGCCGGATCTTATGAAACTCTATGCGGACCAGATGGCGGCCGTGGACACTGCAGGCATCGACTTCGGCTCGGATGTTATCAACCGGTCCTCGTGGATGGAAGTGCGGCACGACAACCTCTCGATGTACATGCGCGACGGCTTCCAGCTCGGCGAGGCCGTTGGCCTTGCGGGACGCTACCCGCTGATGGATGCCTCGCTCGCAGAATTGCTCTTCACGATCCCCGGCGCATGGAAGTGCGATCCGCAGATCTCAAAGCCGTTACTCGTCAAGGCGGCAGGTTCCGGTCTCCCTGACGAGATCGTCCATCGCCCGAAGCAGGGGTTCTCCCTCCCATTCGACAAGTACTGCCGCGCAGGACTTAAGGATGAACTGGAAGCATTCGTGCGTACAGGCGGTACGGGCCTCTTCAAGCAACATGAAATCGCCTCCATTTGGCAGCGTTATCTGGCTGGCAAGGTGAGCTGGATGCGCATCTGGCATCTGTTCGTCGTAGACGACTGGTGCCGTCGGAATCAAGTGGGCGTCTGAGAATGTTATGCCAAAAGACAATTTATGAAAAAATTAATCGTTCGAATTTTGAAGAGCAACGCTTTCGGGCGTTGTCTCTATAAACCTCTACACGCGCTGTATCGGTTGTATTCCGTTCCTCACCGAAGACGGTTGCTTAAGCGCTATGGTCCAGAGGTGTTATCGGATCTTGCAAAAATATTCAAGAGACACCAGATTCCGGCCTTTGCGGCGTATGGAACCATGTTAGGCTTTGTGCGTGACCATGGATTCATTCCGCATGATGATGATATGGATATCGGCATCATGCCGAACACGATGACACCGCAACAACTATTGCGTATCTTGTTGGAGAAAGAGAAGGGGTTTAAAATTCTCTTTATTTTTAGGTTTAGGAAACAAGTTGTTGAGTTTAAAGTTGAATACAAGCACGTTCCTGTTGACTTCTTCTTCTTTGAAGGAGACGAAAACGAAGTTCGGTGTCCTCTCTTTTTCTTCAAGGAAGAGGTTAATTACCCAAGTCCGAATGCAAATTCGATGAAGATACTCCATCTCCCTCCCTTTAAAGGCATTACAACTGTACCTGTCTACGGGTGTGATTTCCCTGTCCTTGAAGATACAGAGAATGCATTGGCGGCATTATACGGGGAGGGTTGGAGGATTCCCGATAAAAAGTGGAATGACGACAAGCGGCCACATATCGATGACATCTCCGAGTTCGGGTATTCCATCTCGTTGGAAGAGGCGTTTCAACTTGAGCCACAAAGCAATACTTGATAATGTTAATATTTATCCTTGATCTTTCCGTATGAAGGTTATTCTGACAGTTTCTGGCATAGGGATGGAGGCGGCGGGGCCGTCGTACTCGGTCCCGGGGCTGTGTCGTGGCCTTCAGGCTGTGGGTGTTGACGTGTATCTCCATGCACGGATGAGGGACGAAATGCAGGCGCTATCCTTTCCACATGAGGCCTATCCCTATCTGCGGAGTAGATTTCTTCCGGGGGCGAATGCGCCTATGAGGGATGGGTTGAAGCGGGCGTGCAGAGATGCGGATATACTTCACTCAAATGGCCTATGGAACATGCCGTCGGTCTATCCAGGCTGGGTCGTGAAGGGAACGCGATGTAAATTGGTGGTGGCGCCGCGCGGCACGTTGGCGGCATGGGCGCTGAGAAAGGGGTACTGGAAGAAGAAAATATTTGGCTGGCTGTTCCAGAATCAAGTCTTGCGCCGCGCGGACATGTTTCATGCGACGAGCGAGAAGGAGTATGAGGAGATTAGGGCTGCTGGGTACCTGCAGCCGGTGGCGATTGTGCCGATTGGGATGGATGTGCCGGAGTTGGGAGTTTCTGGTTCCGAGTTTCTGGTTTCTGGTTCAGGGGCGAGGAAACGAATGAAGAAGGTGGTGTTCTTTGGACGATTGCATAAGGTCAAGGGCGTGGATCGGCTGTTGCTGGCGTGGGAGAAGATCGCGCGGGACGGCTGGGAGGTTGTAATCGCTGGACCGGACTGTGGGATGCTGGAGGAATTGCAGGGGATCGTGGCGGCGAGGAAGTTGTCGCGCGTGTCGTTTGTGGGGGAGATCAACGGTCCCGCGAAGTATGAATTTCTGGCGGGGGGCGATGTGTATGTGTTGCCGAGCGACACGGAGAACTTCGGCGTGACGGTGGCGGAGGCGCTGGCGAGTGGTACGCCCGTGATTGCGAGCCAGGGTACGCCGTGGCGGGGGCTGGAGCGCGAGCGGTGCGGAAAGTGGGTGCCGATCGGCGTGGAACCGCTGGCGGCGGCGTTGAAGGAGATGATGGCGATGAGTGACGAGGAGCGCGCTGCGATGGGCGCGCGGGGACGCGAGTGGATTCGCAGGGATTTCTCGTGGAAGGGCATCGGTGCGAAGATGAAGGCGGCGTATGAGTGGCTTCTAAGCTCAGGAAAGAAGGATAGACCAAATATGGTACGAGTGGATTAATAATCACGAGATACAATGAAATACTCGAAGAAGGCTTTTCATCAAAATGGGTTTCTTGAAATTGAAATCTACATCTTCTCGCCTTCATACTTCCATCCTGAAAGAACCTTCAAATGCGTGCACCACAAGTGTAGGAGAATGTGATGAACATGAATACCACTATGTCAGAATCATACCGATTTACTGGGCAAACAGGAAGAATCCACGATTGCGGCATTGATTTCTTGATGTTTATTGCCGTTTTGCTTGTTGTCAATTCTCATTTGGATATAATGTATCCTGGGCGATTAAAATTTCTGGCTACTGGTGGAATATTTGGGGACGCCTTGTTTTTCTTTTGTTCTGGCTACAAACTATTTTTGAAAAAGCCCGGTAGATTTGATAACTGGTATAAAAGGAGAGTTGTTCGTGTATACCCTTCAATAGTTGTATGGGATGTAATGGTTGCAATTATCTTTTCGTTACCTTTCTCAATCTTGAATCTTTTTGATGGGTGGAGACCAAACGGATATTGGTTTGTGAAATGTATTATGTTTCACTATATTGGAATCTATCTTATCCAAAAATATATGATCAACCAGCTTAAGCTGATGATTTTTGCCGTATTTGCAGGCGTTTTTGTATGGTGGTTGACGGCCTATTCTCCAGAATTCGCTAATGCGATGTTAAGTGCACCGAAGTTTCAGTGGTACTATATGTTCATATTCACGCTAGCGGGTGCGATTCTTAGAAAACATTCGCATATTAAGTTTAGATTATGGATGGCAATGCTCTTTTCTTTTTCGATGTTTTGCTATTATGGTTTCCTTAAATGCGTTGACTTGTTTCCCATCATTACACCATTGCGAGTGCTGGTTATTTTGCCAATGTTTGGGGTGATATATGGCTTCTTTCTGATTTCAAGAAGTGATGCGGTAACGAAATTGATGAATACTAAGGGGGGAGCGGTTTTGAAGTTTTGTGGTGCTCTTTGCCTTGAAGTATACATTAGTCATGATGTCCTCTTGACCGGCGAATATAATCATCTATTTCCTCTTAATATTATAGTATATTTTTTCTTAGTATTTCTTTTGGCATACATAGTTCGTTGTGTAACGAGGTGTTTAGTTCAGACCTTCAACTTAGATAAGCCTTATGATTATGGGGCGATTTTAGGGAGAGAATGAGTGGGAGCGCTCGTGATAGCAAGTAGGGAGACACAATGGGAAGGTCTGGTTTCTTGTTTCGTATAGCAACCCTAAGCCCGAGCCTCGAATCCCTAAACTAGAAACCAGAAACTAGAAACTAGATATGAAAGTATTTGTTACAGGTGGAAGCGGGTACATCGGTTCTGTTGTCGTGAAGCGGCTTCTCGAACGCGGTGACCAGGTGGTTGTGTTCGACAACCTCGAGCGCGGACATCGGTGTAATCTGGATTCGCGGGCGGAGTTTGTGGAAGGTGACTTGCGCGATGGTCAGTTGATTGTGGAAACTCTGGCGAAGGTTAAGCCCGATGCCGTTCTGCATTTCGCCGCGTATGCGCTTGTGGGCGAATCCATGGGCGATCCGCTCAAGTATTTTGACAACAACGTGACTGGCGGCGTGAACTTGTTGAAGGCGATGATGGCGGCGGGATGTACGCGGCTCGTGTTTTCCTCAAGTTGCGCGACGTACGGCGTGCCAGATGTGCTGCCGATCGAGGAGGTTATGCCGCAGCGGCCGACGAATCCCTACGGGCAGAGTAAGCTCATGTTTGAGCAGATGGCGAATTGGCTCGCCGAGACGAAGGGTCTTCGTCCGACCTTCTTGCGTTATTTCAATGCGGCGGGGGCGCTTCCGGAGGAGAACCTCGGCGAGGATCATGACCCCGAAACGCATCTCATCCCGAACGTGCTGAAGGTCGCCCTGGGGAAGATGGATGCCGTGGAGGTGTATGGCACTGACTATCCCACGCCCGATGGTACCTGCATCCGCGACTACATTCATCTTGAAGATCTGGCATCGGCGCATATTCTGGCGTTGGAAATGGAAGCTCTGGGCGCGTACAACCTCGGGACGGGACAGGGCGTGAGCGTGAAAGAGGTCGTCGAGACCTGTCGGCGCGTGACGGGGTGCCCCATTCCCGTGAAGGTGTGTCCGCGTCGTGCGGGTGATCCACCGGCACTGTATGCGAGTGGACGGAAAGCGCGGGCGGTGATGGGATGGAATCCAACCCATTCCGACATTGAGACGATTGTTCGCGATGCCTGGGCGTTTCATCAGGCACATCCAGATGGATTGGAGGCGTGAGATGTTCTCAATTCTCATTCTTACCTATAACGAAGAGAAGAATCTCGCAGAGTGTCTGGATTCAATTGCGTGGTGCGACGACATTTGGGTGCTTGATTCGGGCAGTACGGATCGGACGGTTGAGATTGCCAAGGAGCGTGGTTGTCATCTCCTGACAAGGAAGTTCGACAACTTCGGTGACCAGCGTAACTACGCGATTGACACGGCCTCGTTCAAGTATCCGTGGGTGTTTGATCTCGATGCTGACGAGCGGTTTACGGACGCGTTGAAAGCTGAATGTGAGGAGAAGGTCCGCAAGGACGAGAAAAGTGCCTACTACTGCTCCTACAAGAATATCATGTGGGGCAAGTGGCTCAAGCACTCGACAGGGTTTCCCGTCTACCAGATGCGGTTTCACAAGTTGGGGGAGATCCGCTTCGTCGGGCACGGTCACGGCCAGCGCGAGGGCGCGGCGCAGCGGGGCATCGGGTATTTAAATGAGCCTTACATTCACTACAACTTCTCCAAAGGCCTTGCCGAGTGGTTCGCGAAGCATGTCGATTATGCGCGCCGTGAGGCGGAACTCCTGGTGGCGGGAGAACAGGAGGAGGGGGTCGCCTCGGGGAAGATGGCGCGTCGTCGTCGGTTGATTCGCTTGGCGCGCCATTTGCCGTTCCGCCCTTTTCTGCGCTTCTGTTATGTTTATTTCTTCCACTTCGGCTTTCTCGATGGACGTGCCGGCTGGCAATTCGCCCGTATGCAGATGTGGTACCAGTTCATGATCGACTCGCTCGTTCGCGATTTGCGTCATGAATAGCGCCGATAGCGTCCAATTTTACTTGTGTGCTTAACCTTAAGAATGTGATATACTATCACCCCATATGAATCAGTTGAATTTTTATAAAGACTCTGACATCTATAAGCTTACGGCCAAGATGTTGGTCTTTATTGTGTTTGTGATTGCAATATGTCGTGTGACGCGTGGGTATGTCATGCCTGCCGTTACGCTTGTTGGTGTTTGCATGGCCTGTGCGAATTATCTCGGCTGGTCTCTCGTATTTTTTGTTATGATGCCGTTTCTTGCCGTCACCAATCCTGCAATTACGGGTGCTACATCATCGTTATGGGGCTTTTCCATTAGACTGGGCCCTCTTCTTATCGGGCTGGTATTGGCCTTACGAGGGGCGTCACGTCAGGGAACGCATAAGCTCCCTTTCATTGGGATGGTTCCATTTCTTATGGCGGCTGCCATTTCAGCGGTGGACGGGTGGGTTCCCAGCGTGAGTCTGGCGAAGCTTGTAAACTTTATCTTCTTTCTTTTTGGTATTTGGTTTGGCACTCAGAATCTCCAGGAACGTCCAAAGGACGTGCTTATCCTAAGAAGCTTCTTCCTTGCCATGTCTTGTTTCTTGGTGTTTGGCAGCCTCATTACAATTGCTGTGCCAAGTATTGGCTATGCTACAGGCCTCAGATGGGCAATGCAGCAGGGAGGCGCTGAATTTGCCAATGAGATTTTCAAGGAACGGCAGGCTGATAGCTTGATGACCCTCTTTTGTGGTGTCACGAACCACTCACAGACGCTTGCACCTCTTCTCGCGGTGACGGTAGGATGGGTGCTCTGCGACATGCTTCTTCTTGAGCGCCGTTTCCGTTGGTTACATTTGTGCATTGTTTTATTCGCCTTGCCAATGACTTATATGACTCGGTCCCGCGTGGGACTTGTTTCCGTGACGGTCGCGATGTTTATGAGTGCATTTTATGCAGCACGAAAGGTGCAGCTCCCTGCGCGTTTGCGCGCACGTCTCAATCAGGGAATTATAGTGAGTAGCATCGTGATTGGGGGCGTGGCCCTCATTGTCCAGATTACGACAGGGGCAATGTCACGGTGGATGCGCAAGACGAGTGATGTTGAGGGTGATCGACGGACTTTGGGAGAGGCTTTGACGGAAAGCCGGTTGGGGGCCCTCGGCCAAAGTTTTTATGAGTTTCGGCGGAATCCAATGTTTGGGAGCGGATTCCAAGTGGCCGAATATACACGAGATTTGGTGAGGATGAACAAGGGGTTCATCATTTCGGCCCCCATTGAGAAAGGTATTGCGCCGATCATGGTGCTCGGCGAGACGGGAATTGTGGGGGGGGTGTGTTTTGTCATTTTTCTTATGTCATTCTATGGTACATGCATACGGCGAAAGTATATCGTTACGCTTTCACTGTTTACAGTCTTGCTCGCAACGAACATGGGAGAGGCAACGATCTTCTCACCTGGCGGTACCGGTGGCATCCTTTGGATGGTGAGCGTGGTCGGAGGGTTCACCATTGATACCTATCTCCTTTACCGTCGTCAACTTGAACAACGATGGGCGGCGATGGGCTTCCAAATGGTTGCGCCCACCTTTGCGATGGTGGAGGATCGCTCTGGTCGCAGGCGGATGGTGGAAGATGATCGTGGGGTTAAGCGCTATGGCGTGAGGGGGTGAGGGGAGTGTTGCCAATGTGCAAGTGTTGCCAGTTTCCAGTGTTACCAATTTCCAATTGAGTGAGGGCTGTTGGGGCGCGGGCAGAAGCGGCAAGAGTGCCGCTTCTCCGAGGTGCGGCGCGTTGGTGTGCGCGGGCGAGGTCGCCCGCGCTTTTTTGTGGGGTGTGGGAGGACGTGGGACGGACGTAGGACGTAAGACGTAGGACTTTGGTTGCTTTGGGGGAGCCCGTAAGGCAGGACAAAGTCTTACGTCCTACGTCTTACGTCCTTTCTACAGCCGCCAAGATGGCGGCTCCCCATACTTTGGGGCGGGGTGCCCCGTCAAACAGATGTGGCCGCCTCGGCCTTGCACCGCCGCAAGCAGCAAGGGCGAGGGCGCCCTTGCCACATCGCGCGGCGAAATTGGCGGTCGCCTCGGCGAGGCGACCCTACCATGCGGCCGCGACGGAGCACGGCCCTCCCAGTGCGGTCGCAACAAGTTGCGACCCGCTGGTGGTCTCATTCTCAGGTCTGCCCGCTTTCCACCTCGCCAACGGCGGATCAGCGCGCGGGTGGCTTTTCAACGCGATGTCCAAAACGGCACCGATTGTCGCTGCGTTGTTGGTGGCTGCTGGCGGCTTGACAAATGGGGGTATGATTTGGTATTCTCCACGCCGAACCCTTACCGGGATTGCTTTTGCGATCAGTAGAAAGGAGAAAATCATGAGGATAATAACGGATGAATATAGAGAGCAATTGCTGAAAAACAGGGTGTATCAGATGATTGTCAATACACCTAAGCCGGATTTTACTCAGTTGGACAAGGAAGTCGCTGAGTTTGAGGAGTGGATTGCGCAAGAACATAAAAAGGAGCGCGAGGCGAGGTTGGCGCACGGAGCGAGTGCAAGATGAAAATAGACGCTCTCAATTTGAATACTGAACATTTTACGGTCGAGCATTTGCAGAACACTCCTGCGAATCGCCGGTTGATTGAGAGCTTTTCCGCACCAAACAATGCTATGGGGCTTGAAGCGTACCTAAAGTTACAGGCCGAGAGCGATGAGAACAGCAATGGAAGCAGGACTTTTCTCGTAAAGGACGCGGAGACGGGACGGTTGGCTTGTTATTTCTCGTTGCGGTCAGGTCTAATAGCGATACGGCGCGAAGATGATTTGTTTGACACTATCCCAGCCATAGAGCTAGCGAATTTCGCTGTTAACGATACCTATCGTTCGGAAAGCGGCAAGGTCGCAAAGGTCGGAGCTTATGCTTTTAGACGTTTTGTGCAACCTATAGTGAAGAATGTTTCAGACCTTGTGGGCGTTCAATGCCTGTATATCTATGCATTGCCAAAGGAAAGACTGATTCAGTACTACGCTTCACTTGGTTTCATGCGCTTACCAAGTGAGGATGAGGCTTTTGTGCACAGCCATGTCAAGCCGGCTTATGATAGAGGGTGCATTTTCATGTATCAGGGGATTTGAGATAGTACCCGCTATAGGGATGGTGGAGGATGCGCGCGGGGGCGGGCAGAAGCGGCAAGAGTGCCGCTTCCCCGAGGTGCGGTGCGTTGGTGTGCGCGGGCGAGTTCGCCCGCGCTTTTTTTTTGTGGGAGTGGGAGGGCGTGGGAGGGACGTAGGACGTAAGACGTAGGACTTTGGTTGCTTTGGGGGAGCCCGTAAGGCAAGCCAAAGTCTTACGTCCTACGTCTTACGCCCTGAAAGGGGATGAGGACAAAGGACAGAGGACAAAAGACAAAGGATTTAGGACTTCGGACATTGGGACAGAAAATAGAAAAGCTTAAGAGAAACATCGAGCTTTATGGCATTTAATCGCAGTTAATTGCATTAATAGCGACAGGCCGTCGTTTGTGCTATAATATTGGGCGCTCTAAAAAATAGAAAACCATGGGCAAGAATGGCAGAGATCGACTAGCAGAAGCGCTTGAAGCGTTGAAAACGCTTCAAGATCGTGAACCATGCTATGCCATAAAGGGAATGAAAACCCTTGGCGAGGTTAATTCCCGGATGTTGCTGGAAAACGGTTTTCTGGAAGAAGTCATAAAAGGCTGGTACATTCCGTCCACGCCTTCGCATGTTGGAACGACAACGACATGGTATGCTTCGTTCTGGGGTTTTGTTGCGGCATATTGTGATTCACGTTTTGGCAATGGTTGGACATTGACGCCGGAAGAGTCACTTAGCATATGGAGCGGGGCGAATGTAATCCCCAGCCAGGTAGTCGTTCAGGCGAAGAAAGGCTCCAACAGCATCCAGCAGCTCATACACGGGCATTCGATTTTCAACTTCACGACTCGAATCCCGGATTGCATTGTCCGTGATCCGACATACGGGCTCAATCTGTATCCGCTTGAGATGGCGCTCCTGCGCTGCTCCCCCGATTTCTTTGCGACCCATGCCGAGGAAGTGCGTGCGTGCCTTCATGCGATTGAACCGGGAGACGCGCTTTCTTCCGCGGTAGCCGATTATGGCGGCGAGCATGCCAACCGCCTGGTCGGCGCCTTGAGGGCGGTGGGACGGCACGAGGTCGCGGATTTTATAGCTGCCGTACTGGAATCAACGGGCCGCCGTCTTGTCGCCGTCAATCCTTTCGTCCGCACATTTGAAACGGTCAGCCTCCCTGAGAGATCTCCACATTCATCGCGAATCCGCTTGTTGTGGAGCAAGATGAGGGAAAGGGTCTTGGCGCTGTATCCCGCAGCCGAAAGTGATTTGCCGCGGCCGATTGAAGATGTCTTGAGGGAACTCGACGAGGGATATGTCGCCGACTCCTACCATTCGTTGTCCATCGAGGGGTATCGGGTGACAGAGGACTTGATACGGCGGATACGCGACGGCGTCTGGGATCCGGAAGCCCATGCGCAAGACGGCGACCAGCGCACTGCATTGGCGGCATCTGGCTACTATCGTGCCTACCGCAGGGTACGTGCGGACGTTGCACGAATCATCTGCGGCGAACATGTCGGCGAAGTCATTTCTTCTTCGCTGGAAGACTGGCACCGCGAACTTTTCATGCCGTGCGTTGATGCCGGACTGATTCGAAGCGGAGAGCTTTCCGGATATCGACGGACACAGGTTTATATCGCGGGGTCACGTTACACCCCGCCATCTGCAGCCTTGGTCGTCGATTCAATGGAGGCCTTTCTCGACCTCGTGAAAACGGAGCCGGACCCTCGCGTGCGGGCGATTCTCGGACATTTCTTCTTTGTCCACATACATCCGTATGCAGACGGCAATGGGCGCACCGCCCGCTTTATCATGAACGTGTCGTTGATTACGTCTGGCTACAAGTGGAAAGTGATTCCAGTTGAACGGCGTGACGACTACATGTCGTCGCTGGAAAGGGCAAGCGTCACGGGCGAGATCGATGGCTTCGTGAATTTCATAAAAGATTGTTGAGTTGGTCGGACGGTGGAGGATCGATCCGGTTGCAAGCGGGTGGTTGAGGAGTCGCGCGAGGTGAAGCGCTACGGCGTGTGAGGGGGCGGCGGCGGTCGCAACAAGTTGCGACCCTCCCGGCGCGAGGGGCGGCGCGCTCGGCGAGCGCGCACTACCATTCGGGGAAGCGGCAAGAGTGCCGCTTCACGGTCGCGCAGGCGCGCGACCCTCCCGGCGCGAGGGGCGGGCAGAAGCGGCAAGAGTGCCGCTTCCCCGAGGTGCGGCGCGTTGGTGTGCGCGGGCGGGTTCGCCCGCGCTTTTTTGTGGGGTGTGGGAGGACGTGGACGGACGTAGGACGTAAGACGTAGGACTTTGGTTGCTTTGGGGGAGCCCGTAAGGCAAGCCAAAGTCTTACGTCCTACGTCTTACCTCCTTTGTTGAATCTGCCAGTTGCGCGGCGCGCGCTGAATATGGTATACTGTGCACAGCCGAGAAATTTTTAAGGCAAATGAAAAGGAGGAAGATTGGGATGAGACGAGTTTGTTCGCTGTGCGCGTCGGTGTCTTTTGCATTCCTGTCTGCCGTCGCCGCAGGCCCGACGATTCAGACCGCCGATTTCACGGGTGCGGAGCCGCCTGCCGGGTGGACGGTGGCGAACGGCGAGTACCGTTCGCCCGAATACGCGGGCGCCGTTGATAAAATCGTCCTTTGTTATGCCGGCTCAGGCGCTTCCGCCTCCGCCACGGTACACGCATTTCCGGCGAATGAAGAGGGGGTGAACGTTGCAACGTTCACGGCAGCATCCTCTGGCGCGTCGTTCGACTTCCCCGAGTCCACCGCGTTCCGTTCGTTTCGCATCGCCGCTGCAAACGGCCTTGCGCTCTCGTCTTTCACGGCGTACGTCGCGTCGGATTCGCTGGATGTTCCGTCGGGGGTCTTGATATCGAACAACGTCACGGGCACTTCGTTCGACGCCGCGTGGAACGCCGTCGAAGGCGCGACGGGATACCGTGTCTACGTGTGGACGAACGCCGTCACCGGCGCATCGGCGGGAACGACGGTTTGGCAAGAGACGTTTGCGAACTCCCCCGCGAAGACCACGACGGTCAACTTCAAGGACGAATTCACGGACTACGGTACTTCAGGTTGGGAATACAGCAAAGCCTACGCCTCGATTTCCTACGGGGCCGTCAGAATCGGCACGACATCCGACAAGGGTTACCTCGTTTCGCCGCCGTTAACGCATGTTTCTGGATCGGGACTCGCTCTCCGCATCACGGCGTGGCGGCAGACCACGGGTGATGGAACGGACATGCCTGTCGGCGTGGTGTCCGGCGGGGTGACGAACATCGCGGGTGTCGTTGCGCTGGGCGATGAGCCCGCCACGATCCATGTGGCCTTGCCGACGTTCAATTCCGGAGACAGAATTGCGATCTTCTCTCCGACGAACAAATCGTCCGCTCGCGTGATCGTCGATGACGTCGCGGTTCTGTCCGGTTATTCCGCCGGACATCCCGAGCCGTTGTACATCGTCAACGGCCTTGATGTCGGCGCGGCGACCGCGCATTCGTTCAGCGGACTGCCGCCCGTTCCGGTTTCCTTCGCGGTCGAGGCGTACGGTCGCCGCGGCGTGTCGTCGGAAACGACGGAGGCCGTGGTTGTCGATCTTGCGAATCCGGACCCGGTTCCCGTCCTGAACGCCTGTCCGATGTCGTCCCTTGCGGGTAACATTTATCACCAGAACTTCAATGGCACCGCGGCGTTGACGTCCTCGTCGGGCGACAAGGATCTGCTGAACGGCACGACGGTTCTGTACTGGCAGTGGTTCAAGAACGCCTTGGCGGCCGGCACATTCAAGTGGAATGCCGGATCGGGCACGACGGGTGGAATCTATGCGCTGGCCACGAATCAGAGCGAGACGGTGCGTTCAATCGGCGCTTATTCGACGAAGGACAACGAGTTCTCCTTTGGCATTGCGTTTACCAACGACACAGGCAAGGCAATGAAGTTGGTCTCGCTTGCCTATCTCTCGCAGCAGTGGGGATTCAAGAACTCCACCAACCAGACGCTTTCGGTCGCCGTCAAGGTTGTGGACAACCTTGACTGGATTTCTGCCTACGTGGATGGTTGGACGGAACTGGCTTCGAAGGAATCCGACGTGTATGGCACAGGGGATCCCCACGATACGCCGGTCTCCACGTCCGTCCCGGTCAATCCGGAAGGGGGCATTCCCATCGCCCCCGGTCAGGTGTTGATGCTCAAGTGGACGATCCATTCGCTGAAGGGCGGTACGCCCGGCATGATGGGCATCGACGACGTGACCGTGACGTTTCAGGGGTCGGTCGGGTTGTCCATCAGGATCGCCGGTTGGTGAGGACGTAGGACGCAAGACGTAGGACTTTGGTTGCTTTGGGGGAGCCCGTAAGGCAGGCCAAAGTCTTACGTCCTACGTCTTACGTCCTTTCCAGGACCGTCGCGTAGCGCGGCAATGAGGCGCGTACGGTCGAACAGCTCTTCGGAGAGCTGGCGGGCACGGGCACCGCACGCGGGGCCCGCGCCGCGTTTGATGAGCTCCGCCATGCGGCGGAAGGCGTCCGCGATGGCGTCGAGGTCGTCCGGAGGCGCCGTCACGCCGAGCTGGTGTTCCTCGATGAGCTCGCGCGCGTCGCCGAGGAGGATGCCGAGGATCGGCTTGCCGGTCTTGATGTAGCTCTGGAACTTCCCCGGCAGGGTGAGCTGGTATTCCGGCGTGAGGGAGATGATGAGCGCGTCCGCCTGCGCGAACCAGCGCGGCATGTCCGCCTTCGGCTGGCGTCCGTGGAACACGGCGCGCGCGCCGGAGGCGGCTGCCTTTTCCTTGAGGTGCTCGAGCTGCACGCCGCCGCCCACGAAGTGGAGTTCCGCGTCGGGGATGTCCGCGCGGGTGAAGCCCTCGAGGACGTTGTCGAGGTCCTGCGGCACGCCGAGGTTTCCCGCGAACATGAAGACGAGCCCCGCGTGCGGCGGCGCGGGGGGGAGTTCCATCGGCGCGGGGTCCCACTGCGGCACGAATTCGGCCTCGCGCCTGCAAAGCTCGCGGATGCGCGGCACGAACCCGCGGCAGCTCACGCAGATGCGGTCGCAGCGCTTGTAGATGCGGCGCACGAACCAGTTGAGGAGCGCCTCGCGGAAGCGCGTGCGCCGGAAGCCGAACCCCCATACGGCGTCCGGCCAGAGGTCCTGGGTCCAGATCGCGGTGGGCTTGCGCCAGACGGTCTTGAGCGCGAAGAGGGCGCTCGCCATCGTGAGGGCGGCCGTGTGGTACACGAACACGCGGTCGTACTTGCGCCCGTTCCAGAGCGCCCACCAGAACGTCATCCAGCCGAAGTGGAGGTAGTTGAGCACCTTGCGCTTCACGCTCGTGTTGTAGCCGAAGATGGTGCTCACGCGGTGGACGGGGATGTCGAGGTACTCGCGCGTGGTCTGGTAGGCCTTGTTCTTGTAGCCGTCGTAGACGCGGTCGAAGGGGTAGCTGGGCACCTGGGTGAGCACCTCCACCTCGTCGCCGAGTCGTTTCCACTCCGCGACGAGGTCGTTCACGAGGAAGTCCTCGGGGTAGAACCGCTCGACGATGACCAAGATTTTGCTCATGGGAGCAAATAGTATAGCATATTTCGGGGGGATGGAGGACGTGGGACGTAAGACGTAGGACTTTGGCTGCTTTGGGTGAGCCCGTAAGGCGGGCCAAAGGCTAAGCGGTTGGTGAGGACGTGGGACGTAGGACGTAGGACTTTGGCTGCTTTGGGGGAGCCCGTAAGGCGAGCCAAAGTCTTACGTCTTACGTCCTACGTCCTTGTCCCACGGTCCCACGCCTTTCCTAAAAGTTACCCCTTGCGCATGCCAATGGGGTGTGATAAACTAAGCCCACCTGCCCGGAATTGATGCCGTCGATGCGGCTATACGGGGGCAGGCGTCCGGACGGGACCCATGCCTGGCGTGCATGGGATCCTCTTGGGCCGGGTAGCGAGTTCATCCGCTGAAAAACGCGGATTGCCCGAAAGGGTTGGCGAGGCAGGGCCTATTCCTGACCATGCAGAGCTGTTTCTGCGTGGGGTTACTGCTGGTGCGGCGTCACTGTCGAGTGGCGAGGATGCCGCATGGCGGCCGCAAGGCCGTTTCAACAGAGTAACGACAGGAGTATCTCAATGAGAAAACTGGCATCCCTGGTGGAGATCGCCTCGTGCGATCCCATCCCCGATACGGAACGGCTTTCCGTGGCAACAATGAAAGGCAAGGGCTGGCGCGTAGTCACCGGCCGCGGCGAATTCGCGTCCGGCGACAAAGCGGTATACTTCGAAATCGACAGTTATCTTCCGCCGGACGATGAACGCTTTGCGTTCCTCCGTGAACGGTGCCTTCGCAAGTTCGTGTCAAAGAGCGGCAGCGTGCTGCGCGAGGGGTTCCGTATCAAGACGGCGAAACTTCGCGGCGTCGTGTCGCAGGGGCTACTCATGCCTCTCGCGGCTTTCCCCGAGGCAAATGGGCTGGAGGTGGAGGCGGACCTGACCGATCTGCTGAAAGTCGACCACTACGACGAAGTGAAGGAACAGCTTCAGCCCGCCATGGGGAATCCGCTGAACTCCGACGCGATGGGGGCGTTCCCATCGTACATTCCAAAGAGCGACGAGGAACGGCTTCAGGGGTTGACCGAGTACTTCACGTCGCTGAAGGGGCGCCGCTTTGAGATCACGGCGAAGGACGACGGTTCGTCCGCGACGATGTTCTTCTCGCCGACGATCGATCCCGAGGAACCGTTCGGTGTCTGTTCGCGGAACCTGCGTCTGAAGCGTCCGGTGGAAGGGGGCGTCGTCTCGGCGTTCTGGCAGACTGCCGTGAAATACGACATCGAGGCGAAGCTCAGGAAGTTCTTCGAGGAATCGCACCTTGAAATCGCCTTGCAGGGCGAATTGGTCGGCCCTGGGATCAACGCCGACCGGGACCGTTATTCGGAATACGAATTCCACGTCTTCAGGATCTGGGACGTGTGCGCGCAGCGTTTCATGATGCCGCGCGACCGCGTGGCGTTCTGCGCGAAGTTCGCGATCCCGCATGTACAGGTGCTGCACGAGGATTTCCCGTTCTTTGACAAGGTCACGACGATGGACGCCGCGCTCAAGTTCGCCGAGGGCAAGACCCTGCGGGGCAACGAGCGCGAGGGGATCGTGCTGAAGGCTTCTGATGGGCTTGACGACACGCACTTCAAGGTCGTGTCGAACAGGTACTTGCTGAAGCAGCAGGATTGAGGACAGAGGACAGAAGACGGAGGACAGAGGATGACAGGACAAAGGACCTTGGACAATGGGACGCGCGAAGCGACGGGTCTTTGTCTTTTGTCTTTCGTCCTCTGTCCTAAAACGAGAAAGGACAAAGGACAGAAGACGGAGGACAAAAGATGTTAGGACAAAGGACAGAAGACGGAGGACAAAAGATGTTAGGACAAAGGACAGAAGACGGAGGACAAAGGATGTTAGGACAAAGGACTTTGGACAATGGGACGCGCGAAGCGACGGGATCATTCCGGATCATTGGCCATTATGGCGGGTATCGGAAGATGTACTCCTTCGGGTTCACGTGTCTCGTGTACCACGCAACGACGTTATTCTGCAAGCGCAACTTCAACTACAGGAACGACGCTCTCGGCAAGACCGTGGGACAGATGGTCGGTGCCGCTCGGAGTGCGCGCCAGAACATCGTCGAGGCGTCGAGCCGCGCTGCGACGTCCAAGGAGCAGGAGCTACGACAGCTAGATGTCGCGAAGGGCTCGCTTGACGAGTTGGCCGGCGACTACGAAGTGTTCCTCGTGGATGCGGGCGAGGCGCCGTGGTCGCAGTCCGACGAACGTTATCAGACGGTCAAGGCGCTGAAACTGGACGCCTTCGACGCAACGGACGATCTTGACCATGAGTTCGGGGAATACATTCTGGCGATGCGACGGCGCTGTGCCGAGTGGCTTGAGAACGAAGACCCTCTTGTCGCTGCGAATGCCATCCTGATCACGATCCGCAGGGCCGCCGCGTTTTTGAAGGGCCAGATGGACAAGACGGCCGATGCGTTTCTTGAAGAAGGCGGTTTCACCGAACGGATGAGCCGTGCGCGAATCGTGGCACGTGACGAGAAGACGCGCGCGAACCATGGCGACACGCCGAAATGTCCGCGCTGCGGACGCAATCTCCGCAAGATGGTGGCACGCAAGGGCCGCAACGCGGGGAACGAGTTCTGGGGATGTTCCGGCTATCCAGAGTGCGACTTCACGCGGAACGTGTGAACCGCGGCAAGGCGCTGGCTCTCCGGCCTTTGTCTTTTGTCCTTTGTCCTCCCGACTTTGTCTTTTGTCTTCTGTCTTCTGTCCTGAAGGGGAAAGAGGACAGAGGACAAAGGACAGAAGACAAAGGATGGGACAGAGAACAAAGGACAGAGGACAAAGGATGAGACGAGAGGACAGAGGACAGAAGACAAAGGACAGAGGACAAAGGACCTTGGACTTTGGGCCCTAAAATGTGGTATACTATAACCCATGTTTGACGACAAAGTGCTTTTGATTACCGGCGGGACGGGTTCGTTCGGCCACGCCGTGCTGCAGCGGTTCATCAACGACTTCCGCGAGATCCGCATCTTCTCCCGCGACGAGAAGAAGCAGGACGACATGCGCCACGAGCTGCAGAACGACAAGGTGAAGTTCTACATCGGCGACGTGCGCGACCGCGCGAGCGTGGACGGCGCGATGCGCGGCGTCGACTTCGTGTTCGCCGCAGCCGCCCTCAAGCAGGTGCCGAGCTGTGAGTTCTTCCCTCTTGAGGCCGTGCGCACAAATGTGATTGGCACGAACAACGTGATTGAGAGTGCCGTCGCGAACGGCGTCTCCCGCGTGGTGGTGCTCTCCACCGACAAGGCCGCCTACCCCATCAACGCGATGGGGATGTCCAAGGCCCTCATGGAGAAGGTCGCCATCGCCAAGGGACGCGCCCTCGGCCCGAACGCCCGCACCACGATCTGCTGCACGCGCTACGGCAACGTGATGGCGAGCCGCGGGAGCGTGATCCCGCTCTTCATCGAGCAGATCAAGGCCGGCAAGGACATCACCGTGACCGATCCCGAGATGACGCGCTTCATGATGACCCTCGAGGAGGCCGTGGACCTCGTCCTCTTCGCCTTCGAACACGGCGTGAACGGCGACCTCTTCGTGCAGAAGTCCCCCGCGGCCACGATCGGCGTCCTCGCCCAGGCCATCCTCGAGCTGAGCGGGTCGAAGTCGAAGATGCAGGTGATCGGCACGCGCCACGGCGAAAAGAAGTTCGAGACGCTCGTGACGCGCGAGGAGATGGCCAAGGCGATCGACATGGGCGCCTACTACCGCATCCCCGCCGACACGCGCGACCTCAACTACGACAAGTACTTCGTCGAGGGCCGCACGATCGCGCCGACGGTCGAGGACTACGACTCGAACAACACCGAGCGCCTGGACGTGCCGGGGATGAAGAAGCTTCTCCTGAAGCTCGCGTGCGTGCGCGAGGCGTTCGGCCTTGACAACGCATAAGGGAGGTCGGCCGTCATGCGCGTGTTGGTGACCGGGGCGAAGGGGTTCGTGGGGAAGAACCTGTGTCTGGCGCTCGGGCGGATGGAGGGCGTGGAGGTCCTGCGCTACGACCTCGGCAACACGCGTGCGGAGCTGGAGGAATGGGCGGGGACGTGCGACTTCGTGTTCCACCTCGCGGGCGTGAACCGTCCGAAGGACCCCGCCGAGTTCGCGAAGGGCAACACCGGCTTCACCGAGGAGCTGTTGGCGCTTCTCGCGCGCCGTCCCGTGCCCGTGCTGCTGAGTTCGAGCATCCAGGCGGCGCTCGACAACGACTACGGGAAGAGCAAGGCGGCGGCCGAGGAGGCGGTGCGCGCGTACGGCGCGCGCACGGGCGCGCCCGTGTACGTGTACCGTCTCGCGAACGTGTTCGGCAAGTGGTGCCGCCCCAACTACAACAGCGCCGTCGCCACATGGTGCCACAACCGTGCGCGCGGACGCGACATCCAGGTGCGCGACCGTGCCGCGACCGTGACGCTTGTCTACATCGATGATGTGGTGAGCGCCTTTACCTCGCGTCTCACGTCTCACGTCTCTTGTCCCCCAGCGGAAGCATCCTCGATTCTCTCCGTCTCCCCCGCATATACCAAGACGCTGGGCGAGATCGTCGATTTGATCGAGACGTTCGTGGACGAGCCGCGCACGCTCGACGTGCCGGACCAGCGGGACGGCTTCGCGAAGAAGCTCTACGCAACCTACCTCAGCTACCTGCCCGAGGACCAGTTCGCCTACCCGCTCACGATGCACTGCGACAACCGCGGCAGCTTCACGGAAATCCTGCACACGGCCGAACGCGGACAGGTGAGCGTGAACGTGTCGCGTCCCGGCATCACGAAGGGACAGCACTGGCACCACACGAAGCACGAGAAGTTCCTCGTGGTGAGCGGCGAGGGGGCGATCCGGTTCCGCAAGATGGACGACCCGTCCGCGCAGGTGATCACGTACCGCGTGAGCGGCGCGAAGCTGGAGGTCGTGCGTATCCCGCCCGGGTACACGCACAACATTGAGAATCTGGGGACGACGGACATGGTGACGGTGATGTGGGCGAACGAGGTGTTCGACCCGCAGCGTCCTGACACGTTCCGCGAGGAGGTGTAAAAGAGATGGAGAAGCTGAAGGTCATGACGGTGGTGGGTACGCGCCCGGAGATCATCCGCCTCGCGTGCACGCTCAAGGCGCTGGAGGCGAGTCCGGCGATCGACCATGTACTCGTGCACACGGGCCAGAACTACGACTACGAGCTGAACGAGGTGTTCTTCAAGGACCTTGGCCTGCGCAAGCCCGACCACTTCCTGCAGGCGGCGGGACGCAACGCCACGGAGACGGCGGGGAAGATCCTCGAGGCGATCGACCCCGTCCTGGAGGCGGAGAAGCCGGACGCCTTTCTCGTCCTGGGCGACACGAACTCGTGCCTCTGCACGATCGCGGCGAAGAAGCGCCACATCCCGATCTTCCACATGGAGGCGGGAAACCGCTGCTTCGACCAGCGCGTGCCGGAGGAGTCGAACCGCAAGATCGTGGACCACATCAGCGACATCAACCTCTGCTACAGCGACATCGCCCGCGAGTATCTGCTGCGCGAGGGACTGCCGCCCGACCAGGTGATCAAGACGGGCAGCCCGATGTGCGAGGTGCTCGCCGCGCAGCTGCCGAAGGTGAAGCGCAGCGCCGCGAAGGTGCTGAAGGCGAACGGCGTCGCGAAGGGGAAGTACTTCGTGGTGAGCGCGCACCGCGAGGAGAACATCGCCGAGGAACGGCACTTCTTCGGACTCGTCGACGCGCTGAACGAGATTGCGGCGACGTACAAGCTGCCGCTCATCGTCAGCACGCACCCCCGCACGCGCAAGATGATCGAGAAGAAGGGCGTGAAGTTCAATCCGCTCGTGCGCCTGATGAAGCCGATGGGCCTCACGGAGTACCTCGCCCTCCAGCTGAACGCGAAGGCGGTGCTGAGCGACTCGGGCACGATCAGCGAGGAGTCGAGCATCCTCGGGTTCCCGGCGCTCAACCTGCGCGAGGCGCATGAGCGTCCGGAGGCGATGGAGGAGGCGGCCGTGATCATGACAGGGCTCTCGAAGGAACGCATCCTGCAGGGCCTCGCGCAGCTGACGGTCTGCGGCAAGGTGCGCCAGGTGGCGGACTACTCGATGCCGAACGTGGGCGAGAAGGTGGTCAAGATCATCCTCTCCTACACCGACTACATCCGCCGTCGCGTGTGGATGGAGGGGTGACGCATTTGAGAAAACACGGCACTAAAGGAGAACACATGACGGAGAGAATCAAGTCGCTGCTCGACCGCACGTTCGCGAAGGAGCAGAAGAAGTTCCGGCGGGACCATGACTGGAAACCGCTGCTGGACACGTTCATCGCCGCGAAGGCCAATGACTCCGCGCGCGCCCGCATGGGGCTCGTCGCGATGCTCAAGGCGGAGCAGCCCGCGTTCATGGAGGGCGAGACGATCGCGTTCCTCCGCACCGTGAAGCAGATCCCCGACCTCCACTCCGACGAGGAGATGGCCGCGTTCCGCGCGGCCGGCACGGCGTTCGGCGAGAAGGGCGTGGTGTTCAACCTCACGGCCGACTTCGGCCCCACGATCCGCGACGGCCTGCTTGCGCGCATCTCCGAGATGGAGGCTCGCATCGCGCGTTGCCGCGCCGAGGGCGACGCGGAGGGCGTCACGTTCCTTTCCGACGCGATCCTCTCCACGACGGCCGTCCTCGAGCTCGCGGACCGCTACCGCGCCGCGGCGGCCGAGCAAGGCTTCACGAAGGTCGCCGAGACGCTCGCCCAGGTGCCCGCGCGCGGCGCGCGCACGTTCCACGAGGCGCTGCAGAGCCTGCGCATCCTCCACTACGCGATGTGGTGCGAGGGCGAGTACCACTGCGGCCTCGGGCGCATCGACCAGTACCTCTATCCCTATCTCGAAGCCGACCTCGCGGCGGGGCGTCTCACCGAGGAGACCGCCCTTGAGGAGCTCGAGGAGTTCTTCATCGCCTGCAACCGCGACAGCGACCTCTACATTGGCGTGCAGCAGGGCGACAACGGCCAGAGCGTCATGCTCGGCGGCGTCACGCGCGACGGCAAGCCCGCGTTCAACCTGCTCTCGCGTCTCGCGCTGAAGGCCTGCGGCGAGCTGAAACTCGTGGATCCCAAGATCAACCTGCGCGTGGACAAGTCCACGCCGATGGAGATCTACGAGCTCGGCACCGAGCTCACGAAGGCGGGCCTCGGTTTCCCGCAGTACGCGAACGACGACGTGGTGATCCCCGCGCTCCAGAAGTGGGGCTACGAGCTCGAGGACGCGCGCGACTACTCTGTGGCCGCGTGCTGGGAGTTCCTTATCCCCGGCTGCGGCATGGACATCAACAACATCGACGCCGTCTCGCTGCCGTCGTGCCTCGACACCGTGATGCGCGGGGAGGGCCGCGCTCCCGCGCGGCCGGAAACCTTCGACGCGCTGAAGGAATCCCTCCGGGCGGAGATCAACCGCCGCTGCGACGCGCTCCAGGAGAAGTACAAGCATGTGGAGATCTTCCCGGGGCCGTTCGTCTCCGTAATTTCCACCGGTTGCATCGAGCGGGCGCGCGACCTCTCGAAGGGCGGCAAGTACAACAACTTCGGCATCCACGGCACGGGCATCGCCGTGGCGGTGGACTCCCTCGCGGCGGTGCGCGAGCTCGTCTTCGAGAAGAAGCTCGTGACGATGGAGGAGCTCGTGCACCTCATGGACACCGATTTCGAGGGCCGTCCCGACATCCTCGCCGCCGCGCGCCACGCGCCGAAGATGGGCAACGCGGACGCCGCGGCGGACGACATCGCCGTGTGGCTCGTCGCCACGTGGGCGGACGCGCTCAAGGGCCGCCGCAACGACCGCGGCGGCATCTACCGTCCGGGAACCGGCAGCGCGATGTACTACATCTGGCACGCGAACGAGCTGCCCGCGTCGGCGGACGGCCGCCTGAAGGGCCATCCGTTCAGCGCGAACTACGCGCCGTCGCTCGACGTGCCCGTGAAGGGTCCGCTCAGCGTGATCCGTTCCTTCACCGAGCCCGACCTCGGGCCGGTCTGCAACGGCGGACCGCTCACGATCGAGGTGCACGACAGCGCCTTCCGCGAGCCGGACGGCGTAGAGAAGGTGGCGCAGCTCGTGAAGTTCTTCGTGGACCGCGGCGGACACCAGCTGCAGATCAACTCCATCAACCGCGAGACGCTCGTGGACGCCCAGGCGCATCCCGAGCGCCACGCGCACCTCATCGTGCGCGTGTGGGGCTGGAGCGGCTACTTCATCGAGCTCGACAAGCCGTTCCAGGACCAGATCATCAAACGCGTGGAACTGGCGGTCTAAAACTATGATCATTCTACCAGCAATCGATTTGAAGGGGGGCGTGTGCGTGCGCCTCCGCCAGGGGCGCGCCGACGACGTGACCACCTACAACGACGACCCCGCCGCGCAGGCGCGCGACTGGCGCGACCAGGGTGGCCGCGAACTGCACGTCGTGGACCTCGACGGCGCCTTCGCCGGCACGCCGCGCCATGCGGACGTGATCCGCACGATCATCGCCGCGTTCGGCGGCCCCGTGGAAGTGGGCGGCGGCATCCGCACGCCCGAGACGCTCGCGTCCGTGCTCGCCGCCGGCGCCACGCGCGCGATCATCGGCTCGGCGGCGCTCGAGGACTCCGCGTTCCTCACGCGCGCCGTGGATGAGTACGGCGACCGTGTGGCCGTGGGCATCGACGCGCGCGGCGGCTTCGTGCAGACGCGCGGGTGGGTGACCACCACGCAGGTGAAGGCCGTGGACCTTGCCCGGACCGTGGCCGAAATCGGCGTGAAGACGATCATCTACACCGACACCGCGACGGACGGCATGCTCGGCGGGCCGAACCTCGAGCAGATGGCGGCAATCTGCGACGCCGCGCCGTCCTGCCAGATCACCGCCTCCGGCGGCGTCTCCTCCCCGCGCGACGTCGCGAACCTCATCGCCCTCGCCCGCCCCAACCTGCGCGCCGCCATCGTCGGCAAGGCGCTCTACGACGGACGCACCACTTTGAAGGAAATGAACGATGCTGCCGGTTGCAACGCTTGAGACGCTGGATAACGGGTTGAAGCTCGTCCTCGTGCCGGACGACCACGTGGAGAGCGCGTGCTTCGGGCTGTTCGTTGCGAGCGGAAGCCGCCACGAGGGACCGTCCGACGCCGGCATCTCGCACTTCATCGAGCACATGCTCTTCAAGGGTACGAAGAGGCGCACGGCGCTTGAGATCAGCCAGGCCATCGAGGGCCGCGGCGGGAACTTCAACGCCTACACGAGCGAGGAGGGGACGTGCTTCTACGCCTACCTCCCGTGCGATTACCTTTCGACGGCGGTGGACATCATCTCCGACATGTACCTGCATGCGGCGATCCCCGACGCGGAGTTCGCGCGCGAGCGTCAGGTGATCCTCGAGGAGATCAAGATGTACGCGGACGAGCCGGATTCGGTGGCGTCCGAGAACCTCTCCCGCGCCCTCTTCCCGAACAACCCGCTTGGTCTACCGATTGCGGGCTCCGCCACGACGCTTGACAAGATGACGCCCAAAGGTCTGCGCGCCTACATCCGCAAGGCGTACGTGCCGTCCGCCACCACGGCCGTGGTGGCGGGGCGGTTCGACCCGGCCGTTGCGCGCGCCCTCGTGGCGGAGGCGCTGGGCGGGCTCGCGAAGGGTGATCCGCTTTCCGTCGTGCCCGTGAAGGCGCGTCCGCGTCCCGTGAAGGAGGTGCGGGCGGAGCGCGACATCCAACAGGTCCAGCTCGCGCTCGGCTTCCGTACGTTCGGCGTGCGCGCGCCGGCGCGGAAAAAGTACGCGGCGAACGTGTTCGACGCCCTGATGGGACGTTCGATGAGTTCGCGCCTCTTCCAGAGCGTACGCGAGAGGCGCGGTCTCAGCTACGACATTCGCTCGCAGCTCCAGTTTTTCGAGGAGGTGGGCGGCTGGGCCGTGACGGCCGGCCTCGCGTCGGACCGCGTGCCGCAGGCCGTCGAGACGATCGAACGCGAGTTCGCGCGCATCCGCGCGAAGCGTCCGGGCGCGGCGGAGCTGAAGCGCACGAAGGAGTACCTGGTCGGCAACTTCCGTCTTGGCCTCGAGCAGGTGCGCGCGCGGCTCTTCTATTTCGGCAACTGCGTGCAGACGTACGGGCGCATCCTGCCGCCGGACGAGGTCGTGGCCGGCATCGCCGCCGTCACGGCGGACGACGTCCTCGCCGTCGCGAACGAAATCCTCGACGACGCGAAGAAGTCCGTTTCCTGGGTGACGCCGAAAGGCCCGTAACGGATGCCCCATGTCCGGTCTGCGGTGAAGCGTGGCTCTCCCGCACGGGTGGGATTTGTGATATACTACGCGCATGACCATCACCAGAGAGCCTCTGTATGAAGACGCGCCAGCGGGGCGTTTGGCCGCGCTGGGCCGGCATGTGGTCGCGTGGTTCGCGAGCATCGGGCAGGCCGTGCGTCTGATGGCGGAGTCGTTCGGCTACCTGCCGGGCACGATTTTCCGCCGCCGCGGACGCGGCGAGTTCATGAAGCAGCTCTACTCCACGGGCATCCGCACCCTGCCCGTGATCACGGTGGTGGGCCTGTTCGCCGGAATGATCCTCGGCCTGCAGGTGGGCCTCGCCCTGCGTCGGTTCAACCAGGAGGTGTACCTCGGCGCGGCGGTGATGATTTCGCTCATCCGCGAGATGGGTCCGTTCGTGACGGGCATCTGCCTCTCGGCGTGCGTGGGCAGCGCGATGGCGGCCGAGCTCGGCACGATGACGGTGAACGACGAGGTGGCCGCTCTTGAGATCATGTCGATCCCGCCGGTCCGCTTCCTCGCGGCGCCGCGCATGGGCGGGCTTCTCGTGATGTCGCCCCTGCTTGCGTTCTACGCCTGCGTGCTCGGCGTGGTGGGCGGCGGCGTGGTGGGCTACACGCAGTTCAACGTGTCGTTCAGCCAGTACATGTCGAGCGCGATGTCGATGGCGGAGCTGAAGGACCTCTTCGTGGGGCTCCTGAAGGCGACGGTGTTCGGCGTGGTGATCTGCACGGTCTCGTGTCATCAGGGCTTCACCACGCGGATGGGCGCGGTGGGCGTGGGACGCGCCACGCAGCGCAGCGTGATCATCTCCTTCCTGCTGATCCTCATGTTCGGCTACATGATCACGCGGATGTTCTATTTGGAGTTCTGATCCGGAGAAAAAACATGATGAAGAAATTTGGCATTCTTTCCGTGGCGGCGTTGGCCGCGCTGGCGGCGGGGGCGATGGAGACGGTCGACCTGAACGGTCTCTGGGACTTCCGCTTCGAGCGCGGGAAGTCGCTGGAGGAGGTGGCGTTGCCGGCATTCGAGGCGAACGACAAGATGACCGTGCCCGGCTGCTGGAACGCCTACTCGCACTACTTCAACCAGCACGGCACGGGCTGCTACCGGCGCACGTTCGAGCTCGCCGAGGCGGCGGTCGACGCCTTCCTCGTGGTGGACGGCGTGGGCCTCCGCTCGCGCTTCTGGGTGGACGGACGCGAGATCGGCTTCAGCAAGCTGCCGTGGAGCAAGTTCGAGTTCCGCACGGGGCCGCTCGCGGCCGGACGCCACGAGCTCGTGGCCGCCGTCGACTCCGTGGTGGACAACAAGAAGGTGAAGCTCTTCTGGGACTTCTACGACTTCTACCCCTACGGCGGCTTCCACCACGGTGTGAAGCTCGACGTGCAGGTGAAGCCCGTGGAGCTGCGCCGCGTGGTGGTGCGCACGCGCGACTACAAGACGGGCCGCGTGGAGCTGGAGGCGCAGTTCGTCGGAAAAGATGCGCCGCAGGACTTCACGGCGTCCGTCGCGTTCGATGGCGGCGCGCCGCGCGAGGTCGCCTTCGCGAACCGGCGCGCGACGCTGAACGTGCCCGACTTCAAGCTCTGGAGCCACGACGCGCCGAACCTCCACATCGTTTCTGTTCGCGTACGAGGCACGAACCACGAAGCACGAAGCACGCGCTTCGGCATCCGTCAGGTGGGCACGGCGAAGGGGCGCATCACGCTCAACGGACGCCCCGTCTACCTCAAGGGCGTGAACCGCCACGAGTCGCACTACGAGTTCGGCGTGTCCACGCCCGTGCAGCTCATGTACGAGGACGTGCGCAACCTGAAGGACCTCGGCGGCAACTTCATCCGCGGTAGCCACTACGCGCAGTGCGAGGCGTTCCTCGACCTCTGCGACGAGCTGGGCGTGCTCGTGTGGGAGGAGTCCCTTGGCTGGGGCAACAAGGCGAAGCAGGCGACCTCCAGGAGGAGGAGACGCGCCTCATGGCGCGCAACTCGATCAACCACCCGTGCGTGATCGTGAGCGCGTTCCTGAACGAGCCGGACTCCGACACGAAGGCCTGCAAGGCGCTCGTCGACCGTCTCCTCGCCGCGCTCCGCGCCGAGGACACCGGCCATCTCGTGACCTTCGCGTGCCACCGCAACCTGAAGGACATCTGCCATGCGAACACGGACATCATCGCCTACAACACCTACCCCTGCTGGTACTCCTGGGAGATGGAGACCGGCTCCTCCGAGGAGATGCGCCGCAACATCCGCGCGTGCCACGAGGAGATCGTGGCCTACTTCCGCAACCGCTACAAGGACCGCTACAAGGACGACCGCCCGATCATCGTGAGCGAGACGGGCGTGAAGGCCGACTACGGCGTGCGCGACCCGCGCGGCCGCGCGCAGTACACGGAGGACCACCAGGCCGAGTACGAGCGCATCATGCTCGAGGAGATGTTCGCGATGAAGGACATCGCCGGCGTCGCCATCTGGCAGTTCACCGACTGCAAGACCTACACGCGCACGCGCGGCGCGCGCAACCGCTCGTACGGCGTGAACACGGGCGGGCTCTACGACCTCTACCGCCGTCCGAAGCTCGTCGTCGACGAGGTGCGGAGGCTCTTCACCGCCAAGAGCGAGAGCGACTGACCAGTAACCCTTTACCGAGTTGAGTGTAGCCAAGGCGGAAAGGAACGGATGTCATGAGCGGCATAAACTCTTTGAGCGGACTCATGTTGCCGGTTTCCAATGTTGCCAATTTCCAATTGGTATTGGGTATTGGAATTGGCAACATTTCCACATTGGCAACATTCATCAGCCTAGAAGCATAAGGAGCAGCAAAGACAATGGCAGTTGAACTGATCAACGCGACATTCGATGCGTTTGTGCAATTCGCGCAGACGCAGGAGGCGGCCGGCAAGCAAAAGGCGGTCGCCCGCCTCGATGCGGGCAAATTGGGCGGAATCGCCAACCGCACCATCAAGCCCGGGACCGGCGACTGGGTCGGCATCGGGGTGGGGCGTCTCGCCAGTCTGAAGAGGGCCAACAACATTACCCGCGACGCCTTCATGAAGGCGGTTGTCGACATGTTCGGAGGGGTGACCTACGTCCCTGACAGCGTGAAGGATGCCATGAAGCTGGAGGACTACGGGAAGGGCAAGCCGCTCACTGCGCGGCGCATCCTTGCCGTCAAGGCAGCCATCGAAAACAGCGGCTTGCGGGAGCAGAAGGCGTTAGAGGTGAGCTTGGAGAAGACGGCGCTCGGGAAGGGCTACACGAAGGGTGAACTCCCCAGACTCGCAAAGGCCGTGAATTTCTACATGCGAACCGTGAACTGCTCCGAAGCGGAAGCCCTCGAGGCCGTAACGACGCCCGGTTCGAAGGCAAACCGCCTCATGAACTACGGCGGAAGATTCCTGCAGAGCGCGGACAACTTCAAGAACGGCCTGCGTCTCATGGATTCTTTCAAAAGCTGGTTTTCCGAAAACCATGCGAAGTTCGAAAGCATGAAGGACGGCAGGAACCTCAAATACGAGGATGGCATGTCCATGACGCTCCTCAACACCTCCCAGACGGCGTTCAGCGAAACGAATCTGCTTGCGACGGAGAAGTTCGTTTTCGAGGAATTCGCGGTAAACGATTCAATCGACCTTGCCGAGACCGACACGAACAAGAACTTCGGCATCGAGAACAACACGGCGGCGAGCTGCATCCTGCGAGGCTTCAGTTCGGCCCGTACCCAGACGTTTGCGCAGATTCCGCCTGAGAAGCGCTCGCTCTTCCTGAAGGCGCTGACCGTTATGGTGCCGCCATCCGCCTCCAACGCGGCGGAGGCGGGCGTCTCCCACAGCAAGCGCAATACCTTGCTGACACGGCAGATTGGCATCTTGACGGCTCGCGTGCTTAAAAACTTCGACCAAATCGCCAACCTGCAAGACTCTGGCAAGTTCACGCAGGCGAATCTCGTGAAAACGTGCTTCCCGGAGATTCCAAAGCCTGGCGAAGATCCGATGGCGAAACTGAAGGTTCTGTATGGCCAGTGGGAAGACTGCACCGCCGAAGAGCCGTTGGAGGAGCCGCCTCACAGGTATCCGCCGGATCTCTCCACGCCAATCCAGGACACGATGGAGGCGACCGGCTGCTCGATCGAGGACGCCTACGAGATGGCCATGGGCAGGAAGCAACTGCCGACATTGCAGTACTACTCGTCGGGAACGCTGTCGCTCGCCTCGTTCGGCGGATCGCTCGACGAGGCGCGCAACCAGCTCGCCGGCGACCTGCACCGCGCGGAAGGCTACTTTTACGATACCGACGGGAAGCAGCTTCTGGGCGACAAGGACGGCGTCTTCAGATTCAACCTGCCGGGCGGCAAATGCCTCGTCGCGACCAAATCCGGGCAGGTCAACGACAGCGGCAAGGCGGTCGTGGCCGGCCTCGAGGAGCTCTGCGGCAAGGTCCACCCGCGCCAGACCTCCAGCCTGCTGATGATGACAAGCCAGTCCGGTCTCGGCCCGCTCCGTGGCGCGCTCTCCGCATACGGAATCAGGTCCAGCGAACACTCGGCGGTGGACTTCACCATCACCAAGGACGACAAGACGGGCGACATCACGGTCCGCTACACCAGCCCCAAGGCGCTGCCGTTCTCGTTCGAGTGGACTGCCACGGTCAGCCCCGACGGTTACGTCAGCACCACGCCATTGAAGTTCCTCTCGGAGCAGCAGTTGGCGGATGCCCACAAGGCCGACGTCGAAGAGGTGAAAAACGCCATTGGAGGAGGCAATTCCAACCCGGTGCGGAACGAGGCCGCGGAAAAGGCCGCCGAATTGATCGTTGCGTCAGCGGCGGACGACCGCGATCTGATGGATTTGCTGAAAATGGACAATTACCAGGTCGTCAAAGGCTTCGCGCGGGATTTCAGAAACGAAGTCCGCTCGCCTGACGAGATCGCCGTGCGGCTTCAGCGGGTAAAGGAAAATCTGGACGAGCTTCGCACGGCGACCAAGGGCGATCCGCGCCTTTTCCAGACCGGATTGAAGCATTTGGTGCTGTTCAACGGCGGTGCGCTGAAGAGCGGAACGATCACGCGGCTGTGCGAAATGGCGGCCAGGGAGGACGTAAGCGGATTCCAGGGCCTTTCGGAATCGTCTTCTCCAGAGGATATCTTCGAAGCGATGTGCAAGCTGGACCGCACCGTGAACAAACTGTGCCGGGAGTCGCAGATCCTGGAAAACTTCCACGAGGGCGGCGGGGACGAGGCCGCCGGCGTGAACAGCTTTATCGCGGGACTCGTCTTTGCGCGCTGCGACGACAAGGCGCTCGCCGGATTCAAGGCGGCGATGAAATCCGACAATGGGCAGCAGATGTATTCTGCAATGATACAGCTGAGCGACGGCGACTTCCCCAAGGGGTACACGATTGCGCCACAGACCTGCAATGTGATACAGCATCGTGTTGCCCGTTCGCTCGGCCTATCGTTCCACGAGGCCACGTGGACCACGCTCCACACGGTGCTCGGACAGCCACCGGGGTACGACTCGACCAGTTTCTCGGAGCGTCCGGTCGAGGACGCGAGCTTCAGAAAGATAACGGATATCATCGTGAAGCACGTCGAAGAGGTGTACGGGTCCGAGCTTTATGACGCCCAGATCAATCCGTAGGCAATCTGATGAATGTAGCAATATGAGGAAACAACCATGGAACTGAAAGAACTGATGTCCGCATTTGCGGAAAGACTCGGAATCGAGGGGATCGAAGTCAAGGACGGCATCTGCTCCATGACGATCGACGACATCCCGATGGAATTCACGGAGTCGCCGGACGGTCTTGCCGTGGTGGGCGTCGCCGTCATCGGCGAACCGCCGCCTGAGAAGCGCGAGGCCTTCTATGAGATGCTTCTCGAGGCGAATACGCAGGTGTACGGGACGCTGGGCGTCGCCTTGTCGAAGCTGCCGGACACTGGCGAGATCGCCCTGATCGGCGGCCTCCCGTTCAAGGACCTGGAGATAAAGGAGTTCTGCAAGAGCCTGGACGAGTTCGTCAGCAAGGCCGAGGAATGGCGTGAGACGGTGGAGAATTTCCGCCCCGCCGCAGAAGAAGCCGCCGTCCGCGACGAGGAAGCGTCCCAGTTCCGCCGATTCGGCATGAACGGCCCCGGCTTCATGAGTGTCTAGGCAAGTTTGTGTGCTACTATCGATGAAATAGTAGACATGAACCCGGACGTCACTGAAACGAGACTTGCGCGGAGAGCAGATTTTTGGCATAATTGAGCGCGTCAAACCGAAAGGAATCCGTATGAAGAAAGCCTCAATCGTCCGCCTCGCCGGCCTCGCCGCGCTGGGCCTCTGCTTCTGCCTCCAGGCCGAAGAGCTCGCACCATTCCCGAAATGGGGCGAGCCCCGCGCCATCACGAAGGGACCGCACGAGCATCTGTTCGCGAGCTACTTCGCGATCAACTCGTGGAGTCCCAACAACCGCTACGTGACCGTGCTCGAGACCGACCTCAACGGACGCCTCCCCGAGCCGAACGAGCGCTGCACGCTGGGCGTCGTGGACCTGCAGGACAACAACAAGTTCATCCCCGTGACCACCACGGCGTGCTGGAACTTCCAGGAGGCCGCAATGGCCCACTGGATCGACGACGACACCTTCCTCTTCAACGACGTGCGCAACGGCAAGTTCGTGACGGTGGTGATGAACTGGAAGACGAAGAAGGAAGTGCGCATCCTGCCGCTGCCCGTGAGCGCCGTGAGCGAGGACCGCACGTGGGCCGTGTCGATCAACTACGCGCGCCTCTCCCTCACGCGTCCCGACTACGGCTACGCCGGCCCCGGACAGGACGCCCGCGAGGACGTCGAGTGGCCCGAGGACGACGGCCTCTGGGTGATGGACCTCCGGACGGGCGAGCACAAGCTCATCCTCTCCGTCGCGCAGGGCCGCAGCCTCATGCCCGCCACGAAGGCGGATCCGAAGAAGCCCGGCCATCCCCTCGCCTACTACTGCCACACGATCATCCAGAAGGACAAGGCGGGCTCGCACATCTTCTTCCTCGCGCGTTCGGTCGACTGGTTCGACAAGAAGATCCACAAGGCCTCGCGCTGGCACACGACGTCCTTCACCGTCCGCAAGGACGGCACGGAGCTGCGCCGCTGCTTCAAGGACGGCTGGGCGGGCTCGCACTTCAACTGGGCGCCCGACGGCAGTCCGAAGCTGCTCGTCACGGCGGCGTGGGACGGCCACATCAAGGGCGAGTGGGCGCGCACGGCGTGGAGCCCCGTGGAGTTCACCGTGGGCGAGGAGGAGAAGGTGCGCCGCATCGGCGCGGGCGTGCTCGACTGGGACTGGCACTGCATCTACTCGCCCGACGGCAAGTTCATGAGCGGCGACACGTATTGGACCGCGAACAACGAGCGCCCGTTCGTGCTCGTTCGCCTCGCCGACGGCATGACGATGCCGATGGGCGCGTTCTTCGTGCCGGAGCCGTACCGCCAGACGTACTGGCGCTGCGACCTGCACGCGCGCTACCGCCCCGACGGCAAGCAGATCGGCTTCAACTCCGTGCACGAGGGTTCCCGCCAGGTCTACGTGCGCGACATCACGCCCTGACGCATGAAACGGCTCTCGTTGGTCACGGCGCTCGCGGCCGCCGCCCTCGCGGGCACGGCCGCCGTGCGTCCGTATGAATTCGACTGGGCGAACCGCACGGCCGACGACCGGCCGGTGCTGCTGCCCCTCGTGGACGCGGCGGGCTGGACCGTCTCGGCCACGAACGCCGTCGCCACCTTCGCGCGCGCCGACGCGCACTGCCTCTTCGGCGACGCCGTGCCGCGTCTCGTCTACCGCGGTACGGGTCCGAGCCCGCGCATCACGCTGCGTCCGCCCGCGCCCGTGCCCGTGAAGGGGCCGGTCGACACGGTGAGCGTGTGGGTGTACGGCAACAACGTCTCATACGCGCGCGATCCGAGCACGCCGCCCGTGCACATCGAGGCGCTGTTCACGGACGCCGACGGCAAGCCGTTCTCCGTTTCGCTCTACACCGTGCACCACCTCGAATGGTTTCTCGTGCAGCGCCGTCTCACGCCTGACCAGGCGGCGCGCCTCGCGCGCGGCGGCGCGTTCACGGGGTTCACCGTCACGGGCGGCACGAACGAGAAGGACCGTTGGATCGAGCTGACGAGCCTCGCCGTCTACCGCGAGGAGCTGAAGCCCCTCGCGTTCAAGCCGCGCCCGAAACGCCCGAACCGCGTGTTCCCGGACTGTCCGCCCGGCGTGAACACGGGCGACGGCGAACTTTCCTTCCCCAACCGCGCGCTCACCGTGGTGCCGCCCGCGGGCGAGCCGGCTGTGCAGTGGCGTCTGCCCGCGCGGGCGGGACGCTGGGATGACCTTGCGCTCATCGGCGCGGACGGCGTGGCGCGCCCGATCGCGCGCGGCGGCGGCGTGTTTTTCGCCGATGAGCGGTCGCGCGGGAGCGCGACCCTCCCGGCTGGGGAGTCGTTCAGCGTCACGACGAACGCGGTTTCGCCGCTGGACGTTGTCTACGCGGGCGCGTTCACGGATGCGGCGGGGGGCGTGCTCTCCCGTGCGCGCCTGCGCTTCCACGAGGAAGGGCAGTCGCTCGTCCTCGACCTGCAGGCGGACGGCGGGCGCGTGGCGGAGGTGCGGTTCGGGTCGTTCACGGAGGACGACCTCCCCGAGGCGTGGCTCTTCACGGTGCCGTACTGGTCGTACAGCATGACGGGCGCCGAGAACCGTCCGCACGTCGCGTGCTTCACGCTCGACGGCCGCACGCACTTCCTCTCCGCGTTCATGGACTGGACGCAGTCGAACGCGTCCGAGCCGTACTGCACGCCCTACCTGTTCGACGGGTCGATGAGCGTGCACGGCGGCGTGCGCTACCGCGCGAAGACGGACGGCGCGCGCAACCCGTGCTACGAGCGGTTCGTGTGGAGCGCGTCCCGCGAGTTCGCCGACGTGCTGCCGTCCATCCCCAACCCGCCCTCGCCGCACCGCGCGCTGACGGCGGAGTACGAGTGGTGCCACTGCTTCGCGGGGGACCGCGAGAAGGACAAGGCGTACTGGCGCGACCGCCGCCGGCGCGGCCTCGCGAAGGTGTTCATCGGCGACCACGAGGTGTGCATGCGCGACGGCAACGAGAGCTTCACGTTCCGCACGCGCACGGCGCCGAAGAAGGGCGGCGACGAGGGGACGCGCGACTTCACGCGCTACATGATCGACACGCTTGGCTACCTCTACGGGCCCTACAACAACTACACCGACTTCGCCCCCGTCAACGGCCTCTGGCACGCCGACCGCATGACGCGCCAGCCGGACGGCAACCTGCTCCCCGCATGGAACCGCTGCTACGCGCCAAAGCCCACGTTCGCCGTGGAGGCGTGCGAGTGGATCGTGCCCGAGCTCCAGCGCAAGTTCAACTTCAACTCCGGCTACTGCGACGTGCATACGTGCGTTTCGCCTTGGAGCCGTTGCGACTACGACGCGCGCGTGCCGGGCGCGGGCACGTTCGCCGGCACGTTCTACGCGTACGGCGAGCTGCTCGGGATGCAGCGGAAGTTCTGGACGGGTCCCGTCTACTCCGAGGGTGGCGTGCACTTCATGTACTGCGGCCTCGACGACGGCAACTTCGCGCAGGACCAGGGCGCGCGGCTCGACGTCAACCCCTGGCTCGTCGACTTCGACCTCCTGCGGATGCATCCCCTCGCCAACAACTTCGGCATGGGGTACCCGCGCATGTTCTACGGACGCGACGCCGTGCCGAAGGACCATGCGCTCTACATGGACCGTTTCCTCGCCGCGACGATCGCCTTCGGCCACGTGGGCTACTTCTTCACGGGCAAGCCCGACGAGGAGGAGCAGGGCTACTGGATGGTGCAGCCCCTCGCCGCGCGCTACGCGAAGGCGAACGCGGAGGAGATCCGCTACGCGGCCTTCTGCGGCAAGTTCGTGGACACGACCGACGCGCTCCTCTCCGGCGAATACCGCCGCTCGCAGGTGGCCGTGCGCTACGACGACGGCACGCGCGTGGTCGTGAACGGCAGCCCGGACGGCGAGTGGCTGGTGCTGCCGCAGGCGGCCGCAAACCTCGCCGTTCCGCCGAACGGCTGGTTCGCGCTCTCCGGCGACGGGCAGGTCGCCTCCATCAGCGCGTTCCGCGCCGGCGGACGCGCGGACGCCTGCGCCGCGCCGGAATCCTTCTACATGGACGGCCGCGGCACGTGGTTCGACAGCGGCCGCGGCGCGACGGACGGCCGCCTCATCCGCCTCTTCGCCCCGGGAGGGTCGCGCTCCTGCGCGACCGAGACGGCTCCCCATACGGGAGGGTCGCGCTCCTGCGCGACCGAAGAAATCTTCATCCGCCATGCGAAGGAGGTCGAGCTGCCCTATGCGGCCGTTTCCGTGACGCGCCTTGACGCGGCGGGCGCGGAAATCGGCCCCGCCTCGTTCGCCGTCACGAACGGCCGCACGCGCCTCGTCGCCGACAAGGCCGCGTACTCGTACCGCGCCGTGAAGCCGGCGGGCTGGACGGAGCCGCCCGCCGCCGCGCTCGCGCAGGCATTCACGTTGCCGAAGGACTGGACGCCGCCGCCCGTTGCGAAACCAGCGCGTGCATTCACCTTGCCGTCTAACTTCGCGGCGGGCATGGCGCTGCGCGGGAAGGGCGAGGTGCCGCTGGACACCGCGACGGGCGCGAACGTACACCGCGCCACCGCCGTGGTGGGTGGCGTCGCGAAAGATGGCTACTACATGCACCCGCCGTACAAGCGCGGCACCGGCTACACGTTCATGCGCTGGCGTCTCAACCTGCCGGAGAAGCCGCTCACGTTCCACGCCTCCATCGGGAAGATCGACCGCAGTTCCACAGGCGACGGCACGCTCTACCGCGTCGTGGTGGAGGACGCGGCGGGCGTGCGCCATGTGGTCGCCGAGAAGCAGACGTGCGAGCACAGGTGGCAGGATCTCGTGGCGGACCTCTCGCCGTGGAAGGGCCAACGCGTGAAGTTCATGCTCGTTTCGGACCCGGGCCCCGCCAACAACAACTACGGAGACCACTCGTCCTGGTGCGACCTCCGCTTCGACTGTATTGAAAACCAGTGACCCTGATTCGTTCGATTTTAGCCACAAAGAGACACAAAGAAACACAAAAGGTCAAATAAGCAAAAAGAATTATCTAATCTTTGTGGTCTTTGTGTTCTTTGTGGCTAAAAAGAGCACCCACTCATCGAGGAAAATGGAGAGAGTAATGGAAGAGGGATTGATTCGCAATACCCCTGACTTGAAGGAGGCCTGCGACGCGCTCGTTGCGGGCGGCGTGGCCGCGCTCGACACGGAGTTCGTCTGGCGCGCTTCCTTCCGTCCGCACCTCGCCATCGTGCAGATGGCCGGCGCGGACGGCGTGTGCCGCGCGCTCGACTGCCAGCTCGGCACCGATCCGGCACCGTTCGCGGCGGTGCTGTCGAACCCTTCGGTGGTGAAGATCCTCCATGCCGCGCATCAGGACCTGGAGCTCCTGTACCACTACACCGCGGCCTCGCCCGTGAACGTGTTCGACACGCAGCTCGCGGCGGGGTTCTGCGGCCATCCGGCGAACATCGGCCTGCAGAAGCTCCTCTACGAGGTGCTGGACGTGGGGCTGCCGAAGACGGAGACGTGCACGGACTGGAGCCAGCGTCCGCTCACGGACGCGCAGGTGCGCTACGCGCTCGACGACGTGCGCTACCTCGTGGCGCTCCGCACCGCCCTGCTCGCGCAGTGCGATTCCTTCGGCACGCGCGAATGGCTGGAGGAGGACTTGCTGAAATTCGAAGCGCCCGAGGCGTATGGCGAGATGGAGCCTGACGAGGCGTGGAAACGCGTCAAAAACGCCTCGCGGTATCTGCGTCCATTCGGCCTCGCGGGCCTGCGCGCGGTCGCGGCGTTGCGTGAGGTGCGTGCGCGCGAGTGGAACCTGCCGCGCGCGTGGTTGGGCGAGGACGGTTCGCTCATTGCCCTTGCGGAACGCCTGCAACGCGGCGAGACGTCCTTCCCGAACGTGCGTTTTCGTCACCGTCTGAAGAACAATGCCCAGCGCGACCGTTTGGCGGCGGACTATGCCGCGGCCCTGACGGAGGCGGCGCGTCTGCCGGAAGAGGAATGGCCGCTGCCCGTACAGCCGGATTATCCCTCCGAGGTGCGCGACGCGGCGGACAAGGCGCACGACTATCTCGTCGCGCGCGGCGAGGAATTGCACGTCGATCCCGCGCTCTTCGCGAACCGCGCGCAGCTTCTCGCGTTCGTGGACGATCCCGAGGTGGAGGACAACCCGCTTGCGGAGGGCTGGCGTTTCGAGGTGGCCGGACGCACGATCATCGAACGCTTCTACGTGCCATGACTGAACAAACGAGAAAGGCGTTCCTGCGCGGGCAGCGGCGGATGCTGGTGATGACGATCATCGGCTACACGCTGTTCTATTTCTTGCGCAAGAACCTGTCGCTCGCCATGCCGGGGCTCGCGCAGGACTACGGCATCACCAAGACCACGCTCGGCATCTTCCTCACGCTGCATGGCGTGGTGTACGGTTTGGGAAAGTTCGTGTGCGGGCCGCTTTCGGACAGGAGCCGTCCGCGCTGGTTTCTGATGGGCGGCCTCGCGCTCGCGACGCTGGCGAACGTGATGTTCGGGTTCGGGCCGGTTCTCGCCGCGCTTGTCTCCGGCGGCGCGGATGGCGCGGCGTTCACGACGACGCTCGTGACGGTGCTGGGAATCGCGTGGGTCGCGAACGGCCTCTGCCAGGCGACGGGCAATCCGCCGTGCCTCAAGTTGCTCTCCCACTGGGTGCCGCCGAACGAGCTGGCCACGAAACTCGCCATCTGGAATTCGTCGCACTCCATCGGCGCGGGAATCATCACGATCCTCTGCGGCTACATCATGGGGCTGGGCGCTCTCGGGGCCGATGGCGTGGGCATAGGGATGTGGAAGTGGTGCTTCTGGGCGCCGGCGATTATTGCGGCGGTGGGATTGGTGGCGCTGTGGGTGTGGCTGCCGGGCACGCCGGAGGAGGAGGGGATGGGAGGGTCGCGCTCCTGCGCGACCGCCGCCGAGACGGCGGCTCCCCATGCGGACGCGCAGCAGCGCGTTCCTCCCGCCGACACCGCCCTGCGGCGCGTGTACCTGAACCCGGTGATCTGGATGGTGGGGCTTTGTTGTTTCATGGTTTATCTCACGCGTTTCGCGATTCTCGACTGGGGGCCGATGCTCATGAAGGAGGCGAAGGGCGTGTCCCTTGCGGGCGCGGGCTGGACAGTGGCCTGCTTTGAGGTTGCCGGAATCCTCGGCACGCTTTTCTCTGGCTGGGCGACGGATCGCCTGGCAGGCGGCCGCGCGCCGCGCGTGTGTCTCTTCATGATGCTCGGCGCGGCGGCTTTCATGGGAGCGTTCTGGCTGATTCCTGCGGGGAGCTCCGCGATCCTCTACGTCGCGGCGTTGTCGGGCGCGGGGTTCTGCATCTACGGTCCGCAGGCCATGACCGGCACGACGGCCGTCAACATCGCGACTCGCCGCTTTGCGGGGACGGCCGTGGGATTCACGTCGCTCTTCTCTTACGGGAGCGTCCTCTTCAGCGGATGGGGCATGGGTTTTCTCGCGGAGCGGACGGGCGGCTGGGCCGTGCCTTTCCTTTCCGTTGTCGTGGCAACGGTTGTGGGCGCGGGGCTGTTCGCGCTCTTATGGAAAACAAAACCGAACGGATACGATGTATGATTGATACTACCAACAACCACCTAAAAGGAATCTGCAAATGAAATACGGAATCTACTACGCCTACTGGGAGGACCAGTGGAAGGCCGACTACTTCACGTACATCGAGAAGGTCGCGAAGCTCGGCTTCGACTTCCTCGAGATCGCCTGCACGCCGATCAACGGCTACAGTCGGCAGGTTCTTAAGGATCTCCGTCAGGCGGCGAAGGACAACGGCATCTTCCTCACGGCGGGGCACGGTCCGAGTGCCGACCAGAACCTCGCTTCGCCCGACGCGGCGGTGCGCCGCAACGCGAAGAAGTTCTTCACGAAGCTACTGAAGAACTTGGAAGTTCTCGGCATCCATTCGATTGGCGGCGGTATCTACAGCTACTGGCCGGTGGACTACTCGAAGCCCATCGACAAGCCGGGCGACTGGGCGCGCGCCGTCAAGGGCGTGCGCGAGGTCGGCAAGGTGGCGCAGGACTGCGGCGTGGACTACTGCCTTGAGGTGCTGAATCGCTTCGAGGGCTACTTGCTCAACACGGCGGCGGAGGGCGTGAAGTTCGTGAAGGAGGTGGACGTGCCGTCCGTGAAGGTGATGCTCGACACGTTCCACATGAACATCGAGGAGGACTCCATCGGCGGCGCGATCCGCTCGACGAAAGGGCTTCTCGGACACTTCCACACGGGCGAGTGCAACCGCCGCGTGCCGGGGCGCGGACGCACCCCGTGGCACGAGATCGCCTGCGCGCTCAAGGACATCCGCTACAACGGGACTGTCTGCATGGAACCGTTCGTGCGCATGGGCGGCAAGGTGGGCGAGGACATCAAGATCTGGCGCGAGCTGGAGCCGGGGATCACGGAGGCGAAGATGGACGCCGACGCGAAGGCCGCGCTCGACTTCGAGCGGATCGTGTTCGAGGGAGTTTGATGGTTTGATAGTTTGATGGTTTGATGGTTTGATAGTTTGAAAGGTTTGAGAGTTTGAAGGCTTGTTTAGATTGTTTGCCGTGCCTCGCGCGGAACGCGACGGAGCTGGCGCGCCGGTCGGCGCGCGGCGACGCGGCGCTGGAAGGGCGCATCGCAGCCGAGGGGATGCGCATCCTCGGGCGCGCGGCGGAGGAGGGCTACACGCTCCCGCCGCCGTGCTACGCGCGCCAGCTCATCGACAACGCGCTTGCGATGTGCGACGGCGCGGTACCCGATCCGTGGGCGGAGGAGAAGAGGAAGTCCACGGAGCTGGCGCTGAAGCTGGTGGAGAGGATGGGATTGTTCACAAATGACAATTGCCACAATTGTTCACCAATCGCAAATATAAATCTCAGTACGGGAGGGACGCGCTCCTGCGCGTCCGTTGCGGTCGCGCAGGAGCGCGACCCTCCCGACATGTCCGAATTCGAGAAGCGGCTGCGGCTTGCCATCGCCGGGAACATCCTCGACTTCTCCATCTACGCCGACCTCGACATCGCGGCCGCGATGGAGACGATGAAGGAGGCGTTCACGAAGCCGATTTGCGGCACTCTTGCCGCTTCATCCGCTGACGCGCAGGAGCGCGTCCCTCCCAGTGACATTGTCGTCGAGCTGAAACGGCGCATGGACGCGGCGAAGTCGATTCTGTGGATCTTCGACAACTGCGGCGAGGCGGTGTTCGACCGTCTGCTGATCGAGCCGTACCGCGAGAAGATCACGCTTGCCGTACGCGGCAAGCCCGCGTTCAACGACCTTACACGCGCCGAACTTGCCGAAAGCGGCTATCCTGAGGGATTCGCCGCAGGAGGCGTCGTCTCAAATGACGATGGCGTGCCGGGGGTGGTGGACGCCACGTGCGGCGATGCGTTCCGCGCGGCATTCTCGCGGGCGGATCTGATTGTCGCGAAGGGGCAGGCGAACTTCGAGACGATGAGCGATCGTACGGACAAGCCGATTGCGTTCCTCTTCCTCGCCAAGTGCCCCGTCGTATGCCGCGAAGTGGGCGCGCACCCCCAGACGATTCAAGTCATTCTCCGTAATTTCTGAAAGGACATAAAAAGATGAACATGAAGCAGATGATTGTTGCGGCCGCTGCAGGTGTCGTATGTGGCGCCATGGCGCTTGATCTCAACGGGACGTGGGAGTTCCGCTTCGACGAGGGGCGCGCCGTCACGGCGGTCGCCGGGCCGGCGTTCGAGCCGACCGGACGAATGGTCGTGCCGGGGTGCTTCGACGCGATGCCCGAAACGTTCATGAAGCGCGGCACCGCGATGTATCGGCGCACGTTCACACTCGAGAAGGGCGTGGACAACGCGTGGCTCGTCATCGACGGCATGGGCCTTTATGGGAAGTTCTGGGTGGACGGACGCGCAATCGGCATCGACGACCTCCCGTACAGCCGTGTGGAGCTCGCGACGGGTCCGCTCGCGGCGGGCGCGCACACGCTCGTCGCCGCCGTCGACAACCGCTTCGACTGGAGTTACCAGAAGCTTGCGCAGTCATTCTACGACTTCCACTTCTGGGGCGGGTTCTACCACGGCGTGTCGCTCGTCTTCGACAACCGTAAGCTGTTCGTGCGCACGCGCGACTACAAGACGGGCACGGTGGAGATCGAGGCGGTCAACTTCCAGAATCGCGACTTTGACGCGACGCTCGTTTTTGACGGTAAGAGCGAGGTGAAGGCGACCTTCAAGAACGGCCGCGCCACGGTGAAGGTGCCAAACTTCAAGCTCTGGTCGCCGGACGCGCCCAACCTGCACACCGTCTCGCTGGGAGGGTCGCGCTCCCGCGCGACCGTAGCGGACGCGCAGGAGCGCGTCCCTCCCCATGCGGACGCGCAGGAGCGCGTCCCTCCCCATGCGGACGCGCAGGAGCGCGTCCCTCCCCATGCGGACGCGCAGGAGCGCGTCCCTCCCGTCGTGGCGCGCTTCGGCATCCGCACGATCGAAGCGCGCAACGGCGGGTTCTACCTCAACGGGGCGCGCATCTTCCTCAAGGGCGCGAACCGGCACGACCAGCAGATGCAGCTCGGCGCATCCACGCCGGAGGGCTTCATGCTCACCGACATCCAGAACCTGAAGAGGATGGGCGGCAACTTCTTCCGCGGCGCGCACTATCCGCAAGCGCAGCGTTTCCTCGACCTCTGCGACGAGATGGGCGTCTTGGTGTGGGAGGAGTCGCTCGGCTGGGGCAACGGGCAGCGCTACACGCAGAGCGGCAAGCAGAACGACCTCGTGGATCCGGGGTTCGTCGCCAAGCAGCTCGAGCAGACGAAGCTCATGGTGCGCAACAGCTTCAACCACCCCTCGGTGATCATCTTCGCGTTCCTCAACGAGTGCGACTCCACGAAGCCGGAGTGCAAGACGCTCGTCGACCAGCTGATCGAGACGATCCGCGAGGAGGACTCCGGCCGGCTCGTCTCGTTCGCCTGCAACCGCACGCGCGGCGACCTCTGCCACGCGAACACCGACTTCGTGGCGTTCAACACCTACCCCGGCACGATCAACGGCTACCCGGGAACGCATGACGAGCTCAAGCAGAAGATCCACGACATGGAGGGCTACGGCGTGGACTGGCTGGCGAAGTACCTGGGCGAGCGCTATCCCGGCAAGACGCTCTTCATCTCCGAGATGGGCGGTGCGGGGCAGTACGGTAGCCGCGACCCGTCGTGTCCCGTCGACACCGAGGATTTCCAGGCCGAGCACAACGCGCTTGTGGCGGAGGCGGCCTGGGGCAATCCGGCCATCGCCGGCATCGCGTTCTGGCAGTTCTTCGACACGCGCACGTGCGGACGTGAGTGCCTGAACAACGGGAAGAAGCACCAGGCGACGAGTTGGGCGGGGCAGTTCAGCGCGGACCGCAAGCCAAAGCTCGCCGTGGGCGTGTTGACGGACTGGTTCACGAACCACGTCCCGGCGAACCTGCGCTAGTCGGCGGCGGTTATTTTGTGATGACCGCTTTGATGAACTTGGCGCCTTCGGCTGTGACCGTGACGGTCGCCGTGCCGTTGGCGAAGGTGGGCGTGTAGGTGGCGTCAGTCCAGGAACCCGTCGCCAGGTCGGCGGCGTACCGCACCTTCAGCGTGCCGTTGATGGCGCTTGAGAGCGGCACGGCCGACTCGCCCGCCGACGCGCTCACCGTGATCTTCCAGCCGGTCTCGGTCTGTTCGATCGCGTCGATGTGCAGCACGGGATCGACGGCCAGCACGCTCGTGCAGCCGAGCAGGTAGGACTCGAGGCCAAGCTTGCCGTTCGGGTCGACGATGTTGTTCGTCGTGGCCCAGGACTCGATCTTCGTCAGCTCTTCCGCCGTCGGCGCGGTCGTGCCCCAGATCAAGGACGCGTCCGTGTCCGTGTCCCAGTCCACGCTGAACGCCGACTCGTAGAAGTAGGTAGTGAGTCCGTCCGCCGTGGATGTGCTGTTATAGCCGCCGGCGATGTTATTGGTAATGCCCGGCGCATACTCGCTCGGTGCAATACCGTAGGTGAGGATGGCGGTCTGCGGGGAGTTGAGGTCGTTGCCCACGAACGCCCCTATGTAGTGCGTCACTCCCTCCTTCACCGTGGCCGAAAGCGCCGTGCCCGCCGCCACCGTCACGTTGTCCATCGACAGCGACACGCCTTTCACCATGCGGCCGATGAAGCCACCCACCTCCGCCTTCTCGTTCGCGTTCGTCACGTTCACGGTGATTGCGCCGGAACTGACGCCGTTCGTGATCGCGAGCGAGATGCCGCTCGTTTGTGCGCGGCCAACGAAGCCGCCGACCGTCGCGACGTCCACGGAGCCGGACGTGTAGGTCGCATTGAGCGCGCCCTCGTTCACGCAGTCGACGAAGATCATCTTGCCGGGATTCTGCTGGTATCCCACGAACCCGCCCACGGCCGCGGTGGCATCCGTCGAGTTGCCGCGCTGCACCTTGTCGAACGTCAGCGTGCCCTTGTTGCAGCAGTTCGAGCAGAACAGCGTCATCGTGTTGCCGTAGTAGGAGTGGAAACCGCCGAGCTTCGTGAACGTGGTGCCGACGTTCGCGAGGTTCGTGCAGGAGAGCATCGTGACGTTGCCCTCGCACCAGGACGAGAATCCGCCGATGTTGTGGTTGCCCCACACGGTGCCGCTCACGGTGACGTTCTCGAAGTGGCCCCCCTCGATGTCGCCGCAGAATGCGGCGCCCGAGGCGAGGTTGAGCGGGTGAGTGCCCGCCACGTAGGGATCCGGCGAGGCTACGTCCAGAAGCTGGAGGTTCTTCACCGTACCGTCCTTGATCGTGCCGAAGAATCCGCAGTAGCTACGCCCGGAGAGGACGAAGTTGCTCACGACGTGTCCGCCGCCGTCGTAGACGCCCTTGAAGGCCGGGGAGGCCACGAAGTAGGCTGCGCTGTCGTTGATGTTGCCGATGTCGATCCACCGGTCGCCGCCGAGGTCGATGTCCGCCAGCTGCAAGAAGTGCTGTCCGGGCGTGCCGAGCGCGTTCGCATTGTTCACCTGGTCGCGGAAGAACTCGAGGTCGTCGCGGTCGGCGATCTGGAACGGATCCTGCGCCGTGCCCGAGCCGAGGAGCCAGCGGTAGACCGTGTAGTAGCCTGCCGGGTCGGATACTGTCTTCGTGAAGTGCTTCGGTGCGAGAAGCGCGGCCGCAGGCTCGCTCGAGTACAGGCCGCCCGAAACGAAGTTCGTGAGCGCCACGGCGCCGGAACAATTCGGATCCACGTATGCCGCGATGCCCGCACCATTCGCGGAGGTGAACGTACCGCCCGCGATGTTCGCCTCGACCTGGTCCACACCCACGCCTTCCGGCAGGGTGACCTTGTACTGCGAACGCGGGTAGCGCGTGCCCGTGGCGGCGAGGTAGAGGGCGTCTCCCGTGTAACAATTGTCATAGTACACATACGCGCCCGCGGGACCTGTCGCGGTCACCGTCACTGTGGAATCGGCCGGGACGTTGACCTTGCCGCCAAGAACGAGGATGCCGCCGCCCGCAGAGGTGAGCGTGCCGCCGTAGAGGTTGAGGTCGTTCGACGGCAGCCACATCATCGGGCGTGTCGTGTCCGCGAAGGTGTAGACGGATCCGTCGTAGAAGTTGATCTCGGCGAGTGTCGCGTTGCCGCCGTTGCCGGTGATGCCGTACTGGCCCGGCGTGGTGGCGGCGTCCACGAGCGTACCGTAGACGTCCAGGATTGCCCATGCGCCCCAGAACTGGCGCGCGCCTTCGCTGCCGCGCACGAAGACGGCGACGTCGTCGCCGTTGCCGTGCGTGACCGTGGCACCCGCGTCGATGATGCAGACCGTCGGCATGTTGGTGTTGCCGTCCACGCCCACGATGTTGAGCACGCGGCAGTCCGACGTGAGCGAGGTGTCGGCGAGCAGCTCCAGCCCGCCGTGCACGAAGGCACCGCGGCCGGTGGTGGTGAGCGTGCCGTTCGTGATGGTGAGCCAGTTGTCTGGATCGACCGTGATCAGGTAGTCGCTGGACGTTCCGGTCGGATAGGACAGCGTGTGCCCGCCGAGGTCGAGCGTGAGGTTAAGCGCAACATTGGAATCGAAAACGAGGCCCTGCGTCAACGTGATGTCCTGGAGGAGAGTGATCGTGTCGCCATCCAAGGCCTCGCCCAGCGCGTCTTCGAGCGAACCGTAGCTGACGGAATCGATCGACACGGCCGCGAAGGGATTTTCCGCGGTCATCACGAGGTCGTCGACGGCGCCTTCGCCCTGGAAGCCGATGGCCTGGATGGTGGCGTCGGCGGTCGCCCCCAGCAGGCTGGGAAACACCTTGCCGCTCTGGAGGTATGCGATGAGGTCCGCATCTCCGTCCGCGTCCAGCCATCCTTGTTCATCCGTTGCATAAGCCATGTACCCAGTACCGAAGGTCGGCGTCGTCGCCGCCAGCAGCACGCCGTCCAGGTAGATCTCAAAACCCGTGAAGCCCATGGGATCCGCGCTCCTCTCCTGGCACTGCGTCACGTCGGCGACTGCCTTCACCGTGAGGCGGTACCACTGGCCCGGCACGATGGGCGACGCGGTGTTCAGCGTGTAGTTCGTGGCGTCCCAGCTGGTCTCAGAGCCGTCATCATCCACGTAGGCCGCGCGGACGATGAGATTCGTCACGGGCGTGCCGCCGCTCGTATCGATCTGGAGGCGGAGGGCCAGCTTGTCCTCCTCGCCCGTCGCGAACGGGACGGATGCCGGAACGGGAAAGAACTGCATGAGCGTGTCGATGTAGGTACCGTCTTCGGCGATGCCCTGCGCCTCGCCCATCTCTTCGCTGGACGCCGCGTCGAACGAACGCCACAGGGTGCCGGACGCGGTGTCGACCTCGAGGTAGTTGTCGTTCGGCATGGCGTTGGCGAAGAAGGACGGTCGCCGGATTGTGGGCGCGGCGAGGTTGTCGCCGCCGAATGTCTTCACAGTCGAGGTGTCCGCGTCGCCCTCGAAAAAGAAATATGGGAATGATTTCGGGGTACCATCCTCGTTGTACTCGTTCACTCCGTTCACGAGTTGCAGGGTCGTGGCGGACGTGTAACCTTCGAAACTGATCGCGTTGGCCTCGACGGCACCGGCGCCAAAGGCCGCACATGAGGCTGAGAGAACTATTGCACACAGGAGCTTTTTCATGATTTTTCCTTTTCTAACGGGCTTCACGGCAGAGAGTTGAGCCATTTTAGAAAAACCCAACTCGGTGTCAACGTTTGCAAGTGTAACAAATCCTCTTGATAAGTGCAAAGCAATCTTGATTGTAAAGATTTAAATTACATCCATATTTTCATCATTGACTTCTGAGACAAAAACTGATATACTGTCACAATGTTTCTTTCACCAAAAAAGGACAATTGCATGAAGAAGCTGTGTTGGACGGCCGCGAGTGTGGCGTTGACAGGGTTTTCCGCGTTCGGCGCGGGGTTCGCCCTTTACGAGGGCTCCGCTTCGGGTACGGCGCTCGGTGGCGCGGTGATGGGCAAGGCGGTGGACGCCTCTGCCCTTTTTTACAACCCGGCGACGATGTCTGACTTCACGAACGTGGTGGTGACGGTCGGTTTCGTGACCGAACACCCCACGGCGGACACGGCCATCAACGGGCACCACGGGCGCAAGATGGATCCGGGCGCGTTCATGCTCCCGCACACCTATGCGGTCGTGCCGCTTCCATACGACTTTTCCTTCGGCCTCGGCTTCGCGCCGGAGTTCGGTCTCGGCACGCACTACAACCCAGATTGGGAAATGGCCTGGAACACGCGCAGTACGTTCGTGGAGGGTCTCACGCTCAACCCGAACATCTCCTACCGCATCACGGACAAGTGGAGCGTGGCGGCGGGCATTCGCCTCCTTTACTTCAAGTTCGACCAGTACTCGAGCCCGCAGGCCGTGAGCGACGGCAACTACTACGGCTCCATGCGCAACCACCTGAAGGGCGACAACGGCTTCACCGACTGGGGCTGGGAACTTTCCACGCGCTATCGGTTCACGGATACGATTTCTGCTGGCGTTCTTTACAAGTCTTACATCGATACGAAGGTGAAGGGGTACAACCACACGCGCGTGAGATCACGCGATTACTCTGCCGCCGAGGCACAGGCGGCCGCCGCTGCGCGCAAGCAGCTGACTGACATGGGGCTTGTTCCAGGCGTGCAGCCATGGGACGTCTACTACGCCCAGGCCATACAGCGGGCCAACGCGCAGGCGCATCAGATGGTCGATTCGTCACTCGATTCGGCCGCAAGGGGAAATACGGGCGACGCGCATGCGGACATCCGCCTTCCGCAGTCGCTCACCATCGGCGGCAACTGGGACGTGACGGACACCGTTCACCTGGGGTCCGCGCTCACCTGGACGGAATGGTCTTCCATGCCGGAGATCAACTTCCACCTTCCTTCTGGCGTCAAGACCACGAAACTCAACTGGCACGACGTCTACCGCATCGGTTTCGGCGGCGCGTGGGACTTCCACGAGAACTTCACGCTACTCGGCTCCTACGTGTATGACATGGATCCCTGCAGCCACCGCCGCAACGACGGATCCACGATGCTGCCGCCCGGCGACCGCCACATCGGCACGATCGGCCTTCAGTGGCACTACGGCAACCTGGACGTGACGGTCTGCTACGGCCTCGTCTTCATGATGTCGCACGACGCCCACTTCATCGACGCGCAGGGCACCGACTGGAAGTTCGACACGCACAACGGCCTCTCCCAGTCGGCCGGCGTCACGATGAGCTACCAGTTCTGACGTGCCGCCGTCAGAACGTGGCGCGGAGGCCGATCTCAAACGTGCGCGGCTCGCCCACGAGGCACTCGTAATAGTGGCGGGCGGACTCGAAGTACTTCTCGCCAAAGAGGTTGCGCACGCCGAAGGTGAGGATCCAGTCCTTGCTGCCGCCGAACTTGGAAAGGGGCATTGAGACGTTGACGTCGAAGAGGTGCGACGGATCGAAGCGCAGGTCCTTGTCCACGTAGCTGCCGCGCATGGTGGCGTAGCTCATCGAGCGGAACCGGTAGTTGCCGCCGATCACGACGTCCTCCATGAATCCCCAGTCGAAACGGTAGGAAGTGGCAAACGAGAACGTGTGCGCCGGGTAGCGCTCGAAGTCGCGTCCCTTCTCGTGGGGGGCGACGTTGCGGTCGGTGTACTGGTTGAATCCATACATGCCCATGACGGTCCAGTTGTCGGTGACGTCGCCCGAAATGGAAAGCTCCGCGCCACGCGAGGTGTTGCGCCCGTCATAGCTCTCGATGAGACCCGCGTTGTCGAATTCCGGTACGTTCTCCTGTTCGATGCGGTACGTGGAGAGCGTCACCCACAGCTTCTCGGCCGGACTCACGCGTACGCCGCCCTCGTACTGCGTGGCGTACCAGGGCTTGGTTGGCGTGGCGCCGCTTTCCGTGTGCAGGCCGAGCATGGGCGTACGCGTCTGGGAGATGTTGCCGAAGAACACGAGCCAGTCAAGCGGACGGACCGTCAGGCCGCCGCGCGGCGAAACGGCGTCTGCCGAGGTCGCACGGTAGCGCGTACGCGTGGTCGCGCCGTTGGCCGTAGTCGTGCTCGTGTACGCCTCCTGTTCGAAGTGGTCGTAGCGCAGGCCGCCAAGGAGCGTGAACCAGCGCCAGTTGATCGCGTCCTGGAGCAACAGCCCGTAGCGCGACGTGGGCGTACCGAAGCCACCGGACGATTCGCGATAGTTGTAGTCGGGCTGGATGACGAGCGAATTCTTGAATTCCAGCGGCAGTTCCTTCGTCCAGACCGAGCGGGTATAGAGGTTGTAGTTCCGGCTGACGGAATCGGCCTCGCTGAAACCCGAAGTCATGTATTTTTCGCCGGAAAGCCAGCGCCCGGTCTCGTAGTAGTTCAGCAGCTCTTCGCCGCTGCCGTTGTACGGCTCCTGCATGGAGAAATCCCATGACGAGAACATCATGCCCGCGCCGAACTTGAGGAGCCATTCGTCGGTGACCTGCCAGTCGAGCCACGGGTTCACCATGAAGCTCTCGTAGGTGGCGCGGTCACCGCGTCGGCAGGAGGATTCATACCAGTGGTAGCCGGCGCCAGGATGTCCGCGGTAGACCGGCACGCCGATGTAGCCCGGCTGGTCGGTGTACTGGAACATTGACTTCACGCCCATCGTCACGTCATCCCCCGCCTGTGCGATCACGGACGGCGCCACGGTGAATGACTCGCGCGGACGCGCGCCTTTCTGGATGCCCTGGTGGATGTAGGTCGGCTCGTAGTAGTCGGCCGTGCCGATCACGCGCACCGCGGTCTTCCCCTCCAGGGCCGTCTCGTTCACGTCCACCATGCCGCGTTGGCGAAAGGTGTGCTTGCCCACGGAGGTGTTGGCCTGCAGGCCGATTTCGTCCTTGTCGAGGCGGGCGCTCTTCATGTAGAGGTTCACCGCACCGCCGCCGCCTGAGGCGTTCTGCGAACTGCCCGCGCCGCCGGCGAGCGATCCGATGGGCCCCTTGACGATCTCGATGCGCTCCATCAGGAACGGGTCCATGAAGAGGCCGGCGCCGCGTCCGATCGGCAGCACGCCGTCGAACGCTGGCTCCGTGCCGCCCATGCCGCGTATCGTGAACTGTCCGGGGTTGCGCACGAGGAGGGACTTGCCGCCCGTCTCGATGCCCGGCACGTAGCGCATGAGGTCGTGGAGGTCGGTGGGATTGTGCTCGCGGATGTAGTCCTCCGTGAGGGTGTCCACCACGGTGGGAAGCTCTTCGGGCGGCGCGTCGGTGAACGTGGCGCCGTTGACGGTGGCGGGACGGTACCGCGAGAGGGCTGAAGCCTCCACGAGAATCTCGTCGAGTTCCATTACGGCATTCGTGGTGGTGGTCTCGGCGCCGCAAAGGTGCGCGGTGGGAATAAGTACGGCCGTACAAGTGACAACGGGTATTAATTTCATGGCAACTTAGTAAACGCCGATCGTCCGGCGGCGGTTCAGTCCTTCAGTCGAAATCTGATGGGGATGCGGATCGTGTAAGGCACATGAACGGAACCGCGTCGGGCGGGGACGAAGCAGGCGCGCTTGGCGGTTTGAACGGCGGCCTGGTCGAGTTCCGCGAAACCGCAGGAGGCGACGATCCGCACGCCGTCCACCGTGCCGTTTGCCGATATGTCCAGTTCAAGTTTGACGACGCCCTCCTCGCCGCGCTGGCGCGCGCCTTCGGGATATTCGGGCTTGATGCGGCTGCGGGGCGAGGGTTTTTTGTCCACGTCGACACGCGCCTGGGAAGGTGCGGGCGCGGGCGGGACTGCGGCAGATGGAGGTTGCTGTGGTTGGGGTGGTGGGGTTTCTTCGGGAATTGGGGGATGCGTGTTTTTTTGATCAGGGTTCGGTTCTGGTTCCTGTTCTGTGACAGGTGGAGGCGGCGGTTCGATAACGGGCGGTGGGAGTTCGACGGTTGGTGGTGGCGGCGGTGGTGGTTCAACGGCTGGCGGGGGTGGAAACTCGACGGCTGGCGGTGGCGGCAAGGGGTCGATGAAGGCTTGTGGCGGCGTGGGGGGCGAAGATTCAACGGCGGGAGAAGGCAGCCGGGCCGCTGGGGGGGCTGTCTCTTCGGGCGTTTCGGAGAAGGAGAGGTCGACCGAGGTCATGTCGAGTTCGGGAAGGGTGGCGTTGTCGGAAGAGAACCAGCCGAGGTATGCGGCACCGGTGATCAGTGCGGCGTGGGCAGCGAGCGCGCAGGCGAGGGCGCAAGTCGCACGGATGAGGGCCTCTCGCATCAGTTGCCTCCGGGCGACCCGTGATCGCCGGTACTGTCGGGCATCCTGTGATCGTCGGTACGATCGGCGATTCCCCCCGCCTTCCCACTTACCTGGAAACTGGCCTTCTCCACGCCGGCGGCCTTGAGACGGGCGAGCAGCTCGATACCGGTACCGAGGCTGGCCTTGCGGTCGGCGGAGATGAGGACGGGCGTCTCCTTGCGGACATCGACGAGTCGTTTGACCGTCTCGACCAAATCATCCTGCGCGAGGGGGCGTCCGTTGAGCTGGAGCGCATCTTGCGCGTCGATCGTCACGACGATGCGCTCGCCTTTCTCCAGCACGCCTGCGGCGGCGGGGAGATCCACCTTGAGACCATGGTGCACCGCCATGTTGAAGACCGAATAGACGAAGAACACGAGCACGAGGAACATGACGTCCATGAGCGACACCATCTCCACGCGCGCCTCGCGCTTCAGGAAGGGGCTTTTAAGCTTCTTCTTTGTCGTCTTCTTTGTCTTCATCTTCATCTTCTTCGCCTTCACCTTCGAGGCGGGCGGTCGCCTTGGCAAGCAGGCCGAGCAGGAAATTGTAGGGGAACACGAGGATCAGCGTGACGATGAGGCCCGCCGCCGTGGTGATGAGCGCCTCGCCGATGCCGGCCGTCGCTGCAAGGGGGGATGCGGCATCCGACACCTTGAGCGCACCGAAGGTCTGGATGATGCCGGTCACCGTGCCGAGGATGCCGAGCATCGGTTCGGCGGTGATGATCGTGGAGAGCAGCCCGAAACCGCGCTGGAGGCGGTTGAGCGTCGCCTGCGGGTCGGCCGCGCGTTCGCGTGCGTGGAAGAATACGTAGAAGGCGTAGAGCCGGTCGAAGACGATGGCCACGCCTACGATGGAGAGGATGAGGATGGGCCACATCACGGGCCCGCCCTCGTTGAATGACTGAAGAATCTGCTGGAATGTCGGCATATTCATTTAAACGAATGCAGAGGGCTATTCGTTCATCGTGATGGAATATACGGCAATTCGTGCAAACGCCATTCCATAAGACGGCTTTTTGTGCTATAATACACACATCCATTTGGAGAAATTAAGAAGAAAGAAGATGGCAGGACAAATTTCATTTGAGCCGCCACGCGGAATGCGGGATTTCTATCCCGAGGACATGGCGTGGCGCAACCGCGTGTTCGACGCGTTCAGGGCCGCGGCGGACGCCGCGGGCTTCGAGCCGTACGACGCCTGCGTCGTGGAGAACTATGACCTGCTCGCGCGCAAGGCGGGCGAGGAGGTGGGGAACCAGATTTACCATTTCTTCGACAAGAGCGAGCGCCACATCGCGCTGCGACCGGAGATGACGCCCACGCTCGCGCGCATGGTCGCGCAGCGGCAGGGGGCGCTTTCCTTCCCCCTCAAGTGGACGGCCATCGCGCAGTGCTTCCGCTACGAGCGCATGACGAAGGGACGCAAGCGCGAGCACTACCAGTGGAACATGGACATCATCGGCGAGGAGAGCGTCCTCGCCGAGGTCGAGGTGCTCGGCGCGGCGTGCGACGCCCTGCGCCGGATGGGGCTTTCGGACGCCGACTGGCGCATCCACGTGTCCTCCCGCGCGCTCCTCGCGGAGCTCCTCGCGGCGAGCGGCATCCCGGAGGAGCGCCATGCGAGCGTGTTCCTCGCCCTCGACAAGCGCGGCAAGATCCCCGACGAGGAGATCAAGTACATCCTCCAGCAGGGCGGGCTCGACGACGCGGGCATCGCGAAGACGTTCGAGCTCCTGGACGTGAAGGGCCTCGACGGCGCGGCGGCGCTCGTGGCGCCCGATTCGCCCGCCGTGGCCCGCTTGCGCGAACTGTTCCGCCTCGCGGGGATCGCGGGGTTCGCGGACCAGCTGCAGTTCGACATCGCGGTGATCCGCGGGCTCAGCTACTACACGGGCATCGTGTTCGAGTGCTTCGACACGGCCGGCGAGTTCCGCGCGATCTTCGGCGGCGGACGCTACGACAGCCTGCTCACGACGATCGGCGGCGCGCCGACGCCGGCGGTGGGCCTCGGGTTCGGCGACGTGGTGGTGACGGAACTCCTGAAGGCGCGCCTCGGCGCGGACGCCGCGCAGGCGAAGAAGGGCGTGTACGTGGGGTTCATGTTCCCCGAGCAGCGCGACGCCGCGCTGGCGCTCGCGGCGAAGCTGCGCGCGGCGGGGGAGTGCGTGAACCTGGCGCTCCGGAAGCAGAAGCCCAAGCAGTTCTTCGCGCACGCCGGCGCGTCGAGCTGCGCGAAGGCGGTGTTCATCGGCCCCGACGACGTGGCGGCCGGACAGGCGAAGATGAAGGATCTTGCCACGCGGGAGGAAACGACCATTGGCCTCTAGTCTGGACAGATGCGCGGCGGCCGCATGCGCCGAGCTCGCGGCGCGCTTTACGCGCGTGCGCGCGGGCGTGGACGCCGGCTTCGGCGACGCGGCCGTGTCGCAGGCGTTGCGCGCGGCGTGTCCCGGAGTGTGGATGACCGTGGAGGACGGCGTGGCCGCGAGGGAGCGCGTGGCGGGGACGCTGGACCCGAAAACCGTGCTGCAACTCGGCGTGGGAGGCGAAATGCCGTTCGACGACCACCAGTTCGAGGTGGTCGTGCTGTCGGCCGCGCTTCTCGTCGGCGCGCGTGCGCGCGCCGAGGCTGTCGTGCGCGAGACGCATCGGATCCTGCAGGGGGGAGGGTGCCTCGTCTTCTCCGTGGACGAGTCGGGCGCCGTCTCGGGGTTCGGCCAGCGTGGCATCTATGATTTGCTGAAAGACGGTTTCGACGTGGTGGGGCTGAAACGCCCGCCGTGGTGGAAGTTTGGCGTGGCGGGCCGTACGCTGACGGTCTGTGCCCGCCGCAAGACATGGCGTCGTCGTTCGGCGCCGATCGTGGGCGAGGCGATGCCCGTGTCGTCCGCGATGTTGTCACCCCGGGAACGAAAGGGAGGTCTGAGATGAAGCGACTGGTCCGTATTCTGTGTGCAACTGCCGTCGCGCTGATGGTTTCCTGCGCGAACGCCGATCCGGCGAACGCGATCATGCGTTTGCTGAACTCGCAGGCGTCGGGTTCGGTGCGCGGCTTCGAGCAGGCCGCCGAGGAGGTGGCGGAACAGGCGAAGCAGGGCCGCCCCGTCTACGCCTACGTGCTTGCACTTGTCTCGCGCATGCCGTCCCCGCCTCCCGCCGCCCGCCTCGACGACGCGACGCGCACGAAGTACCTGGACGGCTGCCGCGACAAGATCAAGAAGCTCGCGAACGAGAAGAACAACTCGATGGCGTGGTATCTTCTCTCGCTGGAAAACAACGACCGCGACCTTCTCCACCGCGCGGCCGACGCCGGCAACGTGCAGGCGATGAACGCCTGGGGCACCTACCTCGTCACGCGCGCCGTCGGCGAGACCGCGGACACGAACGAGGTCAACCGCATTCTCGGCGTGGCGCACGACTACTTCAAGTCGGCGGCGGGCCAGGGCGACGCGAACGGTCTCTACAACCTCGGCATGTGCCACCTGCGCGGCCTCGGCACGCCGCAGGACGACAAGAGCGCGTTCAACTGCTTCCGGTCCGCGGCGGAGAAGGAACATCCCGAAGCCATCAACAACATCGGGCTCTTCTTCCGCGAGGGGCGCGTGGTTGAGAAGGATCTCGAAATGAGCGCGAAGTGGTTCGAGAAGTCCGCGAGTTACGACAACGCCTACGGCCAGTTCAACTTCGCCCTCGCGCTCCAGAACGGCGAGGGCGTGGCGCAGGACGAGGCCCGCGCGGCCGCGTTGCTGGCCAAGTCGGCGGGCGGCGGGTGCGTGGAGGCCATCGACGCCTACGGCGTGGCGCTCTGGAAGGGCCGCGGCGTGAAGGAAAATCCGCAGGCGGCGTTCCAGCATTTCCTCCGCGCGGCCGAGGCGGGGTACCCGCCCGCGATGGAGAACCTTTCGACATGCTACCGGTACGGGAAAGGGGTGAAGCCGGACGAACGGCAGTCCATGGAGTGGAAAATCCGGTCGCGCGCCGCGCGCGGCGACCGCAACGCGCAGGCATGGCTGCAGCAGAACGCAAAGAGAAAATGAAGAAGCAGACGACACAACAGGCGACGGGCGCGCAGACGCTCGTGGATTCGCTCGCGAAGGCGGGCACGGAGGTGCTGTTCGGATATCCCGGCGGCTCCGTCCTCGACATCTTCAACTGCCTCCCGGAGGCGCCGTTCCAGTTCATTCTCGGCCGGCACGAGCAGGGATGCGTGCACATGGCCGACGGCTACGCCCGCGCGAAGGGCAAGCCCGGCGTGTGCCTCGTCACCTCCGGCCCCGGCGCCACGAACACGATCACCGGCCTCGCCACCGCCCACATGGACGGCGTGCCGATCGTGTGCATCACGGGACAGGTTCCAATGGACCAGATCGGCACGGACGCCTTTCAGGAGGCTGACATGACCGGCATCTGCCGCGCCGTCACGAAGCACAGCTTCCTCGTGCAGAGCGCGGACGAGATTCCCGAAACCGTGGCCGAGGCGTTCTACATCGCCACGCATGGCAAGCCCGGCCCGGTCGTGATCGACATCCCGAAAAACGTCCAGCGCGCGTTCACGTCGGCGCAGTACCCCGAACGCGTGTCGCTCCGAGCCTACCATCCCGAGTCCACGGCCTCCTCTTCGCAGATGGCGCGTTTCGCGAAGCTCGTCAACGAGGCGAAGCGCCCCGTGATCTACGCGGGCGGCGGCGTGATCGCCAGCGGCGCCGCGAAGGACGTCGCGAACCTCGCGCACCGCGCGCAGATCCCCGTCGCGACCACGCTCATGGGCCTCGGCGCGTTCGACGAGAACGACCCGCTCGCCCTCCGTCTCGCCGGCATGCACGGCTCGGCGGCCGCGAACTACGCGATCAACGAATCCGACCTCATCATCGCCCTCGGCGTGCGGTTCTCCGACCGCGTGACGGGCAAGCTCGCCGCCTACGCGAAACGGGCGAAGATCATCCACGTGGACTGCGATCCGGCGAGCATCGGCAAGAACGTGCCCGTGAACCTCGGCATCGTCGCCGACGTGAAGGACGTGCTCACCACGGTCAACTCGCGCATCAAATCCGCCGAGCACGCCGCCTGGCTCGCGAAGATCGCGGAGTGGATGAAGAGACGCCCCGTCACCTACAAGCCGATGCACCCGAACGTGATCATGCCGCAGGCCGTCATCGAGGCCGTCGACAAGGTCACGAAGGGGCGGGCTGTGATCGTGACGGACGTGGGACAACACCAGATGTGGTCGGCCCAGTTCTTCCGCCACAACCTGCCGCGCCACTTCCTCTCGTCGGGCGGCATGGGCACGATGGGCTTCGGCATTCCCGCCGCCATCGGCGCGGCGATCGCGCGGCCCGACCACACCACCGTGGCAATCTGCGGTGACGGCGGCGCGCAGATGACGTTCGAGGAGCTGGTTGTGGCCGTCGAGCACAAGCTGCCGGTCACGTTCATCGTGATCAACAACGCCTGTCTTGGCATGGTTCGCCAGTGGCAGGAGCTGTTCTACGGCAAGCGCTACTCGGGGTCCATCCTCTCCGTGCGCGGCCGCATGGCCAACGAGCGCCTGGAGCAGGACCTCAAATACGATTACCTTCCGGACCTCACGAAACTTGCCGAGGCGCACGGGGCGGACGCCTACCGCGTGATCGACCCCGCGAAGCTCGACGCGACGATCCGCAAGGCGATCAACTCCGGCCGCACCTCCTTCGTGGAGGTGATCGTGGAGCCGCGCGCGAACGTGTATCCGATGCAGCCGGGCGGACAGCCGGTGGAAGGGATGATTTTCGAATGAAAGAAGAAATCCATAGGCTGAATTGCTACGTCGAGAACAAGCCGGGCGTCCTCGCCCGGATCGTGGGCCTCATCTCCGGCCGCGGCTACAATATCCAGACGCTGAGCGTCGGCCCGACCGAGGACGGCACCGTCTCGCGCATGAAGATCGATGTCGTCGGCGACGACAAGGTCATCCGCCAGATCATCCTGCAGCTCAACAACCAGGTGAACGTGATCGAGGTCACCTCCCGCCGCCGCGCCTAACGCGTTTCGCCGGGATTGCGGAGCGGCGAGGGGCTGTGGTATAATAGGTGACATGAAAACACTCATCACAACCTGTTTCATCGCCGTTTCACTGGCGATTTCCGCCGCCAACATCGTTTTGATTGGCGACTCCACCCTCGCTCCGCGCGATGCCAAGACGAAGCTCGGCAGCTGGGGCGACGCGCTCAAGCCGTCGCTCGCGCCGGGCAACGGCATCATCAACCGATCCGTCGGCGGACGTACCGTGCGCACGACGAAGCCCAGCTGGGCGAAGAGCCTGGAAATGATCTCGAAGGGTGACTTCGTGATCATCCAGTTCGGCATCAACGACGCCAACAAGAAGAAGCTCGTCGAAGAGGCCGAGTTCAAGAAGACGATCGCCGAGTTCGCCGACGACGTGATCGCCAAGGGAGCGACGCCCATCATCTGCAGCCCCGTGTCCAATGCCGGCTACGGCAAGGCCGGCAAGGCGGACGATCCGTTCAAGCTCACGGCCTCGCGCCGCACCTACGGCGACTACGCGAAGGCGTTGGCCGCGGAGAAGAAGCTCGCGTACGTGGACATGACGGCGCTCACCGCCGCCGAGCTTGCCAAGATTGGCAAGGACAAGGCGCTCGCGCTCTATACGGGCGAGACGATGCGGAAGGGGAAGCCGGCGTTTGACACGACGCATCCTTCAAAGGCTGGTGCAAAGCGCTTCGCCGAGCTGTTCATCGCCGACGTCAAGGCGCAGAAGCTCCCCGTCGCCGAACTATTCAAGTGAAGCGGCGAAAGTGGCAAGGCCTGTCTTTGTTTTGCTTCTTCTCGCCGTCGTGTCCGCGTGGGGCGAGGAATACATGCGCGTGGACGACGCGCCGGACGCGCCGTTGCCCGGCGTCGTCGTGCGCACGGACATGTTCGCCGACGCGACGATCTGGAAGAAGCCCGGAATCTACCGCAACGCCCTCGTGTTCACGCAGGCGTGCGGACGCGTGAGCGTCGTCGGCAAGGTCGTCGCATCCGGAACCTACGACACCGCCTGGGGACTCGCGATGAAACCGCAGCCGCTGACGGCGAAGGGGCCGTGGTACGCGCTCTCGTTCGGCATCGCGTCGAAGCCGCGCCTGCACAAGACGCGCGGCGGGCCGACCTACTCCACGGCCGTCGTCTGGTACGACGCCGCCGGAAAGGAAATCGCCCGCGAGCCGATCTCGCTGCGCTCGCGCCTGGACGAACGGCGCCGCGCGGTGCACCTGGGCCGCATCCCGGAAGCCGCCGCGCGCTTTGCGGTCAACGTCGGGTTCGACTGGCCCAATCTCCTGAAGGGCGATTCCGTGACGCTTGATTCGCTGGACCTGCGCGTCCTCGCGCAGGAGCCGGGGGCGGAGTGGGTGAAGATGCCCGATTTCGAGGCGCCGCGCGTGCGGCTGGTGAGCGCCTCGCCGTTCACGGACCCCGCCGCCGAGCTGCGCGTGTCGGTGACGGCGCGACGTCCGCTCGACTGGTCCACGCTCCGCGTGAGCGTGGACGGATCCGACGTGACGGCAAAGGTCCGCCGCGACGGGAACGTCGTCGCCTATACGCCGTCCGCGCCGTGGACGCCCGGCCTTCACCGGGCGGACGTGAAGATCGCCGATCCCGAGGCGGGCGGCATGTTCCTTGCGAAGAAGACGTTCTTCCGCGGCGAACCGCCGCAGGGCGTGCCGCACGTGACGCTGCGCGACGACGGGGTCACGCTCGTGGACGGCAAGCCGTTCTTCCCCGTCGGCATCTACGGCGTGATGAAGCGCGAGTACAACGGCTTCGACTTCGACCGCGGCCTCCGGGAACTGGCGGCCGGCGGCTTCAATCTCGTGCACTCCTACACGGCGGGGCGCACGAAGGAGTTCCTCGACGCCGCCCACAAGTACGGACTGAAGACGTGGACGGCGGAGTACAGTCCGGGCAAAGAGTTTGTGGAGACGCTCCGCCACCATCCAGCCCCGATCGCCTGGTATGTGGGCGACGACACGGCCATGCACTTCACGCCCTCAGACATCTACGACCGCGTGGACGCCATCAAGGCCATCGACCCTTATCGCATCACGGTGCAGGCGGACGGGATGGGCAGCACCGAACCCGTCACGAACTACAGGCCCTTCGTGAAGACGACCGACGGCTTCCTCCCCGAGATCTATCCCGTCCGCGGCACGAACGCCCCGCCAGACCCGCAGTGCGTGGCGAAGACAATCCGCGACATGGAACGCCTGCGGCAGGACGTGGCGGAGTCGGGCGACGGCGCGCCGCGCACCGCCTGGGCGATCATCCAGTACTTCCGCGGGTGGACTGCCTGGAAGCGCTTCCCCACGCGCGACGAGTTGTACGCGATGAGCTTCGCCGCGCTCGCTCACGGCGCGCACGGCATCACGTGGTACACGTACGGCGGCACGGTGGAGCCTGAGAAGGGCAAGGACAACCACGGCATCACCGATACGCCGGAGATCTGGTGCAACATGACGAACCTTGCCACGCGCATCCGTTCGCTTTCGCCCGCACTGCTCGAGCGCACGCCGCCTCAGCCGCCGCCCGCGAAGATCCTGAAGGGACCGGCGGCGGACGCGCTTGGCTATCCGTCGATCTCGCTCCTTGTCAAGCGCCACGCAGGATTTGCCTACGTCATCACGGTCAACGGCACGCTGGAGGATATCACGGCCGAACTGGACCTGGGCATGCCCGGCCCGGAGGCGGAGGTGCTGTGGGAGAACCGGCGCGTCCCGCTCGCGGGCGGGCGATTGAAAGACGCCTTCGCGCCGTATGCGGTGCATGTCTACCGCATAGAGTTGAAAGGGGCATCTGGAAGCTAATTGAAGGGGACGTGTGTTATGACAGAAATAGGTTTTTTGATGGCGGCACGCTGATACTCTTCAGGTGATCACCATCGCGTGCCCATTCCGGTTCGGCAGGTGCCGTGTGCGCCGAGGGGATTGGCGGCGGCGGCCGCGAGGGCGCGGAAGTCGCAGTTGAAATCTCGGATGTTGCCGCACGGCACGTCGATGAAGCCGCATGTCTGGAGATCGCCGACGTGCGAGAGGAACGCGAAGCCGCGTCCCCCCAGGCACCCGCACGGACGCGGCCCGCACGCGCTCTCGCCGCCCCGCGCGGTCCAGTAGGCCGGCGCGGACGGGCAGCATGTCTCCTTTATGGCGAGGGGACCCGCCTTCGCCTTCGCAAATGCCCAGTCGAGCACTTGGCGCGTCTGGGCGTCCGACAGGGCGTAGTCGGCGATGCCCTTACCGCGCCCGATGGGCACGAGAAAAAACAAGTCGAGCTTTGACGCGCCGAGTTCGACGGCGCGGTCGTAGATGGCGTCGAGCCTGTCCACGTTGAGCGTGGACACGGTCACGTTCACCTGGAAGGGCATGCCGATCGCGTGTGCGATGCGCATGGCGCGCGTCACGTTGTCGTAGGCACCGGCCACGCCGCGGAAGGCGTCGTGCGACGCGGCGTCGGGTCCGTCGAGCGAGAACGAGCACGCCATCACGCCGGCGGCCTTGAGCGCGGCGAGGCGTTCCTCGGTGACGAACATCCCGCAGGGGGCCATCACGCTGCGCAGCTGGCGGGACGTGGCGTAGGAGACGAGCTCGAGGATGTCGGGGCGCAGCATCGGCTCGCCGCCCGTCCAGATGATCATCGTCCGTTCGAGGGAGTCGATCACGCGGCGGCATTCCTCCGTGGTGAGCTCATGCTCGTAGCGGATGTTCGCGGCCCCCGCGCGGCAGTGCTTGCAGGCGAGCGGACAGCGGCGCGTCACTTCCCAGGCGAGGACGCGCGGCGGCTGGAAGGGGACGCTCATCCGGGCATCCTGATTTCGTCGTCCGTCAGGTAGCATGTGGGGTCCTCGCCCCAGATGTCGCCCGTCACCGCCTCGCCGCGTGCGCGGAAGTTGCCGCCGCAGAGGTCGAGCCAGCGGCAGGCGCGGCAACGTCCCTTGACGTGTTCCTTCTTGTGGCGGAGGAGGTCGAGGAGCGAGCCGGGGGGCGGGTTGCCCCAGATTTCGGAAAAGGGCGTTTCAAGGACGTTGCCGACGGGGTGGTTGCGCCAGAACTGGTCGGGGTAGACGGTGCCGTCCCACGAGATGCAGGCGATGCCTTCGCCGGAGGAGTTGCCGCCGTTGAGCGCGAGCAGATCGTATGCGCGGCCGGCGTGGGGGAGGCCTTCGGCCTTCATGCGGAGGTAGAGGGCGATGCCGTCGCAGGGGTTGTCCACGGTGAGCACCTCCACGGGGAAGCCGGCGTCGAAGCAGGCCTTCGTCTCGACGACGATCATGTCGAGCGCGGCACGCGCCTCGGCATGGTCGAGGTCGGTGGCGGCGATCTCTTTGCCACGTCCCGTGTAGACGAGATGGTAGAGGCAGATGCGTGGCACGCGTTCGGCGCGCATGAGGTTGAAGATGTCGGGGATGGCGCGCACGTTGTCGCGCGTCATGGTCACGCGCAGGCCCACCTTCACGCCGCGCGCGCGGAGACGGCGGATGGCGTCGAGGGCGAGCTGGTAGGCGCCGGGGCGGCGGCGGAAGGCGTCGTGGATCGCCTCGGTGCCGTCGATGGAGATGCCCACGTAGGCGACGCCGAGGTCTCGGAGCCAATCGGCTGTGGCGTTGTCGATGAGCGTGCCGTTCGTGGAGAAGGTGACGCGGAGTCCCTTCTCCTTCGCGTACGCGGCGAGCGTGCGGATGTCGGACCGGGCGAAGGGTTCGCCGCCGGAGAAGAGCAGCACGGGCGCGCCGAAGGCGGCGAGGTCGTCAATGACGGCGAGGGCCTGCTCCGTTGAAAGCACCTTCTGCTCGCCTGCGTACGCGGCGTAGCAGTGGCTGCATGAAAGGTTGCACGCGGGCGTGCAGTTCCACACCACGATGGGCTTGCGGTGCGCGCCCGGACGATACCGCAGACGATCGCTTTCCTCGATCGTCCCGAAATACAGTTTTGATATCCCTACCATTATCTTTCGTACTAATCACTAATCACCAAGCACTAAGCACCAAGCACCTCTCACTGATACGTCGTCGGGCCCTTGTCGGGACCGAACGGCGAGAGGTCGCGGAGGTTCTTGATGATGGGCGGGAGCTTCTCGAGCACGTAGTCGACCTCCTCCATCGTGTTGTAGCGCGAGAGGGAGAAGCGGATGGAGCCGTGGACGGCGATGAAGGGGACGCCCATGGCGCGGATCACGTGGGACGGGTCGAGCGAGCCGGAGGCGCACGCCGAGCCGGTGGAGATGCAGATGCCCTCGTCGGAGAGGTGGTAGGCGATGGCCTCGCCCTCGATGTACTCGAAGCTGACGTTGAGGGTGTTTGGCAGGCGGTGGTCGAGGTCGCCGTTCACGCGCACGTTCGGGCAGGTGGCGAGGATGCCGGCCTGGAGCTTGTCGCGGAGGGCGGCAATCTGGCGGGCCTCGGCCTCGTAGTTCTGCATGGCGAGCTCGCAGGCCTTGGCGAGACCCACGATGTAGGGCACGTTCTCGGTGCCGGCGCGGCGTCCGCTTTCCTGGTGTCCGCCGAGCAGGAAGGGCTTGATCTTCGTGCCGCGACGGACGAAGAGGGCGCCGATGCCCTTCGGGGCGTGGAACTTGTGTCCGCTCACGGCGAGGAGGTCCGCGGGCACGGTCTGCATGTCGATGGGGACCTTGCCGGCCACCTGCACGGCGTCGGTGTGGAAGGTGGCGCCGCATTCCTTGGCGATTTCGGCTGCCTCGCGCACGGGGAACACGGTGCCGGTCTCGTTGTTGGCCCACATGACGGAGACGAGGGCGTTCTTCGTACCTTTCAGCTCGGCGCGGAGCTGGTCGAGGTCGAACTGGCCCACGTGGTTGACGGGCAGCTCCACGACCGTGTGGCCGAGCGCCTTCAGCCGGCGGGCGGGCTGGAGCACGGCGGGGTGTTCCACGGCGGTGGTGACCATCTTCATGTCCTTGCCGAACCAGTCGGCGGCGCCGCGGATGGCGGTGTTGTCGGACTCCGTGGCGCACGAGGTGAAGTAGACCTCGTCCGGCTGGCAGTTGAAGAAGGCGGCCACCTGCTCGCGTGCCTTCTCCACGTGCTTGGCGACCTGTCCGCCGAAGGCGTGCATTGACGACGGGTTGCCGTAGAGCTCGCCGAAGAAGGGCATCATGGCCTCTCGCACCTCCGGCGCGACCTGCGTGGTGGCGTTGTTGTCGAAATAGACGGTTTTGTTCATTGTGCCTGATTCCTCAAGGGCGAATATTCTACCACATCCGGGCCGTTTTGTCCCTTGCGTTTTGCGTGGTTCCCGCTTGTTCCGCGCGAAATGTTTTGGTAGAATTCGTGCGTTTTCGGGCGGTTCCGGCGTCGGCGGGTAGTCGGCGAGGGTTCGTCCGGGGGGCGCGTGCGCGCGCTTTCAACATAGCGAATAAGGAAACGAAAATGCGAAAGTTATTGTTCGTGCCGTCTGTTGTCTTGCTCGGCCTGGCCGCCGGATGCACGTCGCAGATGGTCGATTCACGAGGTAATCCCGTTTTCACGCCGAACGGCGATCCCGTGATGGTGTCGAGTTCCACGCAGGAGAAGGTCGATAAGGCCGCTCACTCGGTGAGCGCCGCCGTGCAGGCCATCGTCGATCGCGAATCAAGCGCGGGGAAGCTGAGCTCCGCTTCGACGACGCTGCCCGAGGGAAAAATCAAGGGCCTGCTCGGTCCTGAAGCGTCGGAGGACGATGTTGCCGCGGTCAAGGCGTTCGCGGAGGCGGAGGCCCTCCGGTACAAGAAGGAGGTCGTCTATCCCGCCCGGGTGGCCATGGCCAAGAAGGCCCTTGCCGCAGCCGTGGACGGCTTCCTGACGCAGGGACAGTACAAAGAGGCGACCGCTTACCTGAATGGCTACAAGAAGACTGGAATCGCCGAGATCGACGGCCCCGTTTCCGCCTTCATGGACGAGCTGAACAAGACGCGCATCGTTCCCGCCTACGTGAAGTCCATGACGTCGCGCGTGACCCCGTTCGTGGAGAAGAGCGTCGCGGGCGGCAAGTACGATCTCGCGCGCGAGGCCCTGTGGCGCGCGCCCACCACCGGCAACGCCGAAGTCGACGCCGAGCTGCGGAAGTTCGCGATTGAGAAGATGCGCGTTCTCGTCAACCCGACCCACTGGGCCGTGATCGAGAAGGAAATCATGGAGAAGGTCGCCGCCTTCGCGGCGGAGAAGCAGTTCAACGAGGCCATCGCCTGGCTGAAGGCGTACAAGCACGTGCGCACGTACTCGCTGAAACTGGACGAGAAGCTCAAGACGGTGGAGGCGGAGCTCGTCAAGATCGGCGTGAAGGAAGCCAACATGAAGCCCATTCTCGCCGCGACCGGCAAACTCGTGGGCGAGGCGGAGAAGATCGTGGACATGACCGACGTCACGACGAACGCCGTCACGACCACGGAGGGCAAGGAGATCGCCGGGTTCTCGCCGGACCTCAAGGCGTACGAGGAGCGGCTGGAGGAATACCGCAAGCTGCTCGTGCGCTACGACTGCACCGAGGAGGCCGCCAAGGGCATCGTCGGCAAGTTCGACGGCGAAGTGAAGCCGCTGCTGGCGCCGCTTTCCAAGGCGGCCTCGAAGGAGAACGGCTCGACCAGCTCGAAGGCGTTCCTGCAGCTCGGCACCGGCGCGCTCAACGCCCGGATCGACAAGCTCGCCGCGGCCCAGTCTGCCAAGATGCGCGAGGCGTACATCCTGTTCGTCATCGACGAGCTCACCGCCAAGGTCAAGAAGCTCGTGGCGGACGGCGAATTCGCCGAGGCGCGCGAGGCGATCTGGGTGGCGGCGTCCACCAAGGACCTCGAACTCGGCGCCCGCGTGCGCAAGGCCGGCTGCGAACTGCTGCTGGGACTCGTCAACCCCTCGAACTGGACGGCGATCGAGAAGGAGTTCGCCGACAAGGTGAAGGAGGCCAAGGACGGCGCGTCGTACGACGACGCGATCGCCTGGGCCGAAGCCTATCCGCCCATCCGCACCTACTCCGAGGTCATCGACAAGAAGCTCGACGGCGTGAAGGACGAACTCGAGAAGATGGGCGTCCCCGCCGAGAAGATCGAGGCCGTCGTCAAGGAGACGCAGAAGGCCACGGTCGAGGTCGAGCGCCTGGCCAGCCACGTCGACACGGTCACCAAGAAGGTCGTGGGCGAGGTCGCGAAGCCCGAGCTCGCGAACTACAAGAAGCTGCTCGACGGCTACCGTGCGGCGCTCGTGCGCAACGACTGCACGAAGGAGAATGCCGACAAGCTCGTGGCGGACTTCGACAAGAAGGCCTCCGCGCTGATCGCGCTCCTCTCCGGCAAGGCGCAGGAGGAGGAAGTGCTGCTGCTCGGGTCGAACGCCGTCAACGACCGCCTCGCCAAGCTGCGCGCCAAGACGGTCGAGACGCTCAAGTCGATGAAATACAAGTACGTGTTCACCGACCTGATCGCGAAGGTGTCCGAAGCCGTCGCCGAGGGACGCTACGCCGACGCGCGCAACGTCGTGCGCGACGTGGCCCTCGTCAAGGACACCGACTGGGATGCCCGGATCTTCGCCACGCGCGTGGGGCTCCTGAACAGCGTGGTGAACCCGAACCAGTGCGCCGCGCTCCTGAAGGAGATCGACGCCAAGGCGAAGGAGCTGTTCGACGCGAAGAAGTACGAGGAGTTCCGCGAGTACGCCGAGAAGTACGAGTACGTGCACGACACGTACCAGCAGATCCTCGACGCCCTCGACCAGCTGAAGGCCGCGATGGTCGGACTGACGATCGCGCAGGGCGACGCCGAGACTTACCTCGCCAAGCTCTCCGCGCGCATCCGCGAGATGCTGGAGAAGCGCACCGGCTCCTATTCCGCCGAGACGGACAAGGACCTCTCCGAGCTCGAGAAGGCTCTCGCCGAACTCGAGAAGGGCATCGTCGCGCAGTACTACCGCCCCGCCGACGTGGCGAAGTTCTGCCAGACGGTGAAGACGGAGATCCTCGCCCTCATCACCAAGGCTCCGGATCCGATGACGACGTGGGAGTTGAACGAGGCTCTGCGCGTCCGTCTCAACAAGTACGTCGCTCAGCTCGACGGCCTGATCAAGGAGCGCGACGCCGCCAACGAGGCGGAGCGGTACGCGAAGCTGCTGGCGGACATCGACGGGGAGGTCTCGTTTGATTCCCAGATCGCCATGGCGGAGGACGCCATCGCGAAGCAGCTCGGCGTGAAGTGCCCTGAGTCCCATCTGCGGCTGAACGCGCTCCTCGGCGAGTACGCCCGCACGATGCGCCTGCTGAAGCTCGGCAAGAAGATCGACGCCGAACAGGCGACGGTCGTCCTGCTCGGCGGCGTCTACCTCGACCAGGCGGCCGTGGTGACGCGCGCGCTGAAGCTCGGCGCCGACGTGAACGGGACCTCCGCCCGCGACCCGCTGGCGCGCACGGGCGTGCTGCTGGCGATCCAGACCGGACACAACTCGTTCCTCAAGCAGCTGGCCGACGAAAAGGCCGCGCTCGATCCCGTGGACGCGAACGGCGACACGGCGTTGCACTACGCGGTCCGCCGCGGCAACCTCGCCGTCGTGAAGGCCATGCTCGCGAAGAACGGCGTGGACAAGGCCAACAAGGCCGGCGAGACGGCGCTCTTCATCGCGGTGCGCCGGAACCAGGCGTCCGTCGCGGCCGCGCTCGTCGCCGCGAAGGCCGACGTGGCGGCGAAGAACGCCAAAGGACAGACGCCGATGGACGCCGCGTGCCTCGCCGGCAGCCGCGACGTGCTCGACGTGCTGGCCGACGCCGGCGCGGAGTACGGTCCCGTGCAGCTGACGATCGCCGCGGCCAAGGACCGCCTTGCGGTGGCCCAGTGGCTCGTCGGCAAGGGCGTCGACGTGAATGCGCCGGGCGTCATGCACGCGACGGTCGGCAAGTCGGACACCTACCGCTACCTCCTCCACGAGGGCGGCGTGTTCAAGCCGTGCGGCAACGCAGAGTGCAGGCGTTGCCAGGCCGAGCAGGCGTGCAAGTGAGGCGGATGCCGCCTGCATGCGGCGCCGCCGCGGTTCCAAACCGCGGCGGCGTTTCTTTTGCGCTTGCGCGCGCGGGGGGTGAAATGCTACAATCATCCGCACGAGGCTCATGGAGAAAAAGACCGAATGACCAAAATGTAATGTCATGGCAAGGTTGCGGCAATGTCTAACTGATAAACTAATAGGCATCTGCAACAACCAGAAAAGAAAGGAAGCAAATTATGTCAAAACGCAAAATGCTGACATTCGGAATCGCCGCCGGGCTGGTGGCGATTGTGGGTACCTGCCTTGTCGCCGAGGAAAAGCAGGCGGCTGCCGCCGACAAGGCGAAGCCGGCCGCCGTTTCCGACAAGGCGAAGGAGCCTGCCACGCGCACGCAGGTGGAGACGTCCGTGACGACGAACGGGAACATGGTGACCGAGCGCCGCCGCGAGACGACGACCACTACGGACGCGGACGGCAACGTCGTCGCGACCTGCACGAGCGAGAGCCTGCAATCCTATCCCGTGGGCGACACCGCCACGGCGGGCGTCGTGGCCGCGCCGGGGGTGAAGGCCGAACCCGTCGACACGGACGTGTTCCTCGGCCTGAAGTTCGGTGACGTGTTCAAGGTCGCCAAGAAGGACATCGTGCAGGACAGGGACGAGCCCTCGCTCGTGCGCGCGAAGTTCAAGCCCGCCAAGCCCCTTGCCGGGTTCGACGACTACTTCGTGTACCTCACGCCCAAGACTCACAAGGTCGCCATGGTGTGTGCGTGCGCGAAGAAGGCCATCGAGCCGACGGACGGCAACTGGCGCCGCCACTATCTCGTCGAAGCGCTGGAGAAGCGCTACCGCACGTGGGCGCGTCGACTCTCCTGGACGCATCCCTACTACCGCTTCGACATGGCGCCCAACCGCCGCGTGACCGCCTGCCTCGCCGGTGCAACCGACGACTACGAGGCCGTGATCACCGCCTGGGACGCCGACGTGACGCGCCTCGCGGACGAGGAGCGGAGCGAGATGGCCGAGGACGCGCGCAAGGCCGCGGAGAAGGATCGGAACAAGCGGATGCAGGACGCCCTCAACGCGTTCTGATGCAGAGGAAGGAGCCGCTGCGCCATGCACGTGCTGATCGTCGAGGACGACGCCAAGATTGCGGAATTCGTCGCCCGGGGCTTCCGGGAGGCGGGCTTCCGCACCACGCGCGCCGCCGACGGCGAGGACGGGCTCCTGCAGGCGCAGCATGGCTCCTTCGACGCCGCAATCGTGGACATCATGCTGCCGAAGATGGACGGGCTGGAGCTCATCCGCCGCCTGCGCGCCTCCGGCAGCAAGCTCCCCGTCGTGATCCTGAGTGCCCGCAGCAGCGTGGATTCGCGCATTGCGGGCCTTGAAGCCGGTGCCGACGACTATGTCGCGAAGCCGTTTTCCATCGCCGAGGTGATCGTGCGCGTGCAGACCGTGCTGCGCCGCGCCTCGGCGGATCCCGAGACGGTGTTGCGCGCGGGCGACCTCGAGATGGACCTCGTGACGCACAAGGTCACGCGCGCGGGGGAATCCATCCGCCTCCAGCCGCTCGAGTACCAGCTCCTCGAATACCTCCTGCGCAACAAGGGGCGCGTCATCTCCAAGACGACGATCCTCGAACGCGTGTGGGACTGTTCCTTCGATCCGCACACGAACCTCGTCGAGACGCGCGTGTGCCGTCTTCGAGACAAAATCGACAAGGGGCATGACGTGAAGCACATCCGCACGGTCGTCGGGTTCGGCTATGTACTTGAGTGAGCACACGCTGACGTGGGTGCTGGTGTGCAACGCGTTCGGCGTGCTGGGCGCGTGCGTGGGGTTTGTCGCGTTCTTTCTCGCCTACCGGTCCATCCGCCGTCGCCATGCGAAGGCCATGCAGGAACTGCACGACCTTTCGGACGACATCGCGCACGACCTGCGCACGCCGCTCGCGCGCATGCATGCGCAGGCGGAGTTGGCCGCGATGGGCGAGGTGTCCGTGGCGGAGCTCGCCGCCGGCGTGGCGGAGGAGACGTCCTCAATGCTCGAACTCATCAACACGATGCTCGACCTCTCCCAGACCGGGGCGCGCATCGAACGGTCGCCGCGCATGGACGTGGACCTCGCGGCCATCGTGCGGCAGATGACGGAATTCTACGCCTCCGTGGCCGAAGACAAACGCGTCGCGTTCGTCCTCGACCTCCCCGAGGGGGAGATCGTGCGATCCGCCCACAAGGCAAAGTTGCAGCAGCTCGTGGGGAACCTTCTCGACAACGCGGTGAAGTTCACCCCGGCGGGCGGCACGGTGAGCGTGACGCTCACGAAGGAACCGGACACCGGGCTCGCGCGCCTCGCGGTGTCCGACACCGGCATCGGCATCTCCGAGGCCGACCAGCCGAATCTCTTCAAGCGCTTCTGGCGTTCCGACGCGAGCCGGTCGTTGCCGGGAAACGGGCTTGGCCTCGCGGTGGTGAAGGCGATCGTCACGTCCTATGGCGGCAGCGTCACCTGCACATCGCGTCCGGGCGTGGGCACCACCTTCGTCGTGAAACTCTAACTGGCAAAAACCTTTCCGATGGCTTCATTTATGATATACTATTCGGCCATGCGAAAGGAAGATAGACAATGGTCCGCCGCGTCGTGGTGACGGGTATGGGTGCCGTGAGCCCCTTGGGCAACGACGTGGAGACGTCGTTCGCCCGTCTCAAAGTCTTTGAAAACTGCGTGCAGGTGCTGCCGGAGCTTGCCGAGTACAAGAACCTCAACGCGCACATCGGATGCCGCACCGCGTTCATGCGTCCGGCGGAATGGACGCGCAAGACAACGCGCACGATGGGCGATGTGGCGATGTACGCGCTGTCGGCCACGGAACAGGCCGTCGCGCAGGCGGGCTTGGAGGAGGCGGATCTGCAGAGCGGCCGCACGGGCGTGGCGTACGGTTCCTGTTCGGGGTCGATCGCGCCAATGCTCGACTTCTACTCCATGCTCAAGACGAAGGAAGTCGTGGGAGTCACGAGCGGCACGTACATCAAGCTCATGCCGCAGACGACCGCGTGCAACCTGTCCGTCCATTTCCGGACCCACGGCCGCCTCGTCCCCACCGGCACGGCCTGCACGAGCGGGTCGCTCGCGATCGGGAACGCCGCCGAGCTCATCCGTTGGGGCGTCCAGGACGTGATGATTGCGGGCGGTGCGGAGGAGTTCAGCCCCACGCAGGTGGCGGTGTTCGACACGCTCTACGCGACTTCGCTGCGGAATGACGAGCCGCGCGCCACGCCGGCGCCGTACGACGTGGACCGCGACGGTCTCGTGATCGGCGACGGCGCCGCCACGTTCGTGCTGGAAGAGTACGAGCATGCGCGGGCGCGCGGGGCGGCGATCCTCGCCGAGGTCATGGGCTTCGCCGAGACCACGGACGGCACGCACGTGACGAACCCGAACGCGGAGACGATGGCGGGCGCGCTCACGGGCGCGCTGCGCGACGCGGGGCTTGATGCCGCCGCCGTGGGCTACGTGAGCGGACACGGCACCGCGACGAAGGCGGGCGACGTGGCCGAGACCGCCGCGACGCGCGCGGCATTCGGCCGTGCCGTGCCAATCTCCTCCATCAAAAGCTACACCGGCCACACGCTCGGCGCGTGTGGTGCGCTCGAGGCGGCGATGGTGGTGAAATCGCTCCAGACCGGCTGGTACCCGCCCACGCTCAATCTGCGGCATGTCGATCCCGCCTGCGCGGAACTCGACTACGTCACGGGCGATGGACGCACGCTCGACATCGAATACGCGATGTCGAACAACTTCGCCTTTGGGGGCGTGAACACCTCGCTCGTCTTCCGCCGTGCGTAAGGCGAGCGCCATCTTTCTGTTGGCGTTCGCCGCCGGCTGCACGACGATGCGGGATCGCCTGGCCGGCGCGCAAAGCGTCCGGGAAGTGGCGCAGGCGGCGGCGGATTTCTACGTGGCGGACGGCGGTGACGACACCTGCGTCGTGGGCGTGGTGCGCGGCGAGTCGGGCGAACCGGTGTTCGCGTGCGCGGGCGGTGCGGACGAGCACAGCCTTTACCGCATTGCATCGCTCTCGAAGATGTTCCTCTACCCGATTCTGTTCCAGCTGCACGCAGACGGCCGGCTCGACCTTGACCGCCCCGTCGCCGCCTACTCCAAACTCAAACTGCCGCCCGAGTGCGCGCGCGTGACGCTGCGCGATCTCGTGGAGAACAAAAGCGGCCTTCCGCGCGAGTTCATGACGCCGTGGAATCCCGTGGACATGTTCACCGCGTTCCGCTGCGGTTTCGTGGGCAGCCACATTTACGCCGATTTCGATACGCGGGAAAGATTCGCGCGCGAGATATGGCGGCCGCGGTGGCGCGCGGCGCTTCGGAAAGGTGGCAACGTCTACTCGAACGTGGGGTTCGGACTTCTCGGCATGGCCGTGGAGGACGCCCTCGGGCGCGACCTGGAGACGATTCTCCATGACGAACTGACGGGGCCGCATCACTTCGAGGATACGACCTACTTCCCGCACGGCGACCAGACGAACCGCCTCACGCGCGCGTGCGCAGGGCACCTCCCGTGGTTCATTCGGCGCCGCCACGAAGTGCCTGACCACCGCCTTGGCGAGGCGTTGCGGGCGACAGGCGGTTTGTTCTCGTCGGCATCGGATTGTCTCCTGTTCTTTCGCTCCTGCTGGCCGCTCGTGGACGCCTACATCAAGGACAGGCCGCTTGAATCCTATCCGGACGAGGCCGTCTACGGCCTTCTGCGCGTCCATGTGCTGCCGAACGGGCGTCGGATCGTGTACCGGGCGGGGATGATCTACGGGGGGGCGTCCTTTGTCGGATACGACCCGTCCACGCGCACGCTCGTGGTGATTCTGCGCAATGTGACGAGCTGGCCGGACCGGCGTGGCTTCGACGTGATGGAGCGATTGGACGCCCTCAGGTGATTTTTCCGTATTTTTGGGTTGCAATCCTTCTCCAAGAGTGAGAAACTATACGGCGATTTTTCCAAGAGGAAGGAGGTGCGTCCATGATGACAGTCTACAGATGGGAGAACGGAGGTCTGAAAGAGACCTCCGATCTGTGCGATTCGTGCTGGATCAACCTCTCGGAACCCACCACGGCGGAGCTGGAGCAGGTGCTCACGTATTCGCAGGTGCCGCGGGACTTCCTCACCGACCCCCTCGACCGCGAGGAACGTCCGCGCTTTGAGAACGAGGACGGTTTCTCGCTCGTGATCGTTCACGTGCCGTACCCGGTACGCGGCGAGGAGGACGACGAGACGGTTCTTCCGTACGAGACGATTCCGCTTGGCATCGTCCTCTTCGGCCGCAGCGTGATCACCATCTGTTCGCAGGCGACGCCCGTGACGGGCGCGTTTCTCGACCAGATCCGGCGCGTCTGCCCGCCGGCGGACCAGAACCGCTTCCTTTTCCGCCTCCTCTGGCACGCGGCGGTGCTGTTCCTGCGTTACCTGCGCGACATGCACGCGAAGATCGAGGACCTTGAGGACGACCTGCACGAGTCAATTCGCAACGAGGCGCTGTTGAAGTTGCTCACCTACCAGAAGTCGCTCGTCTACTTCTCCACGTCCTTGAAGGCGGACAACATCCTCATCAACCGCCTCGACCACGCACGTCAGCTGAACATGACGGAGGACGACCGCGACGTGTTGGACGACGCGGCCGTCGAGTACCAGCAGGCGCTCGAGACGGCGACGATCCACGCGGCCGTGCTGAACGGCACGATGGACACGTTCGCGAGCGTGATCAACAACAACCTCAACAACGTGATGAAATACATGACGGCGGCGACGATCCTGCTTGCGGCCCCTACGCTCATCGCCTCGGTGTACGGCATGAACATCGAGCTGCCGATGCAGCACAACGTCCATGCCTTTGCCGTCATCACCGCCATTTCCCTGCTCCTGGCCCTCTCGATCGTGGGGTTGCTCTTCTACCTTTACAAGAAACGGGTCTTCTGAAATGAAAGAAACCGCCACCGCAGGCCCCGGGCGCGTCGTCGCGATCGTCGGCCGCCCGAACGTGGGCAAAAGCGCGCTTTTCAACCGCATTGCCGGGAAGCGCATCGCCATCGTGTTCGACCAGCCCGGCGTCACGCGCGACCGCGTGGCGCGCGAGGTGGAGGCGAACGGACAGCGTTTCCTGCTCGTGGACACGGGCGGGCTCGCCTTCGACCGCACGCCGGGGAGCGAGGACCCCCTTGCCGCCGAGACGCGCCAGCAGGCTGCCGTGGCAGTTTCGGACGCGGCCGTGTGCGTGGTGGTGGTGGACGTCCGCGCGGGCGTGACGCCGCTCGACGAGGAGGTGCTCCAGCGCGTGCGCGAGTCGGGCGTGCCCTGCGCGATTGCCGCCAACAAGTGCGACCGGCCCGACGACGACGCGCTTGCGGACGAGTTCGCCCGTTTCGGCATGCCCGTGTTTCCCGTCTCCGCCGAACACGGGCGCGGCGCCGCGGCGCTCGTCCAGTTCGCCACCTCGAAGCTGCCGCCCGCCGAGGAAATCACGAAGGCGCGGCCCCTGCGCGTGGCGGTGGTGGGCCGTCCCAACGCCGGCAAGAGCTCCTACATCAACCGCCTCCTCAACGCTGAACGCGTGATCGTGAGCGACATACCCGGCACCACGCGCGACTGCGTGGACGTGCCGTTCACGATCGGCCGGGGTCCGACGGCGCGCCACTACACGCTCGTGGACACCGCGGGCATGAAGAAGCACACCCAGATGTCCAAGACGAGCGTGGACAACTTCTCCCTCTTCCGCAGCGAAAAGGCGATTGAGGAGGCGGACGTGGTGCTGCTCGTCCTCGAGAGCGAGCTCGGCCCCACGAAGCAGGACATGCGCATCGTGGGCAAGATCCTCGACGCGCACCGCGCGTGCGTGATTCTCATGAACAAGTGGGACCTCGCCATCGAGAAGGGGATGACCGAGGCGAAGGCCACGCCTGTCCTGCGCCAGATGATGCCGTTCATCTCGTTCGCGCCGGTGGTCTACTGCAGCGCGAAGACGGGTTACAACATCCGCCGGACCGTCGACGCCATCGACGCCGTGGCGTCGAGCGTCCAGACGCAGATGCCCACAGGCGTCCTCAACCGCACGATCGTGGAGGCCATGAAGCGCACGCTCGCGCCGATGAAGAACGGCAAGCGCCTGAAGGTCTACTACGGGCTCCAGGTTGGGACGGACCCCCTTACCGTGCGTCTGTTCGTGAACGACCCGAAGCTCGTCACCCCCGCCTACCTCACGTACCTCGAGAAGGCAATCCGCGCGCGCTTCGGCCTGGAAGGTGCGCCCCTGCGGATTTTCCTCAAGGCCCGTTCCCGCAAGGACGGCGCCGCGCTCGGCGCGGAAATCGCCGCGAAGAAAAACGGCTGACGATGCTCCGCGACCTCTCCAAGGACCTCTCCCTCGCCTCGTGGAAGTTCTTCTTCTCGGGGCGCGGCATGTCGTTCCGCACGGGGCGCTACTTCCTCGAGGCGGCCCTGCTCGGCGCGGTCACGGGCCTCGTGACGGCTGGGTTCGAATGGATGATCGTGCGGATGGACGAGGTGTCGGCGCTCGTCTCGCCCCCCTGGGCGCGCTTCTTCCTTCCGGCGCTCGGTGCCTGCGCGGGCGCGCTCCTGATTTCGCGCTTCGCCCGCGTGGAGCACGCGCGCGGTACGGACTCGGCGGTGCGCGCGTTCCACCAGGACGCGGACATCCCCCGCACCGTGATCCCCGTGAAGTCCGTCGCGTCCGTCCTCACGGTGGGACTCGGCGGCAGCGCGGGCTACGAAGGTCCCGTCACGTTGCTCGGCGCGGCGTGCGGACGCGTCGTCACGCGCCTCCTCCATTTGGACCGCCGCGCCGCGCGCATCCTGCTCGCCGCCGGCGTGGGTGCGGGCATCGCGGCGCTGTTCCGCGCGCCGCTCGCGGGCGCGATCTTCGGCGCGGAGATATTCTATTCGTCGAGTGACCTCGAGTACGAGGCGCTTCTGCCGAGCTTCGCGGCTTCCACGCTCAGTTACACCGTGTTCGCCTGTTTCTGGGGATGGGACCCGCTCTTCACCATGCCCGGCGAACATTTCGAGAAGGGCCTCCATCTGCTGCCGTACTTCGGCCTCGCGCTCGTGATTACCTTTGGCGCGCGGTTCTACATCGCCTTCTTCCGCTGGATGGAGAGCGTGTTCCGGCGGTTCCAGGCGCCCGTGTGGCTCAAGGCGACGATGGGCGGCCTCGCCGTGGGACTGATTGCGCTTGTCTGCCCCTTCGTGCATGGCGCGGGCTACGGACTTGTTGATTCGTGCTTTGCCTCGGCGTCGGGCCTCGTCGTATCGCATCACGGTTGGTGGCGCATGGCACCTCTCTGCTGCGTGGCGTTCTTCTTCCTGAAAGTCGTCGCCACGTCGTTCACGGTCGGGTCCGGCGGTTCGGGCGGCGTGTTCGCGCCCGCGCTCGTGTGCGGCTGCGCGCTCGGCCTCGCGACGGGACTCTGGTACCAGGACGTGCTGCCGTCCTGGACGGGCATCGTGCCCGCCGAGTTCGCGCTTGTCGGCATGGCGGGTTTCCTCGCAAGCGCCATCCGCGTGCCCATCACGTCCATCGTGATGGTGGCGGAGATCAGCGGCAACCATGAATTGCTCATGCCCGCCATGTGGGTGTGCGGCGTCGCGTTCTGGCTCAACAACGGCTGGAGCCTCTACCGCAGCCAGGTCCACGACCGCGAATCTTCCCCCATCCACGCCTGAAAAATATTTTGTCGCGGTGAAAGCAAAAGCGAACAACCGTGGAGAGCAAAAGCGGAAAGGCTTTTAGGCAAGGGGAATGTCGGTTAGGGGCAGTGTTGACAGTGGGTA